>NZ_JBEZDW010000058.1:0-37654 GCF_040802045.1 Microbispora sp. NPDC049125 | reverse complement strand
CACGGCGGCTGGCACGCCACCATGCCCCAACCCCACCTGATCATCTGGACCAGCCCACTCGGACACACCTACCAAGCCCGACTACCCAAGATCATGAGCTCCCTGCCGCAGCCACATCCGCGTGACCGGCCACAGGCCAGCACAGCGCCGGTTACAGAACCGCCGGTTACAGAACCACCGGGCGCCGAACTGTCAGGCCGCGAACTGCTGGACACGGAAGTAGCAGGTGCCGAGCTGCCAGACCCTGAGATACCCGGTCCCGCACTACCCACGATGCCCCAACCGTCGGCACCTGAGCCCTTACGCCACAACGAGGGTCGCCCTGAAGCCGAGCATGCTCATGCCGACGGCGGACCATTCTTTTTACGGCCCGAGCTTGATATCCCGCCGTTCTAACCCAAGTTCGGCTCAGTCCATGGAGGAACGGCAGCCCCATGACTCCAGACCGAAGATGCTCAACCGAACCGGGGGTGGGCCAACCGAGGCGGTCGAATCGGATGGAGGGCAGACCGGGCCGCACCTCGACAACCTCGCGGCAGGCACAGGGGGCCGTTCGTCAGCCGAACAGGTCTGGTGGGGGCACGGGCGCGAGGACGGCGTCGCCATCCCTGATCGGGGGAGCTCCGGCGACGAGCTTCGTGAGATCGTCGCCGGCCACGAGCCTGGCCTGGGTGAGGCCGCCTGCCGCCCTTCTCGTGAGCGGCCCAACGGGGAGGTCCACCTGGGAGGCCGCCACGATGACGTTGCCGAACCTGCGGCCCCTGAGGATGCCCGGCTCGGCGAGCAGCGCCACGTGCCGGAAGGCCCCGGCGACCGTCGCGACGACCCGCTTGGCGAAGGGAAGCCCTCTCCCGTCGGCCACGTTGATCAGCAGCGTGCCGGCAGGCCGCAGGATGCGGGCGATCTCCGCCATGTACTGGGCGGTGGCCAGACCGACAGGCATGGTCGCGCCCGAGAACGCGTCGAGCACGAAAAGGTCCGCCGAGGCGTCGCCGAGCTCCGCGGCCGCGGAGCGGCCGTCAAGCACGCGGACCTTGAGCCGGGGCACCGACTTCAGCCGGAGCTGGTCGCGTACGAGCTGCACCAGTTGGGCGTCCGGCTCGACGACGATGTGCCGGGATCCCGGCCGCCGGGCGGAGATGTAACGAGGGACGGTGCATGCACCACCGCCCACATGGACGGCGTCCACGGGCCCCTCGGGCAGGCAGTCGACGACGTCGGCCATCAGCTGGACGTAGGAGAATTCGAGATAGGTGGGATCGCCGAGGTCGACGTAGGACTGCGGAACGCCCTCCATGCTCAACAGCCACCCGTCGGGCCGGTCCAGATCGCGCAGCAGCTCGACCTCACCCGAGCCGACTGGGTAGCGGCCTGGCATCGGATCCCTCGTCCTCGCCACTATGTCTCCTTTCGCGTGATATGAGAAACCGTATGCGGAACAGGGCCCTGATCGCCCTCGTCACGGTCGCAGCCACCATCTTCGTCTCCGGGGTGGTGGGCCTCATCGTGTCGGGCGGAGAGAGTCCAGTCGCCAGCGCGTCCCCCTCAGGGGCCCCTTCGGCGTCTGCCTCCTCAACGCCACCACGGACGTTGAAGCTCGGGCCGGAAGGCTCCCCGGAGGAGACCGCCGCGTCCTACCTGCGGGCCTGGTCTGCGGGCGACTTCGAGACGATGCGCGAGATGGTGGACGACGCGCCGGCCGACTTCCTGGAGCAGCACCGCCTGTTCGAGGACGCCCTCATGTCCCAGTCCGTACGGCTCACGCCGGATACGCCAGTGCGGACGGGGGAGGAGACGGCCGACGTGTCCTTCACCCAGGTGAGACAGGAGCGGGACGTCGGCGAATGGTCCATCGCCTCCACCCTGCACCTTGCCATCCGGGACCTCACCTGGAAGGTCCTGTGGACGCCCGCCGTCCTGTATCCGCAGCTAGCCACGGGCGGCACAGTGGAGCGGACCACCTTCCCGGCAGCGTCGGGCCCCCTCACCCGGGAGGGGAAACAGTTTCCGCAGGACAGCCACGCGGACGCGTACCTCCAGCGTTTGGGACCCGTGCCGAGCGGCGGAGTGGAGGCCGGGTGGGCGATCGAGCTGACCAACCCGGGGCAGCCGCCGCAGACCCTTCTCGATCACAAGCCCCCGCCCTCGCAGGGGGTCAAGACGACCATCGAGTGGACGGTGCAGGCGGCGGCGGCACGGGCACTTGACGGGGTCGCGCATCCCGCCGCGGTGGTGGCGGTGCGTCCCTCCACGGGAGAGATCCTCGCGGTGGCCGACCAGCTCGGCGACCGGGGGGCGTTCGAGCGGAAGTACGCCCCCGGCTCGACGTTCAAGGCCGTGACGGCGGCGGCGCTGCTCAACGCCGGGCTCACACCGGACGCGACGGTGCAGTGCCCGGCGTCCTACCAGATCCCGAATCATCGGCTGATCCCCAACTACCACGACGAGGATCACGGGACGGTGACGTTCCGCCAGGCGTTCGCGCTGTCGTGCAACACCAGCTTCGTCCAGCTCGCCGTGGAGCGGTTGACCCCCGAGCGGCTTGTCGAGCAGGCTCAGGCGCTCGGATTCGGGGTGTCGCTGGAGACCGGCGTCGGAGGCACGTGCGGGAGCATCCCGCTGCCGCAGAACACCGACGAGTTCGCGGAGGACTCCTTCGGCCAGGGCAAGGTGGAGGCCACCCCGTTGTGCATGGCGCTGGTGGCCGCCGCCGCGAAGAGCGGGGAGTGGAGGCCGCCCCGTTTCGTGGAGGGCGACCCGCCGCCCGGGACGTCGCCGCAGCCGGTCACTCTCCCCGCCGGTGTCGCCGCCGGGCTCCGGGATCTGATGAGCGCGGTGACCACCGAGGGGACGGCGGCGGGATCCACGCTGCCCGACGACGTCGCCGGGAAGACCGGTACGGCCGAGGACTGGCAGGGCGGGGCGGACCACGCGTGGTTCATCGGCTACCAGGGCGACCTGGCGTTCGCCGTCTTCATCGAACACGGCGGCACTGGGCGCGAGGCCGCCGTGCCCGTCGCCGCCCGCTTCCTGCACGCCCTCTGACGGTTTCCCGGGCGCCCTGCGAAAGGCGCGCCGCTCCTGCTCACGCCGAGAGGCGGGAGCAGGAGGTCCCCCTCACTCCGGCCGGGCTCAGATGCCCGCGTGGCCTGCGGCTTCGTCCGTGAAGGTCGTGCTCCTACCCACCTACTTTTGTGTCCCGATTTGTTCCGAACTGTTCCGGACGTCCCAAGATCTTGCGGGTAACCGCGGCGCCGGAGATCTTCATGGTGCTCTCCCTGCTCCCACGCGCCGACCCTTGCTCCCCACGCGCTGACCCCTGCTCCCCAACGCGCTGACCCCTGCTCCCCCACGCGCTGACCCCTGCTGCCCTCAACGCGGCTCTCTGCGCGATGCCCCCACGGAGGATCTCCATGCGTCTACTGTCCGGCTGGAAACTGTCCGGCTGGAAACGAAGATGTGCCGCCGCCGTCACCGCGCTGGTCGCGGCCGGCGCGCTGGCGGCCGCCCCTGGGACGGCGCATGCGGCGGTCACGGGGCCACCGCCGCAGGCGTCGTCCTTCGACCACGTCCTCTACTGGAACAGCGTCTTCCTCGACACCATCCGCACCCTCCCGCGGGCAGGGGTGGCCGCTCAGTACCTCAACGACGCCGACCCCACCCGGCTCGCCCGCGCCGGCGCGATGCTGCACATCGCGATGCACGACGCGAACTGGCCGGCGGCGCCCGTCACCTACCTGCCGAAGATCACCCAACAAAATGCGAACGACTCGATCGAGGCCACGATGGACGCGGCCGCGCACCGCGTCCTGGAGAGCGTCTACCCGTACATCGACTTCGACGCCAACCTCACCTACGCGCTGAGCCAGATCCCCTCGTCGGTCGCTCCGAGCCTCGTCCAGGGCGGCCGGACCGACGGCGAGAAGATCGGCGACCTGATGATCGCCGCGCGGTCAGGCGACGGCCCGGCGTTCGACCTCTCCTACACCGAGGACAAGGTGCCGGGCACCGAGGACAGGGCGCCGGGCGCCTGGCGCCAGACGGGCTCCGGATCCGCCGTCACCCCGAACTGGTGGAAGCTCAAGCCGTTCGCCATGACGTCCTCAACGCAGTTCCGGCCACCGCTCCCCGGGGGGTTCACCTCGTACAACGCTCTCGTGCGCAGCAGCGCGTACGCCCAGCAGGTGAACGAGGTGAAGAGCCTGGGCGGCGTGTCGAGCACCACCCGCACACCCGACCAGACGCAGGCTGCGTTCTTCTGGGCGAACGATCTCGCACCGACGTACCGGCCGGTGGGGCATCTGTTCGCCATCACGCAGGCGGTGGCCAAGCAGGCGAGGCTCAAGCAGAGTGAGAACGCCGAGCTGTTCAACCTGGTCTCGATGGCGCTGGCCGACGCCTCCATCGTGGCGTGGGGGGCGAAGTACGCGACCCCCATCGACCTGTGGAGGCCGGAGAGCGCGATCAACAATGCCGACCCGTCGCTCAACTCTGCCGTCATCCCCGACCCGAACTGGCGGCCACTGTCCCGGAAGGCCTCCGGCGTCAGCTTCTCCCCGCCCTTCCCCGCGTACGTGTCCGGGCA
Source organism: Microbispora sp. NPDC049125 (assembly GCF_040802045.1). Classification (NCBI taxonomy): domain Bacteria; kingdom Bacillati; phylum Actinomycetota; class Actinomycetes; order Streptosporangiales; family Streptosporangiaceae; genus Microbispora; species Microbispora sp. NPDC049125. Next base: position 33,069 of record NZ_JBEZDW010000058.1, on the reverse strand, counting down.
CGCCACCTTCGCCGGAGCGTGGGCGGGTGTCATGCAGAGATGGTTCGGCAACACCCTGACCTTCACCGCGCCGACCGACGACCCCAACGCCAATCCCAAGAGCCGCACCTTCACCAGCTTCCAGCAGGCCGCCGAGGAGGACGCGCTCAGCCGCCTGTGGCTCGGCGTCCATTACCGCTGGGACGCCGACAGCGGCCTGACGGCAGGATTCGATCTCGGCGAGTTCGTCTACGTCACCCGCCGGGACCAATAGCCCCGCACGTGTCTCCCTTTCTCCCTCCCTCCGGGCGGCGGCCTCGACCTCCGCGCGCCCGGAGGGCTGCGTCACGTCACCGATCTTTGTTAATCTTCCGGTTGATCGACGTATATCGCCGATGTGCGGAGGATGCCGTGCCAGGCCGGTTAACCGCGCCTCCGGAGCCTGAGAGCGTTTCCACAGCCGAGGAGTTCGTCGCGGCACTGGGCCGGCTGCGTCAGTGGTCGGGCCTGACCTACCGTCAGCTCTCCGCCGCCGCGGAGGCGGCCGGCGACGTGCTGCCGCCAAGCACGATGGCGGGCGCGCTGGGGCGGACCACCCTTCCCAAAGAGGAGTTCGTGGCCGCGTTCGCCCGTGCCTGCGGGCTGGACGACGCGGAGGCCGCCCTGTGGGTGGCCGCCCGCAAGCGGCTGGCCGCCGGGCCCGCGCCGCAGGCCGCCCAGCCTCTCGACGGCCCCGCCCCGGCCCGGTCTCCCGGCGGCCCGGCCTCCGGGGCCTCCGGCGGTCCCTCTCCGGCGGGGCCTTCCGCACCCGATTCCGCACCCGATTCCGGCCCTGAGTCCGTCCGTGATTCCGGCCCCGAGTCCGTCCGTGAGCCGGTCTCCGGCTCTGTCCCGGCCGGTCCCGAGCCGATCGGTCGTACGGCGTCCGGCCCTCCCGCGTACGAGCCCCCCGCGGACGGCCGGCTCGTGAACGACCCGCCACCCAGGACCTGGAGGACCCGGGGATGGATCGTGGCGGGGGCTGCCGTCGTTCTCGTCCTCCTCCTCGGCCTGGCCCTCATGGCGGTGCGCGGTCCCTCGGCCGGCACGAAGCCGCCGGAGCGGCCCTCGCCGGGGCGCACTCCGCAGGGCTCGGCGACACTCCGCTCCGGGTGGTATCAGCTCACCCCCTCCCATGTCGCGGATCGTGAGCTCTGCGTCGGAGAGGGACGCGAGCGCAACGGGCGGACGGACCGGCCACTCGCCGTCCAGCGGCCCTGCAAGGGGCTCGTCCCCGACACGTACGTGAGCTCTGTCGGCTCCGGGGTGTACGAGATCCGGTGGATTCACCCGAAGGAGGGCGTCGGCTGCCTGACGATCGACGCGGCCGACACCCGGCCCGGGACACTGATCGCCCCGGATCACTGCGACGAGGCCGCCAATCAGCGGTTCGCGCTGACACCCGCCGGCCAGGGATTCGTGATGCGCCCGCTTCACAGCGGCCTGTGCGTCGGCGCCCTCTACGGCGAGACCGATGTGCCCGTGGGAGCGGAGATGGCCCAGGAAGGCTGCACCGGCCGCGCCGACCAGGTGTTCCTCTTCCGGGCGGTGCCCACGCCCGCCTGGTTCGCCCATCTCAAGGGAGGCCCCGCGGCGTCCTTCACTCCGGCCCCCTGAGCGATCAGACGCCCGGCCGGGCGAAGCGGTGCGTGTGGATGCCGAAGTAGGTGAACGCCTCTGCCCGGGTGACCCCGGGGACGCGTTTGATGTGATCGTTGAGCATTGCGAGGAGCTCGGCCGGCTCCCGGCACACCACTTCAACGAACAGGTCGAACGAGCCTGACGTGAGCACCACATAGATCACACCGGAAAGCTCGCTGATCCGGCTGGCGACGGCGTGCACGTCGCTGTCGACCCGCACCCCGATCAGCGCCATGACGGGCAGGCCCAGCGCCATCGGATCGGTGACCCCGACGATCTGGACGACGCCCTCGTCCCGCAGGCGCTGCACCCGCTGCCGTACGGCGGGGGCCGATAGGCCGGTCGCCTCCGCGAGCGCCGCGTAGGAGATCCGGCCGTCCCGCTGCAGCTCCCGCAGCACGACGCGGTCGATCTGGTCCAGAACGGCGGGCGCCCCGGCCCGTTCGCCCGGCTCTCTCATGCGACCAGGTCCGACACGGCCGCGGCGAACACCTCGTTGTGCAGTTCCACGTCGGCCTCGGTGGTGGCGGGGGACATCAGCGCCATGTTGTGGAACGGCGTGAGCAGCACGCCCCGGTTGGCCAGGTAGACGTGAAAGTAGTCGTCGAGGCCCGGGTCGCCGGCGGCGTTGGACTCCCCGCCGCTGCGAGGGGCGGGGCTGGCGAAGCGGTACTCGGCGCGCGCCCCGAGCTGGGTGACCGACCAAGCCAGCCGGTAAGCGTCGATCACGTCCTGGACGCCTTTGGTGAAGCGGGTGGCCAGCTCCGTCATGGCGGCGAAGGCGTCGTCGGTGAGCACGTGCTCCAGGGTCGCCCGCATGGCGGCCACCGACAGGGCGTTGCCGGCCAGCGTGCCGCCGACCCCGCCCATGTCGACCAGGTCGAGCCCGCTCATCCCCTCGATCCGGGCCGCCACGCCGGCCGACAACCCGTACGCGCCGCTGGGGATGCCGCCGCCGACGGCCTTGCCGATCGTCACGATGTCGGGACGCAGCCCCCAGGCCCTGGTGCAGCCGCCGGGGCCGGCGGACAACGTGTGAGTCTCGTCGTTGATCAGCAGGCTGCCGTACCGCGTGGCCAGCTCCCGTACGCCCTCCAGGTAGCCGGGCTCGGGCAGCACGATGCCGATGTTGGTGAGCGCGGGCTCCATGAGCACCGCCGCGACGTCGCCGTACGCCAGCTCGCGTTCCAGCGCGGGCAGGTCGTTGAACTCGACGACCCGGGAGGTCGTCGTCGGGTCGACGGGAGCGCCGACGTTGCCCTCACGGGAGAGCTGCCGGCCGTCCGGCCCGACGACCAGGAGCACCTCGTCGACGCTGCCGTGGTAGCAGTAGCTGTTCACCAGGATCTTCGGCCTGCCGGTGACCGCGCGGGCCAGCCGGATCGCCCACCGGTTGGCGTCGGTCGCGGTGAGCGAGAAGCTCCAGTACGGCACGCCGAACCGCCGTGCGAGCTCGGCGCCCACCCACGCCGCGTCCCGCGTCGGCATCATGGCGGTCGCGCCGCCCCGGCGGCCGAAGCGGTCGGCGACCGCCTCCACGGTCGGCGCTGGAGAGTGACCGGCCATCGCGCCGGTGTCTCCGAGACAGAGATCGACGTACTCGTGGCCGTCCAGGTCGGTGACGTGGGCGCCGTGTGCCTCGGCCAGATAGAGCGGGAAACCCGCGGCGGTCTTGTTCATCCAGGTCATCGGCACGCCGCCGAACAGGTGACCTCGCGCCTCCTCGTAAGCCGCGGCGGAGCGGAGGTTCCGGTCGCGGAACGTACGGCGCTCGCGGTCGAGTAGCTGAGTCAGGCGAGTGCGGTCGATCATCATCCCTGCCTTGATAAGCATCGTTCAAAGTTACTCATGCCAGCGAATCTGAGGACAAAGTACACACCAAGCTTCGATTCGTCATGAGGCCGGCCGGCCGCCGGGTGACGGAGCCGTGTCCGCGGCGGGCATCCGTTTCTTGACCGAAACCCGCTCTCCCGGCCACTCGAATGCGGAAAGAACCTCCTCGACGGGAGGGGGCCCGATATGCATGAAACGGCTGTGCGCGACACGGTGTCCACCCACTGGTGGCTCCCGGCGGTGCGGGGTGTCCTGGCGATCCTCTTCGGGGTGATCGCGATCATCTGGCCGAAGATCACGCTTGTGTCCCTCGTGGTCGTCTTCGGCGCCTACGCGATCGTGAACGGGATCGTCACGCTGGTTGAGGCCGCTCGCGGTCACACCGGCGGTTCCCGGGGCTGGCTGATCTTCTCCGGGATCGTCAGCCTGATCGCGGGCGTGGTGGCGTTCGAATGGCCGGGCATCACGACGCTCGCGCTGCTGCTCGTCATCGCCTCCTGGTTCGTGGTCACCGGCGTCTTCGAGATCGTTTCGGCCGTGACGCTGCGCCGCCAGATCGAGGGGGAGTGGCTGCTGGCGCTCAACGGGCTGGTCTCGGTGGTCGTCGGCGTCCTGCTGTTCGCCTGGCCGGTCAAGGGCGCCCTGGCCGTCGTCTGGCTGATCGGCGTCTCCGCCGTGGTCCTGGGTGTCTCGCTGCTGCTGCTCGCCTTCCGGCTGCACGGCGGCCGTACGGGGGCCCATGCGGGGCCTTTCCCCGCGGTCTGAAACATGTTCGACCAGGGCTGGGAATAGAAGGAAACTATTCACAAGGACGGCCGTCTGTGAGGGAATTGTGTTGTTCCTCACGGCGTGACGCGGAGGCGACATGGACCCTGGCGCTGTGCACGACGCCCTCGCGAGGCACCTGCTCGTCGACGGCTTCCGGCTCGTCCTCGATCTCGACAGGAGCGAGGGCTCCTGGCTGGTCGACGTGCGGGACGGCCGCAGGTATCTGGACTTCTACACGTTCTTCGCCTCCTCGCCGCTCGGCATGAACCCGTTCGCCGGCGATCCCGAGTTCATGGCGCTGCTCGGCCGGGTGGCCGCGAACAAGCCCGCCAACTCCGACCTCTACACGACCCACCTCGCCGAGTTCGTGCAGACGTTCCGGCGGGTGCTCGGCGATCCCGAGCTGCCGCACCTGTTCTTCGTCGAGGGCGGTGCGCTCGCCGTGGAGAACGCGCTGAAGTGCGCCTTCGACTGGAAGAGCCGCTGGAACGAGGCGCACGGCCGGCACCCGGGGCTCGGCACGCGAGTCCTCCACCTGAGCCGTGCCTTCCACGGGCGAAGCGGTTACACGCTCTCCCTCACCAACACCGACCCGGTGAAGACCGACCGGTTCCCCAAGTTCGGCTGGCCGAGGATCGACGTCCCGGCCGTCCATCTCGGCGACGTCGAACGGGCCGAGGAGCGCGCGCTCGGGCAGGCCAGGGAGGCGTTCGAACGGTTCCGCCACGACATCGCCTGCTTCATCGCCGAGCCCATCCAGGGGGAGGGCGGCGACAACCACATGCGCCCGGAGTTCCTCCAGGCCATGCAGGCGCTCTGCCATGAGCACGAGGCCCTGTTCATCGTGGACGAGGTGCAGACGGGAGTGGGCCTGACAGGCACGCCGTGGGCCTACCAGCAGCTCGGGCTGGCCCCCGACATCGTGGCTTTCGCCAAGAAGGTGCAGGTCGGCGGTGTCATGGCGGGCCGCAGGGTGGACCTGGTGCCCGACAACGTCTTCCGGGTCAGCGGAAGGATCAACTCCACCTGGGGCGGCGGCCTGGTGGACATGGTGCGCTCCCGGCGCCTGCTGGAGATCATCGAGCGGGAGGGGCTGATCCCGAGGGCCGCGATCCTGGGGGACAAGCTCCTCGGGGCGCTGCAGGGGATGGAGGCGGAGGGGCTGGTCGCCAACGCGCGGGGACGCGGGCTGATGTGCGCGTTCGACGTTCCCGACCCTGCCGCGCTGGTCGCCGCGCTCCGTGAGGATCACGCGGTCCTCGTGCTTCCCTGCGGGGAGCGTTCCGTACGGCTGCGCCCCGCCCTGTCGGTCCAGCCGGGCGAGCTCGAGTACGGCCTGGCCGCCCTCCGGACGGCCCTCGGCGGCGCCTGACCGCGTGGCGCGTGCGCCGGGGCCCTCTCCCGCTACGCGTGCCCGTCAGGCAGTGCCTGAGGGGCGGAGGGGCCGCTCTCGCCCAGCCAGCGGCCGATGGCGGTCACCCGCGACTCCACGCCGAGCTTGGCGTAGATGCGGTTCACGTGGTTCTTCACGGTCTTCTCGCTGAGGAACAGGCGCTGAGCGATCTGGCCGTTGGAATGACCGGTGGCGATGAGCTCCATCACCTCGGCCTCGCGCTTGCTCAGTCCCATCCCGGGGGGATTGTCGACTCTCATCCGGCCTCCGTCGAAGACGTCAGAGATCGCCGAGGCCCCCACACGGCGTTGTCAGCGAGCATAACCCGCCAAATCAACCTTTGGGGGCAATAGGGACTGACAAACCGCCGTAAACGCAAGGAGGCGGCCGGTCCGCTCGGGACCGCCCGCCTCTGCTCTGGGGTGAGTGATGGGACTTGAACCCACGACATCCAGGACCACAACCTGGCGCTCTGCCAGCTGAGCTACACCCACCATGTCCGCCGTGTGAGGCGTACGAAAGAAGTGTAGCGGCATTTGGGAGTCGTCCGCGCCTCATATCGCCCCGGCCCGGCGCCGCGCTTCGGACAGGCATGCCGTACGGCGTCAGCGGGCCGTGCCGTACGGTGTCAGCGCCCGGAGACGGCCTCGGCGACCTCGCGGGCCGTCGCCGAGTCGGGGCCGGGCTGCGGCACGAAGACGGCGGCCCGGTAGTAGCGCAGCTCCCGGATGCTCTCGGTGATGTCGGCCAGGGCGCGGTGCCCGCCCTGCTTCTCCGGCGCGGCGAAGTAGACCCGGGGATACCACCGGCGGGCCAGCTCCTTGACCGAGGACACGTCGATCATCCGGTAGTGCAGGAAGCCGTCCACGAGCGGCATGTCCCGCACGAGGAACGCGCGGTCGGTCGCGATGGAGTTGCCGCACAGGGGGGCCTTCTTCGGCTCGGGCACGTGGGAGCGGATGTAGTCGAGCACGACCGCCTCCGCCTCCCCGAGCGTCACGCCGGTCCCGAGGGCCTCCAGCAGGCCGGAGGAGGTGTGCATGTCCCGCACGACCTGCGACATCTGCTCCAGCGTCTCCGCCGGGGGCTTGATGACGACGTCAACGCCCTCGTCCAGCTGGTTCAGCTCGCCGTCGGTGACGATACAGGCCACCTCGACGAGCGCGTCACGGCCGAGGTCGAGCCCGGTCATCTCACAGTCGATCCAGACCAGCGGGTCAGTCATGGCTCAAGCGTAGTAGGGCGCTCACCGGGCTTGGAGCGAGTCCAGCACCTGCTTGAGCACGGACTGATTGAGATTGTCCGGAATCGACGCGTACAGCATGGCCGGCCGCTGCCCCTCCCCCCTGTCGACCAGGACGAAGGCCCCCTTCTCGGTCTTCCATTTCCAGCCGCTGGCCTTGGCCTGCGCGGAGAAGTCCATCTCGAACTCGACCACCCATGCCTTGTGGTCGCCCACCTTCATCGCCTCGTTGCGCACGATCTTGCGCTGGTGGGCGGGGCCGTAGAAGATCTGGTCGTACGCCGAGAGAACCGTGCCAGTGATGGTCCGCAGGTCATCGGGGCCGCTGTAGGGGAACGGCTTGGGCAACTCGGCGGAGTAGACCGACCCGACCCAGTCGCTGTTCTTGCCGTCGTAGTTCTGCTGCGACATCGCCATGTAGCCCGCGGTCCACAGCGGCATGTTCTGGTCTGCGGGGTTGTTGATCTCCGAGGACTTGGGCACCAGCCAGGCGCCACCCGGGAAGGCGTACGACAGGCCGGTCACGGGGTCGTTGACCCGGCCTCCGGTCGGCTGCGGCAACTCCGGGAGAGCCGGCGCGGACGGAGAGGGCTCAGCGGACGGGGGGGCGATCTGGTCGAGCGACGGCACCGGGTTCGGCTCGGCGACCGGGGATGCGGAGCGGTCCCGTAAGAAGAACAATGCTCCTCCGACGACGAGCGCGAGGACGACGACCAGCGCGATGCCCCCGGCGATCCACGGCATCGCCGAGCTCTTCGTCGGCGGCTGCCCGCCGAACTGGGGCAGCGGGAGCTGAGCCGTGTGGTTCCCTGGGCCCCACGGTGCGCCCTGCTGCTGCGGGGCCGCCCACGGAGACGTCGGCGCCCCCTGCTGGGGCTGCCCCGGCATCGGGCCCGTGCTCTGCGGCTGCTGCCAGGAAGGATGCTGCGCGGAAGGCTGCTGGGGAGCCGATTGCCACGAAGGCTGCGCGGAAGTCTGCTGGGAGGCCGACGGCGCGGAAGAATGCGCGGAGGGCTGCTGTGCGCGCGGGTGGGTCGCGTCGGTCCACTGGGTGCCGTCCCACCACCGAAGCAGCGGGGAGCCGTATGGGTCCGGGTACCAGCCGGCAGGGGTCGTCGTCATGCGAGCCACACTAGTGAAATCAGCATTTGTAGTTAAAACTCGCTTTGTCTTGCAGCGGTTTCCCGCTCGGGGTGGGGGACATGACCCGCAGCGTCGCCGTGCCCCGGAAGGAGCTCGGCCCGGTGACCTTCCAGTGGAGGGGCAGGTTCACCGACGTGGTGCCCGAGGCCACCCGCTGCTGCACCGGTTTGAGCGGCTTCTTGGCGTCGCTCTGTATCCACATGTAGCTGATCGTCCCCGCCTCGCCGTTGGTCGTGACGACGCCGACGAATTCGGCCGTGCCGTCGCAGCGCACCACCTTCTTCGGCGCCTTGACGTCGACCTTGCTCACGGCGATGTCCGCGGCCGGCGACTGGCGGAGCCAGAGGATCACCAGGGCGATCAGCATGGCGAGCAGCACGGTCCCGGCCCAGGCCGTCTTGCGCCGTCCCCGCGCCTTTGGGGCGGGGCCGCCCGTCTGCCCCACCGTCGTGTGCGCGGTGGCCCCCTGGCCGGACCGCCAGATCTGCGCCGCCGTGGTCTCGGGCGGCACCCCCGGCCCGAACCGCATCATCACGTCGCCGCCCTGCCCGGGCGCCGAGGTCCGGGCGGCGTCGTACGCGACCGCGCCGGAGGCCGTCCCGCCGGGCACGTCGAGCAGGGTGACGGCCTCTCCCGCGCCCGTCGGAGCCGGTGGCACGGGAACCGTCGCCGCCGGTCCGGACGACCACCGGCGCACGGCGTCGGCCAGGCGCTCACGGGTGGTGAACCCGGGAGGGAGCGCGTCGCGTCCCGCGAGGAGCGTGTCCCGGGCGGGGCCAAGTCCATGCGTGGAGGCGGTGGAGGCGGCCCGCTCCATGAGCGTCGCCGCGTCCCCGTGTGCCCAGCTCGCCGCCAGCCCCCGCGCGAGCGCGGACCAGGCGGCGACGTCGCGTTCGGCGGAGACGGGCTCGCCCCGCAGAGCCTCGAGCAGGCCCCGTTCGGCCAGCAGCGCCGACCCGTCGTCCGCGACGATCACCGTCCCGGGATGCAGGGCGCCGTGGGTGAGACCTGCGGCGTGTACGGCGAGCAGCGCCTGGGCCGTCTCCACCAGGATCGTCGCCGCGCTCCCGGCGTCGAGGCCCCCGCCCTGCTCGGCGAGCAGGTCGGCGAGGGACGGCATGGCCCGGCGTGAGGTGATCAGCCACACCTCCCCCCGTGCGGTGACGAGGTCGGCCACGGGGAGCAGCGGGGTCGGCCCGCCCTGCCGCAGGCGGTTTTCGGCGCTCACCGCGGCGACCAGGCGCTCGCGGGCCTCCGGCGTGGCGACGGCGCGCGGGTCGAAACGCAGGACCCCTGACGGCACCTCCTGGGGGGAGGCCGCGTCGTGCCAGGTGCCGAGCTCGCTGATCCGGGTCCGACCGGTGAGGACATGCCCCGCGATCGTCGCGCCGTCACCCATCTACCGCCGCCTCCGGTGCCTTCCGCGCATCGCCTTGAGGGTAAGTGTGGCGGGAACCACCCCCGACGTCACCAGGCCGAGGGCGACGAACGCCGCCGGAGTCCCGGGAACGTCCGTCGGGGAGTCGACGGGAGAGGAACGCGGCTCCCGCGGGGTCGTGGTCGGAGTGGTCGGCTCGGTGGTCGGCGTCGAGGTGGTCGGCGTCGGGCGCGGCCGTGGTGACGTGGGAGGCGGGTCACCGGGGAGGCTCGCCGTGACCGTCGGGTCGGGCTGTGTCGGCTTCGCCGTCGGCTTGGGCTTCGTCGTCGGCTTCGCGGTCGGCTTGGGCTTCGCGGTCGGCTTCGGCTTGACGGTCGGCTTGGGCTTGGCGGTGGGTTTGACGGGGGGTCTGGCCGTGGGCCTGACGACCGGCCGCACCGTGGGCTTGGCGGACGGCGTGGCCTTCTTGGACGGCGTGGGGCTCTCGTCCGGCTCCGACGGCTCCTCGGAGGGGGTGTCCTCCGGGCCGGCCGTCACCGGGTCGACCGTCACCGGGTCGGGGGCCGGCGACGTGATCGTCGAGCCGGCCTGGAGCGTCGCGCCGCCGATCGAGCCGATCGCCACAGCCGTCCCGCCGGCGATCGCGCACAGGGCGACCAGGCCGATTCCGATCTTCACACCCGCACGGCCGAGGAGGCCGCCCAGCCGCGTCTCTGCGACGGCGGTGCCGGCCTCGGGAGCCTCCTCGGTGAGGGGGAAGAACGGGATCAGCAGCCCCGCGAGCGCGGCGAGCCGCCGCCGCCCGCGCTGCTCCCAGGCCGGGCCGTACGCGTCGGAGGCGACGTCCTCCAGCTGCATCAGGAAGTCGTGCGCCGAATGCGGCCGATCAGACGGCGACTTGGCCATGCCGCGCTCGATCAGCCCCCGCAGCGGGGGCGCCACCTCCTCGACGGGGGGAGGCGTGCTCTGGTGCTGGCGGGCCAGGGCGGCCATGTTCTGCGCCCGGAACGGGCGGCCGCCGGTGAGGCACTCGAAGAACACGACGGTGGCCGCGTAGACGTCGGTCGCCGGGCCGGCCTGCCCGCCCCTCCACTGCTCCGGCGCCATGTACGGTGGAGTGCCGGCGGCGTTGACGCCCTCACCGGAGTGGGCGGCGATCCCGAAGTCGACGAGCTTGCTCATGCCGTCGGCCTCGATCATGACGTTCTCGGGCTTGTAGTCCCGGTGGACCACGCCGATCTCGTGCGCCGCGGCCAGGGCGAGCAGCGAGCCCTTGAGCACGGCGAGCGCGGCCTCGGGGCCGGTGGGGCCCTCGGAGCGCAGCATCGCGCGCAGCGAGACGCCGTCGATCAGCTCCATCACGATCGCGGCGCCCTGGGCGGCTTCTATGTACTCGTAGAACCGCGCGGCGTGCGGGCTGTGGTCCATCGCCGCGAGCAGGCGGGCCTCGTGCCGGAAACGGGCGACGAAGTGGAGGTCCGACATCATGTCGGAGGACAGGTACTTGATCGCTACGAGCACGCCGTCGGGGTCGTGCCGGGCGAGCACCACGCGGCCGGCGCCCCCTGTGCCGAGCTCACGTATCTCCGTGTAGCCGGGGACACGCCAGGCGCCTGTCTGGCCGTACATCCGGTCTCCCTCATCGCCTGGTGCCCCCGCCATGACGAGACCGTAGCTTAGTGATTATGGGGCCAGTGGGACGAAAATTAATGAAACAGTCGTGTACTTGTGTCAAACCCCTCTGATCAGGACAGGACGACACAGGCCCCCGTCTTCTTGGTGAGGGTGGCGGCGCCGCTCGCCGCCGCGGGGGCCGTGGCGGCCGTCACGCCCCAGGTCTTGCCGCAGGGCATGCGGGGATAGGTGAACTTCAGCGTGACGGTGTAGGAGGTCTTGCCCGAGAGCGTGACGCTCTCGGAGCCTGCCGCCTTGCCGGCGAGGAGCCAGGTCACGGTCAGGCGCACCGGTTCGGCGTTCTCGGTGGTGACGGTGACCGCGGTGGTGGCGGCGGTGAGGACCCTCGCCAGGCGTGCGACCGCGACGCTCGTGACGGCCGCCGGGCAGCCGGTCTGGACGGTCCGCGACGCGCTCGCCGACGGCGCCGGCGGATCGGTCGAGGCGGTGAAGGTGACCGGCCGGCCGCACACGCGCTGCGGGAACGTGAACGACATCGTCCGCGTGTAGCTCTTCTTGCCCGACAGGGTCGCCGTCTTGCTCCCCTCGCCGCCGTCGCCGGCGTCGAACGCGCCGTTCAGGGTGATCGGGCCGGTGCCGTCGGCGGTCACCTGGACCTGCGCGGTGGCCGTACGGGGGCCGGAGACCTTCAGCGAGACGACCTTCAGGCCGGTGACCGCCGTGGGACAGGCGGGCACCTTGGCGGTGGCGGCGGAGGAGCCTCCACGGGCCGCCGGGGCGGTGGTCGCGGTGATCCCCCACGTGCCCGAGCAGGGATGGCCGCCGAGGGCGTGGGTCACCGTTCTCGTGTACTTCCGCGCGCCGTTCAGGGTGATCTTCTCGGTGGCGGCGGTCTCGCCGTTCAGGGTGAATCGCACGGTGAGCGCGACCTTCCCGGTGCCGCTCGTCGCGACCGTGACCGTCCCCGAGGCCGCCGACGGAGCCGTGCGGCTCGCCCCCGGTGCCAGCGACAGCCCGCCCACCGTCACGCTCGCGACCGCTGTGGCCGCGGGAGCGGACGCGGACGGTGAAGCCGGTGAGGTGGGCGGCGCTGCGTCCGGGGGTGTCGCCGAGGCCTGCGTGGACGCCGTCGCGGACGGCTCCCCGGTGGGGCTCGGCGAGACGCTGGGGGAAGGCGACGGAGACAAGGGCGCCGGGCTCGCCGGGGTCGCGGCGGGAGCCGCCACGGGCACCACGGGATGCGCGGCCGGGCGGCCGCCGGAGCCGGAGTCGAGGGCGTATGCGCCGATCCCGCCGGCCGCCAGCACCAGCAGGCCCGCCGCGGCGGTCAGCTTGAACCCCTTCCGCCGCGCCGCCCGGAGCGCGGTCTGGAGCACGGTCCGGGCGAGCGAGGTGGAGACCTCGGCCGCCTCCGGCCGGTTGAGCGGGAACGTCGCGGCGAGCGCGGCGGCGAGCGCGGCCAGCCTGCGCCGCCCCCGTTCCTCCCAGTCGGCGCCGTACGCGGCGGCGGCGGCCTCCTCCAGCTCCGCGACGAACATGGCGGCGCTCGCCGGGCGCAGGGCCGGATCCTTGGCCAGCCCCCGTTCGACCAGGCCGCGCACCGGCTCGGGCACGTCGTCCGCCGGGATCGGCGCCGTCTGGTGCAGGTGGCGCAGGAGGGCCTGCTCGGTGGCCTCGTAGGGCCGGTGCCCGGTCAGGCACTCGAAGAACACCGCTGTCGCGGCGTACACGTCGGAGGCGGCGGAGGGGACGACGCCGGTCCACTGCTCCGGCGCCATGTAGGGCGGCGTCCCGGCGGGGACGGCGCTGCCGCCCGCGCGCACCGCGACGCCGAAGTCGGCGAGTTTGCTCGCGCCGTCGCCTTGGACCAGCACGTTCTCCGGTTTGTAGTCCCGGTGGACCACGCCCATCTCGTGGGCGGACGACAGGCCGAGCAGCGAGCCCTTGAGCACGGCGAGCGCGGCCTCCGGGCCGGTCGCCCCCTCCGCCCGCAGCAGCGCGCGCAGCGTGGTGCCGTTGACCAGCTCCATCACGATGGCCGCGCCCTGGCCGCTCTCGACGTACTCGTAGAGCTGGACGACATGCGGGTCGTCGATCTCCACGAGCAGGCGCGCCTCGTCGCGGAAGCGGTCGAGGAAGCCGGGCTCCCCGCGCAGCTCCTCCGAGAGGTACTTGATCGCCACGTGGGAGCCGGTGGCCTCGTGCGCGGCCAGCACCACGCGACCGCCGCCGCCGGCGCCCAGCTCGCGCACCGCCGCGTAGCCGGGCACGTTCCAGAGGCCGGCGGCACCCATCAAGCCTCCCAAGAGAACAGGTTGGCCCAAAGTGTGCCGAACTATCGCGGGCGCCCGCTATCCCCTGTGACCGATGTGATCTGGAACGGAGATGCCGGGGGAGAGCCTCGGGTCCGGTTCCGGTGCGCCCCAGGCCATGGTGAGCGGCAGCACCCCGGCCCAGATCGGCAGGTCGTAGTCCTCCTCGTCGTCGACCGGCGGGCCCTGCCGCACCTTCACCGACGCCTCGTCCAGCGGCAGGGCCAGCACGGCGGTCTTGGCGAGCTCCTTGCGGTGCGGCGCGCGCACCGCCTCCCACTGGCCGGGGGTGAGCTGCTCGACGATGGCGCGCAGGCCGTCGAGCCGCTCGGCGTCGTCCTCGACGATCCTGGCCAGGCCGTACGCCATGGCGGAGCGGTAGTTGACCGAGTGGTGGAAGGCGGAGCGGGCCAGCACGAGGCCGTCCAGGTGGGTCACCGTGACGCACACCGGGTGGCCGAGCGCCGCGCGCAGCGAGGCCGCCCCCGTGGAGCCGTGCACGTAGAGGGTGTCCCCCAGCCGCCCGTACGCGGTGGGGATCACCCGGGGGGAGCCGTCGACCAGCACTCCGAGATGGCAGACGAGGCCGGCGTCGAGGACGGCGTAGAGGTCGGCGCGGTCGGTCCGGGCGCGCTTGGCGCCCCGGCGGACGGTGGTCCGGGCGGTGGTGGAGAGCATGCCCGTTACGGTAGGCGGAAGTGGACCGGTGGAACACGTCCACTCCGGCCCACTATTGGGAGACCACTTGCGTGCTCACATCGACCTTCCGCTGGCTCTGGACCGGACCTCTCCCGTGCCGCTGGCCGTCCAGCTCGGCGACCGGCTCCGCGAGGCGATGCGCGACGGGGCGATCAAGGCGGGGGAGCGGCTGCCGTCCACCCGCGGGCTCGCCGCCCTCCTCGGCGTCAGCCGCACCGTCGTGACCGACGCCTACCAGCAGCTGTACGCCGAAGGATGGCTGGACGGGCGGCACGGCTCGGGGACGTTCGTCGCGGAGGGGACGCCGGCTCCGGGCCGCGCGTTCTCTCTGGGCGCCGGCGCGCCCGCCGGGCTCACGGCGCCCCGGCCGGACGCCGGAGTGCCGGGGGGTGTGACGAGTGGGGCCGCACCGGCGGCTTCAGGAGCGGGGCATGCAGCACAAACCGCGGCAGGGAGCGTCGCGGGTGAGCACCGCCTCCCGGCTGAGGGTGTCGTGGACCTGCGGCCGGGCCAGCCCTGGGTGTACGGCTACGACGTGGCGGCGTGGCGGCGGGCCTGGCGCTCGGCCGGCGACCTCCCGCTCGCCGACCGCCCCGACCCGTACGGCCATCCGGAGCTGCGGGAACTGCTCGCCGATCACCTGCGCCGGGCGAGGGCCGTCCCCGTGCAGGCCCGCCACGTGATGGTGACGCGGGGCACCGGCAACGGCCTCGACCTGGTCGCCGCCACCCTCCTCGGGCCGGGGATGAGGGCCGGGGTGGAGGAGCCCGGCTACGGGAAGGCGAGGAACATCTTCGCCGGCCGGGGCGCCGAGATCGTCCCGTGTCCCGTGGACGACCAGGGGGTGATCGTCGAGGCGCTCCCCGGCGACCTGCGGGTGCTGTACACGACGCCCGCCCATCAGTTCCCGGTCGGGGGCCGCCTGCCGATCCCCCGCCGGGAGCGCCTGCTGGCCTGGGCCCGCCGCACCGGGGCGATCATCGTGGAGGACGACTACGACGCCGAGTTCCGCTACGACGTCGCGCCGCTCCCGGCGTTGTACGGGCTCGACCCCGACCAGGTGGTGCTGCTCGGCACCCTGTCGAAGTCGCTCAGCCCCGACGTGGGGCTCGGCTGGCTGGTCGCCGCCGAGGGCCTGCTCGACGCGATCGCCCGTCGCCGCGCCGGCCTGGCCGACCGTACGTCCGGCCCGGTCCAGCGGGCCGTGGCGAGCATGCTGGAGCGCGGCGACCTCGAACGGCACCTGCGCCGGATGCGGCTGGAGTACGCCCGCAGGCGGGCCGCCATCGTCGAGGCGCTCGGCCCGCTCGTCCACGGAGACACCGCAGGGCTGCACGTGCTGATCGAGCTGCCCGCGGACGCCGTGCCCGGCATCGTCAGGGCGGCCGGGGAGCGGGGAGTGCTGCTGGACACGGCCGAGCGCCACCACCACGGTCCGCCGCGCGTGCACGGCCTCGTCCTCGGATACGGCTCCGCCTCTCTGTCCGACGTACGGCGGGCCTGCGAGGTGATCCGCGAGCTCACATCACGCGTTCGAGACGGCGATGATCCTCCCGCGGCCGCGGCACCTCCAGGCCCAGCGCGTCCTCGCCCACGATCCTGGTGATGTCGATCGACCCCGGGTCGCCCTCGCGTGCCCCCGGCACCTGCGAGTGACCGAAGTGCCCGCCGCGTGCCCACAGGCGCGCGCTGCGGTCGGCCACGATCGAGTGCGGATACGGCAGCGGCGGCCCGGCGGGCCACAGGCGGGCCACTCCCCAGGAGTCCAGCCAGGCGAGTATCTCGTCCAGGCCGTCGAGCTTGGTGTCGGTGAACGGCTCGCGCGCCGATCCGATCACCTGGATCTGCACGCACACCCGCCCGTTCGCGCCCCGGTCACCGGTGAGCCCGCAGGCGGCCCGCATGGGCGGGAGGACCTGCACGATCTCCCCGGTCACCGGATTCCACACCAGGTGGGAGGGGCGCTGGAGCTGTATCAGCCGCTGGGCGACGGACTTGGCCGACACCACCTGCGGATCGTTCGGCCAGATGAACCAGACCACCCGGGGAGCTCCGCCGAGCATCGGCCCGGAGTCCGCGGGGGAGGGAAGTCGGCTGGCGCCGGGCAGCCATGCTTGGGCCACAATGCCCCCTCAAATCCTCGCTCGCGTCGTTACTCCCCTTTCATACAGCGGCCAACACCTTGTGAGGCTTGATTGTTACACCCGCGAGCCGAGGCGGCCGAGGCCCGACCGGCTCCGCCGGACGACGGCGTAACCCCTGGTGAGAGTGCGTTCCTTGAGATAGATGAGGGGCACGCCCCGGCCCTCGGCGGCCCGCCGGAAACGGGCCGTCGTGGTGCTCCGGCCGACCGTCAGCCGGGGGACGGCCAGCAGGTCGTGGCGGTCGCCCGCCACCGCGTTGTTCACCGCGCAGGCCGCCTTGTAGCCCGCCTCCCGGACCTCCCGGCGCACGCGGGCGCTGGAGTAGCCGTACGGGTACGCCATCGTCGTGACCGCGCCGCCGATCCGGTCCTCAAGCAGCGCCTTGTTGCGCCGCAACTCCTGGCGGACCATGTCCCGGGGGATCTGGTCGAGCTGCGGGTGACTGTGGCTGTGCCCGGCGATCTCCACGCCGTGTGCGGCGGCCTCGCGCACCTGGCTCCACGTCAGCATGCGGTCGAGCGGCCGGCCCGCCGCCTCGGCCCCCGCGTCGTCGAGCCACCCGCTGGTCACGAACACCGTGCAGGGGAAACCGTGCCGGTCGAGGACGGGCAGGGCCTCGGTGTGGAAGTCGGCGTAGCCGTCGTCGAACGTGATCACGATCGGGCGGGCGGGCAGCCCGGGGCCGCCGCCCTCCAGCGCGGCCGCCAGGCCGGCGAACGTCAGAGGGGTGAACCCGCCGTCCTTCAGATAGGCCATCTGCGCGGCGAAGTCGGCCGGGCGTACGGCATGGGGGCGCGTGGCGGGGGTGGGCTGGTCGGTCACCGAGTGGTACATCAGGATCGGCACGCGAGTCCTGCGGGTCACCTCGGTCACCGTGGTGACCTCGGCCGCCCCGCCGGTGAGCCGGGTGACCTC
The DNA here is from genome assembly GCF_040802045.1 of Microbispora sp. NPDC049125. NCBI lineage: Bacteria > Bacillati > Actinomycetota > Actinomycetes > Streptosporangiales > Streptosporangiaceae > Microbispora > Microbispora sp. NPDC049125. The sequence goes on along the minus strand of NZ_JBEZDW010000058.1, from coordinate 15,947 downwards.
CGTCGTCACCTCGGTGACCTCGGTCACCCCGCTCATCCCGCTCACGCCGGTCACGGTGGTGTCGGTGCTCGTCACGTCGGTCACGGACGTCACCGGCGTCTCAGCCCGGCCCGGCGCCTGAACCGCTGCCTCCTCGTCGTGCGCATCGGTCATCCGCGCGTCCTCATCCGGATCGTCCCCACGATGTAGCCGCAGGTCGTCCAGGCCAGCCCGGTGACGATCGCGCCCGCGCGGCCCAGCCCGGCGAGGTCGCCGCGCAGGGCGTCTCCCAGGCCGCGCAGGACGCCGAGGGGCAGCGTCCTGAACGTGTAATCCCGCTCGCTCGACAGCCCGTCAACCGTGCCGACGCTCTGGGTGACCAGCGCCTTCGACAGGCCCTCGGCGTAACACCGGGACCGGAAGTAGGCGAAGCGCGCCCGCGAGGCGGGCACCTTGTGGCCGATGGCCGCGCCGGGCTCGAAGAGCATCACCGAGCCCGGCCGGCGCTGGGTCAGCCGGATGCAGAACTCGGTCTCCTCGCACCCCAGCGGTCTGCTCTTGCGGCCCTGCACATTGCGCCCGATCTGGGTGCTGAAGCCGCCGACCTCCCCGACGATCTCCCGGCGGAACGCGGCGTTGCCGCCCATGACGTTGCGGATGGGGGCGCGCTCGACCGGCATTCCCCGGTAGGTGCAGCCGACCGTCCAGTCGAACTCCTCCGGGAACCACCGCGGGCGGGAGCCCACCGCCCACAGCGGCCGGGTCAGGCCGCCGACGCCCACCACGGCGGGGTCGGCGAAGCCGGAGGCGAACGCCTCCAGCCATCCGGGGTCGGCCACCGCGTCGTCGTCGAGGTAGGCGACCACGTCGCCCGTCGCCGCCTCGGTGCCGGTGTTCTTGCCGCCCGACAGCCCCCGCTGGTGCGCGTTCTCCAGCACGATCGCGTCCGGGTGCTCCCGCTTCAGCCGCAGGTGCAGGTCGGCGTTGTGGTCGACCACGAGGATCACCTCGTGCGGCTGGAGCCGCTGGGCGCGCACCGAGTCCACGGCGGCGCCGATGTCGTCCCAGCGGTCCTCGGTGTAGACGCAGATCACGACCGAGATCCGGATACTCATCCCGCCTCCTCGCCGTGCGGGCGGCAGCAGCCGGCCGTCGTGATCACGCCGCGCCCTGGTCGGCCGCCGGCGTGGCGGCGCGGACGGGCTGGCGGGGCGACGGGCGCCGCCACTCCCGCATGATCGTGCGGAGCACGCGCAGCCCGTCCCGTACGACGCGCAGGTTGCTCTCGCCGTGGATGCGGCAGCGCTCGTGGCTCGGCACCTCGTGGATGCGCAGGCCGGCCCGGGCGGCGCGGATGTTCATGACCGTCTCGACCTCGAAGCCCGCGCAGTCGAGGTCGAGAAGGGGCAGGTGGCGGGCCCAGAACGCGTTGTAGCCGTAGCACAGGTCGGTGTAGCGGGTGCCGTACAGCCAGTTCACCATCGTGCGCAGCACGCTGTTGCCCAGCCGGCGGTTGAAGGTGAGGTCGTCGCTGCCGCCGCCGGCGATGTACCGGGAGCCCTTGGCGAAGTCAGCGCCGCTCACCAGCGCGCTGACGAACTGGATGATCTCGCGGCCGTCGGTCGAGCCGTCGGCGTCGATCATCACGATGATCTCTCCGGTGCAGGCGGCGAAGCCCTCGGCGAGAGCGTCGCCCTTGCCGCGGCCGCGCTGGTGCACGACACGGACGTTGGGACGCAGGCGGCGGGCCACCGCGATGGTGTCGTCGGTCGAATGGCCGTCGACCAGCACGACCTCGTGGACCCAGTGAGGGAGTGTGGCGAAGACGTGGGGCAGGTTCTCGGCCTCGTTCATCGCGGGGACGACCACGCTCACCGTCGGGGCGACGGCCAGGTGGGGGCCGAGGGGGGTGTAGCGGTCGACAGCCGGCAACGACCGCAGGGTGGCGAACTGAGATTTCACACCGTGCTCGGTGATCTCGGGACTCATGGTGACGGGGATGTCCTTCCGGGCGGTCTGTCATGAGCGGAGACTGCCGACGGACCGGCGCGACTGGATGGAGAAGGCGGTCTCCATCCCGGTCTTAGGGCAGGGAGGGGCTGGGTGGTGAGGGGTGTTACTGCGAACGGAGGCGGCGGCGCCGGCGGGTGAGCCTGATGGCCTCGGGCTTCCCTGAGCGATGGTCGACGATCACCTGGAGCCTGCCCCCTGTTCGACGGATGCCTGTCCCCGGTAGAGCAACCGGATGACGAGCAGGAAGAAGCCGAGCACCCCGATCGTGGCGACCCCTGCGCGGGGAGACCAGGCATCGAAAAGGAGCATGGCTTCGGCGAGTAGGACGTTGATTGCCAGGCTGGCCGCTAGGCCAACCGTAAGCGTGGCGAGTGGGTCACGATCACGCAACAGTCCGACGACCGCGGCCCCCGGAACCACCAGCAGGAACAGCGGAGTCAGGAGCATCCGGGCAGGCGTCTGCACGTCGGCCAGGGCGAGCAACGCTCCGGCCGCGCACGCGACGGCGAGCACGGCTTTGACGGCGACGCCTTTCCTGCCCATGTCTCTTGTCTCCCTGATGGTGGCCCACTCATCGGACCAACCCGCTTACTGGACGTCAATGGCGACGCCTCAGCTCAGCCGCGGGTTTACCGGACCACAGCGGAAAGCTGTGATCTTATCCGACATGTTGCGGAACTCAGGGAGTGAATCAGGGAGTCGGGCTGGCCGAGGGGGCCTCCACGGGGGGCGTTCGAGGCGGTTCCGACGTCGGATCCGGCTCGGGATCGGCGTCGCCTGAGCCCTCCTGGCCGGACCAGGAGACGCGGCAGGAGGGGGAGCCCGCGGCCGAGCGGAAGGACACCGTCCCGCTTCCCGGCAGGCCCGGGTCGACGACGGCGAGCGTCACCCGGCCGGTCGCGCCCGCCTTGAGCTTGCCCCGGCTGGGCGAGACGGCCATCCCGTCGGAGACGGTGGCCGTCCACTCGATGGCCGCGTTCCTCGCGGACAGGGTGATGACGTCGCCGGCGGCCGCTCCGAGGTCACCCGGGCAGTGGGCCGACAGAGACGCCGCCCCGGGCGTGCGCGCCGGACCCCGCGTCGGTTTGCGGGTGCCCGCCGGCCGGGGGCGAGGCGGGGCGGCCGTGGCGGACGGCCGGGCGTTCCCGGCCCGCGGACTCGCGGCCGGACCGGCTCCGCCGCCGGGCTCCGGCTCCTGCGAGGACTCGTCCGCCGGCCCGTCCGCCGGCCCGTCCGTCGGCCCGTCCGTCGGCTCGGTCTCCTCCGGCTCCGTGAGTTCGTCCGGGTCGGTCTCGGAGGGGCCGAGGGCCAGCCCGTCGGCCGGCGGTGTCCGCACCGTCTCCAGGTGGCCGGCCGGCGCCTGGTTGGACACCAGGGCCAGGCCTCCCGCCGTGCCGAACACGCAGGCCGCGGCGAGCATGACCGGCGCGGCGCGCAGGGGCCGGGGGCGCCGGCGGTTGCGGCGGGGCCGTCCCTCCGCGGAACCGGAGCCGGAGCTTGAGCCTGCGCCGGAGTCGGAGTCGGCGTCGCGGCTCTCGAAGTCGGCCAGGACGCTGCTCACGGCTGTCGGGGCGCTGTGGCGGCCCTCGGAGCCGGTCGGGGTGGCGTGGTGACCGTCGGCGAACGCGGGGAGGCCGTGGCGGCCCTCGGAGGCGGCAGGGGCGGCGAGGCGGCTCTCAGGACGGCTCTCCGTGACAGCCGGCAGGGCTCGACGGCCCTCAGCGCGACTCTCAGCGCGGCCCTCAGCACGGCTCTCACGGCGGCCCTCAGCGCGACTCTCAGCACGGCTCTCACGGCGACTCTCAGCGCGGCCCTCAGCGGCGGACGGCAGGCCGCGGCGGCCCTCGGGGACGACCGGGAAGCCGCGGCGGTCGAAACGGTCGCCCCGGGCCGCGATGGCGCCGCGGGCCGCCTCGCGATCGGGGTTGAGCGAGGTGTCGAGCACCCGGCGGCGCAGCGAGAGCGGAGCGTACGCGATGGGGACCATGTCGAGCAGCCGCTCCGCCGGCACGTGCCGGCGGCGGCCCTCCGTGCAGATCTCGCAGGCGGCGATGTGCCTGCTCAGGCGTTTACGCAGAGGGGTGCCGAGCGGGCCGTCCTGCCAGGAGGCGCCGACGCCGGAGTCGACCAGCGCCGACAGGTCCGGGCAGTGGGCCCGCCCCGCCCGTGCCAGCGCGATGGCGGCCGCCGCGTTCTCCACGTGGTCGCGCGCCTTCCCCAGCCGGGCCGACGCCTGCCGCGAGCTGAGCCCGAGGACCGACCCCGTCTCCGCCGGGGACAGGCCGTGCCGTACGACCAGCTCCAGGACGTCGCGCTCGGTGCCGCCGAGCTCGTCCAGCGCCTCGAACACCAGCGCGGCGAGCAGGGGGTCGTCCAGCTCCTCCATGGCCTCCGTCATGGCCACCGTCGGACCCGTGCCGGTGCTGCGGGCCCGTCGGCGGTCGGCGCACCGGAAGCGGGTCAGCGCGTACAGCCATGCCCGCAGGCGCGCCGGCTCCTTCAGCCGCCCCGGGAACTCCCGCGCCGTGACGAGCGCGTCGTGGACGGCGTCGGCGGCGGCGTCGAGGTCGCGCAGCCGCCCGAAGGCGTAGTCGCTCAGCCGGTCACCGTAGGCGTCGTAGAGCGCCGCCGGCGCGTGGGCGTCCCCGCGCAGCAGCGCTTCGAGCAGTCTCTGGTCGTCGGCGCGGCCGACGTCCGGCCATCCGGGCAACGGACATTCCTCCCCGTGGGACGGAACCAGGTCTCGCTGGTTCCCACACGAGAAGGACGCCCCCTCAGAGGCTCCCGTTTACCCCTTCCCAGATCATGCTCAACCGGCATGACCTGGGAAAACTGGTGCCAAAACCGCCTGATGGGACTCCTGTGAACACAAGGGGCTACTGCTGCTCCGCGCCCTCGCACTTCGGCGCGCAGAGGCGGCGTGCGATGCCCTTGAGGAAGATGTTGCGGATCTCCAGGACCGTCTGCGGGAAGTAGGCGGCCCCGCCGGTGGCCTTGGCGATCGAGGTCATCTGCTTCTGGTCCTCGTCCTTGTTGGTGTTGAACGAGATGGCGATGATGCTGACCGGCCTCTTGGGGTCGTACGCCTGACGGAGCCGCTGCAGGATCTGCGCGTTGCTCACGCCGCCGTTGGGGTCGTCGTTGCCGACGCCGTCGGTGAACAGCAGGATCGTGTTGACCTTGTCGGGCTCGTACTCCTTGGTCATCTTCTGGTAGGCCGCCCACAGCGTGTCGTTGAGGCCGGTGTTCCCCGTCGGGATCGCGCGGGCCTGCTGGAGCGCCTGGCTGATCAGATCCCGGCGGGTGACGCCGTTGATCTGCTGCGCGAGCGGGCCGATCTGCACAACGGGCTTCCAGTCCACGCCCTTGCCGCGGAGGTTGTCGGAGAAGGCCCACACGCCGACGTCGGCCTTGTCCGGGAACAGCTTCAGGCCCTCGATCCCGACACCGGAGATCGCCTGCATGCGCGTGATGCCGGTGCTGTCGGCGGGCAGCGCCATCGTGCCCGAGATGTCGATCAGCGCGAGCAGCTTGGTGCCCAGCTTGATCTGGTGCCACGCCTGGGAGAGCTTGGCGATCGTGGCGGCGTCGGGCAGCGCGATCTCCTGCGGATTCTTCGGGTTCACGCCGTTGTCCGCCTTGAGCAGGCTGCCGCCCTTGCCGTCCGGCGTGCGGAAGCCGTAGTCCTGGACGGTCTTCTTGCCGGCCGAGGAGGTCAGCTGGGTGGCGAAGGCGGCGGCGGCCTTGCGGACCGTGGCGTCCTTGGCGGTCACCACGATCGGGTAGTCGAGGCTGACCGTCCCCTCGGCGGGGTAGAGCGCGACGGCGGGGTTGGACGGCGTCGTCTTCGTGTTGAACGCCCAGACCGCCTGCTCGGACGAGATCCCGACCGGGATGCGCGCCGCGGTCTTCGTCAGCGTGGCGAACAGGCTGTCGGGGCTCGACACCGTGGACTCGGAGAGCTGCCGGAGCACGCCCACCAGGGTCTCCTCGCTGCCGCCCGCCGCCGTGAGCACGTTCGCCCCCGCGAGCAGGGCGCCGAGGCCGGCGGCGTTCTGCGTGGGGTCGAGGGCGAGCACGCGCACCTTCTTGGCCAGGCCGTCGGGGTTGGCGGCGTTCGCCGCGCTCATCAGGCCCGTCCAGCTCGGGCTGAAGGCGGCCTGGAGCTTCTCCGCGCCGGCCTTCGAGGCGGTCAGCACCACGGGGGAGTGGGCGACGCTCCCCGTGGGCTTGGGCGCGCCCTGTCCCCCCGCGCCCGACAGCCAGAGGCTGGAGTCGGGGATCCAGATGTCGGGGTCCGGCTTGCCGGTGGTCGGGCCGCTGCCGGCCATCGCGTTCGCCACGTCGACGGAGTCGGCGGCCTTGACGGTGACGGCCACGCACCTGCCGTCCACCGCCGTGCCCGCCTTGGTGAACTTGGCGGCCACCTTCTGGACCGCCGGCTGGATGTCGGGCGAGGCGACCACCGACAGGGCGATCTTGTCGCCGCTGCAGGCCGGGTTCTTGTTGACCACGACATAGGCCGCCACGCCGAGAAGCACCGCCAGGGCGACCGCGCCCGCCAACGGGACGAACACCATGCCCCGGCCCGCGCGCCGGCGCGGAGGCGGCTCGTACTGGGGGTTGTAGCCGCCCTCGAGATCGTCTGTGCGGTGCCGTCCGCCCACGGTGCCCTCTTTGTGTTGATCGGTGCCCGCCGCTTCCGCGGTACGGGCCCCCGAAAAGGAGATTCCACGTAATGCTTACGGAACGATACTGGCAAGGCCAACGCTGGCAAAACGCCGGTTTTGGTGCAGATATACCGAGAAATCATGACCGTCGGTCACTTCGTCGCCACCGCCGGCGGTGCCGCCGGCACGACGGCGCCCAGCCGGCCGGGGCGGCCCCGCACCGGCGGCCGTACCCTTGGCGGGTGGTCATCCCGGTCGAAGACGCCGCCGATCCGCGGCTTGCGGACTACATGCGGCTGCGCGACATGGATCTGCGCAAGAGCCTCGAAGGGGAGCGCGGGCTCTTCGTGGCGGAGGGGGAGAAGGTCATCCGCAGGGCCGTCGGCGCCGGATACCCGGTGCGCTCGGTGCTGACGACGGCCAAGTGGCTGGAGCACCTCGCCGACGTGATCGAGGGCGTCACCGTCTACCTCGTCCCGGACGACGTGATGGAGGGGATCACCGGCTTCCAGGTCCACCGGGGCGCCCTCGCCTCGATGGGGCGCCTGGCGCTTCCCAAGGTCCCCGAGCTCCTGGCCGGCGCCGGCTCGCCGTCCGGCCCGCCACGGCGGATCCTGGTGCTGGAGGACCTCGTCGACCACGGGAACGTGGGTGCGATCTTCCGGTGCGCCGCCGCGCTCGGCGTCGGCGCGGCCGTCCTGTCGCCGCGCTGCGCCGATCCCCTCTACCGCAGATCCGTGAAGGTCTCGATGGGGGCGGTCTTCGCCATCCCGTACGCCCGGATGACGGACTGGCACGGCGGGCTGGCGGAGATCAGGGCGGCCGGGTTCCGGCTGCTGGCGCTCACGCCGGACCAGTCGGCCGCCGCGCTGGACGAGGTGCCGCTCGACGGCAGGGTCGCCCTCATGCTCGGCTCCGAGGGCGACGGCCTGTCGTCCCACTGGCTACGAGAGGCCGACCTGCCGGTCCGCATCCGGATGAGCCCCTCCGCGATGGACCTCGGAGTCGACTCCCTCAACGTCGTCGCCGCCGCGGCCATCGCCTGTCACAGCCTGCTCAGGTGATCCCCGCCCCGGCCGTCATCCCGGCGTCCAGCTCCCCGGTGACCCATTCCAGGAGCTTGCGCGCGGTGGCGAAGCGGGCGGCGTCGCCGCGCTCGCCCAAAAGGACCCCGACGAACGTGTGTCCCTCGCGTACGGCCACGAAGGACAGGCAGTAGCCCGCCTGCCGGGTGTAGCCCGTCTTCAGGCCCAGCGCGCCGTCCTTGAGCAGCGTGTTCGTGTTGCGCCAGGTGTGAGCCCGGTGGACCGACGTCTTGGCGATCTTCCTGGCCGGGGTCCTGGCGACTGTCGCGATCACCGGGTCGGCGAGCGCGGCCGTGGCGAGCGCCGCCTGGTCCCGGGCCGTGGAGTAGCCCTTGGACGGCAGGCCGTCGGGGTTGGCGTAGTGGGTGTCGCGCAGCCCGAGGCTCTTGGCGGCGGCGTTCATCCTGGCCACGAACTTCGTGGTGCCGGGGCCGTACCGCTGGGCCAGCGCGTGGGCGGCGTCCGCCCCCGACGGCAGCATGAGGGCGTAGAGCAGGTCCCGGACCGTCAGCCGCTCGCCCGCCCGCAGCCCCGCGGCGGTCGCCCCGCCGGCGACGGCGTGCCGTACGTCGGCCTTGGTGATCGTGACGACGGAGTCGAGGCGGGCCTGCCGCCGGACGACGTACGCCGTCATGACCTTGGTGAGGCTCGCGATGGGCACCCTCCGGGTGTCCCGCTTGGCGAGCTGGATCGTTCCCGTGGTGGCGTCCACGAGGTACGCCTCCCGGGCCGTGACGGAGGGAGGGGCGGAGGATGGGACGGAGGACGGCCCGCCGTGCGCCGGCGCCGCCGACGCCTGCGCGGTCCCTCCGGCCAGCAGCGCCCCGAGGAGGACGGCCGGCGCGATGATTACCCCGATGCGCATCCCGACATGATCGCACGGCGTCAATACGCGGCGGGCGCCTTCCCGCTCCGGCGGCGCCTCACGACATACGCGACGATTCCGGCGGCGATGACCGCGACGACCGCCGCGGCGAGGGCGGGGGAGCGGGCCGCGAGCGACAGCCAGCCCCACAGGAGCGAGTAGAGCCCGAACGCGGCGACGGGCACCCAGGTCAGGCAGCCGAGCGCGCTCGCCACGAGATACCACCGGTAATCCACCCGCAGCGCCCCGGCCACCCAGGGCAGCGTGTGCCGCAGGCCGGGGACCCAGAAGCAGCCGTAGACGGCCAGGGCGCCCCACCTGCCGACCAGGCCCTCCACCCGTGCGATCCGCTCGGGGCCGATCCGCTGCCCGGCACGGGATCGATAGAGGGCGTCGCCGAGCCGGCGGCCGACCCAGTAGTACACCTGGAACGCGCCGAACAGCGCGACCGCTCCGGCCGCGACGACCAGCCACAGGGGGAGGCCGAGAACCGAGGCCCCCGCCGGGTCAGGGATCCGCACGTGTTCTCACCGCCGGGTACGACATCTCATCGGGCGATCCCGACCTTATCGCCGCCGACCGGCCGCCTTGCAAGCCGCCGTCAACCGGAGGTCAACCCTTTCGTCGTACATCTGGGTGTGTGATGAAAGTGGGGGCGATGAGTCCGCGAAGCAGCGTGGTGCCGATCCTGGCGAGCGGGACGGCCACCGCGGGCAAGCTGCTGGTCGCCACCCTCGCCGTGACCGCCGCATACATGGGGGCCTCGCCTGGGGTCCCCGGCATCCGGCTGGTCACGGCGGCAGGCACAGCCCGCACGGCCGTCACCGCCCTCACCGCCGAGACCGGCTCCGCGACACGGACCGGCCCGGCGACGGTGCACGCGACAGGGGCCTTCGCGGACTCGCCGCCCCCTCCCGGCACGCTCGCCGCGGCTCCCGGCGGGGACCGGTGCGACCCGGTTCACCCGCCCCGCGCCGGCTCGCCGCCCGGCACGGACACCCCGCGTTCGCACCGGAGCGTCCCGGGCCGGATCCTTTCGGGCCGGAGCGTTGCGCACCGGAGTGTCGCGCGCTCGCACCGGGGCGTCTCGCGCTCGCATCCGGGCGGGAAGCCCGCGGTCAGCTGCTGAGCGCCTTGCGCGCGTCCGTGACCCACCGGGGCACGCCCACCCGTTCGGCCACGGCGAGCGCCTTCTCGTAGTGGTCGCGGGCCGGCAGGCCGAGCCGTACGGCGAGGTCGCCGAGGGTCCTGGCCACCGGCCAGAGGGCGACCACGCCGGTGCCCGCCCCGGCGATCCGATCGTGGAACGGCACCAGCTTCTCGTACGCCTCCCGCATCCGCTCCTCGTCGTCGAGCAGCATCCCGGCGAGGGCACGCCAGATGAGGGTGACCTCGTAGAGGAAGTCGGTCCGCACCGGCTCACGGCCCGTGGCGACGGCGTGGGCGTCCTTGAGGTGCCCGGCCGAGGCCAGGGCCAGGGTGTAGGCGTCCAGCGTCCACTTGGCGCCGCGCTGGTGCGCCTCGCCCAGCGGCTCCACCATCTCGGCGGCCCTTCCGTCCACCAGGTGCAGGCAGAACGTGGCGATCAGCGGCAGATCCTGGCGGCCCTCCAGCATGCCGGCGCGCGCCGTCAGCCGGGCGGCGCTGCGGTAGGCCCGCTCGGCCCCCGCGTAGTCGCCGGTGATCATCAGCCGCTGCCCGGCGTACCAGGCGCCGACCGCCGCCGGGGCGGACAGGTCGTACTGCCGGCCGAGCCGCTCGGCCTGCGCCAGGTGCTCGTCGGCCTCGTCGAAGGCGCCGCGGGCCGCCGCGCACTCCAGCAGCACGAGATGGGCCAGCGTCTGCACGGCGATCTGCCCCGAGGCGGCGCCCACCTCCAGCAACTCCCGGCCGATCGTCTCGCGCTCGTCCACCTGGGTCATCGTGTACGACTGGCGCAGCCGCCCGCTCAGCGCCATCGCGAGCAGGGCGGGGTCGCCGCTCGACCTGGCCAGCTCCTCGGCCTCCAGGGACGCCTGGTAGCCGCGCTGGGTGGCCGAGCCCTCCAGTTCGAGGGCGAGGGTGGCGAGGAGGCTGGCCCGCAGGGACTGCTCACCCGGCGGCAGCTCCACCAGGGCCTTCTCGGTGACGTCGACGATCTCCCAGGCGGTGCGGGTGAAGTCCCGCGCGATGCCCTTGTGCGGGACGGCGAGCGCCGCCGCCACCCGGGCGGTCAGCTCCAGGTCGCCGAGGGGCAGGGCGACGTCCATCGCCTCGCGCCGCTCGCCCCGCGCCGCCGTCATGTCGCCGCACAGCGCCAGCGCCCGGATCAGCCTGAGCTGTAACTCCAGCCGCTCGCGGGCCGGGCCGCCGCCCGCGTGGGCGCGGTCGAACGCGGCGATGGACTGCCGCCACAGCGAGGCCGCCTCGCGATGCGCGAACCGCCGCTCGGCCTGCTCGGCCGCCAGCCCCGCGTACCGTACGGCGTTGGCGGCCGTCTCCACGGTGCCGGCGGCGTCGTAGTGGTGGGCCAGCGCGGCGACGTCCCCCGGGGCGCGCTGCTCGATGACCGAGGCGACGGCCGCGTGCAGGCGCGAGCGGCGCAGCCGGGAGGCGTCGGAGTAGAGCGTGTCCCTGACCAGGTCGTGGTCGAACCGGAGCATTCCGGGGCCGGGCTCGGTCACCAGGCCGGCCAGCAGGCCCGCCTCGACGGCGTCGACCACCGCGTCCTCGTCGCCGGACACGTCCACCAGCACGTCGACGTCCACGTCCCGGCCGATCACCGCCGCCTGCAGCAGCACCTGCTGCGCCCGCTCCGGAAGCCGGGAGATCCGGCGGCGCAGCACGTCGCGCACCCCGGACGGCACCTCGGAGATGTCCGCCTCCGCCTCGAACAGGCGCACGGTCTCCTTGACGAAGAAGGGGTTGCCGCCGGTGCGCTCCACGATCGTGATCACGACTTCGTCGTCCACGTCGCGTACGCAGGTCGCGCGGACCAGTTCCGCCACCGCGGCGTCGTCGAGCCCGTCGAGGCCGACCCGTACCGGATCCAGCCGGGCGAGCGCGGCGAGCACGTCCTGCTGCTGGTCGTTCAGCTCGCCGTCGCGGCACGTGACGACCAGCAGCACCCGGCTGGCCGCGAGCAGGCTGGGCAGCGCCCGCAGCAGCGCGAGCGTCTGGTCGTCGGCCCAGTGCAGGTCCTCCAGGACGATCAGCAGCGGGGCCTCCCGCGCGACCGCGGAAAGGTAACCGCCGACGGCCCGGTGCAGCCGGAAGCCGCCGGACGCCTCGTCGTCGGCGGCGTCCGGCGCGGTGTCGTCGAGCAGCGGCGCGAGCAGGGCGGCGTACTCTCCGGCGCCCCGGCGGGCGATGAGCGTGCGCAGGATCTCCACCCACGCCCAGCCGGGCGGGGTGGCGGTGCTGTCGGGGCAGCCTCCGGTGGCGCCCACCCAGCCCTCCGCCTCCAGGCGGCCGAAGAGCTGGCGGACCAGGGTCGACTTGCCCGCGCCGGGATCCCCGTTGATCACTCCTACGGCGAACCGGCCCGCCTGGGCGCGGGGCGCGGCGGTCATGAGCGCGGCCAGCTCGGCGTCCCGCCCGACGAACGGCTCGGGCTCCAGAGGCGGCGCGTCACCGGCCTCGACCGGCCGCGGCGGCCAGGTCGCGGTGACCTCCACCGTGCGGCGGGGAGCCGGGAGGACCAGGTCGAGCCCCGGGTCCTGGGAGAGGATGTCGGACTCCAGCTTCCGCAGCGCCGGTCCAGGGTCGATGCCGAGCTCCTCGGACAGGATCCCGCGGGCCTTGCGCAGCGCGGCGAGGGCGTCGCCCTGCCGCCCGCACCGGTAGAGGCCCAGCGCGAGCAGCCGCCACCCCTCCTCGCGCAGCGCGTGCTGGGTGGTCAGCGCCTCCAGGTCGGGCACGGTCTCGGCGTGCAGGCCCATCCGCAGCCCGGCGTCGGCGTACCGCTCCCGGGCCACCACGCGCAGCTCGCTGAGCCGTGCCACCTCCGCCTCGGCCCACGACTGGTCGGCGAAGTCGGAGTACGGCGTGCCCTGCCACAGGCCGAGCGCGGCCTCCAGCCGGGCACGCGCGGCCTGGGGGTTCTCGTCGAGCCGTTCCCCGGCCGAGCGGACGGTGGCCTCGAAACGCAGGGCGTCCACCAGCTCGGGGGCGGCACGCAGGGCGTACCCGGACGCGACCGTGACGAGCAGGCGGTTCGGGCCGCCGCGCGGCCGGTTCGGCTCAAGGACGCGGCGCAGCCGTGAGATGTAAACCTGGAGCCCCGACTGGGCGCCCTTCGCCGCGTCGTCGTCCCACAGGTCGAACAGCAGGGTGTCGACGGGGACGACCTGGCCGCGTGCGACGAGGAGGCGGGCCAGGACGGCACGCTGCCGCAGGCCGCCGAGATCCAGCTCAGCGGCGCCGTCGTGTGCGCCCACCGGCCCGAGAACCCGGAACGTCACCGAGGTCATCGGGCCCTCATCCATCGCCGCGCGCCGAGGTCGCCGGCTCCCGCTTGCCGCTCCATGTCAGCCGCAACCGTATGCGCGCCCGTGAAGCGGGCACAAGGTTTCGCCAATGCGGACCCACCCTTACTCGTCCTGCAGGGATCTTAGACGAGTAAGTCCCGAGTCGTTCGGCCGTGGAACCAGACGTACCCCACGGGAGACCTACTCCGGCAGCGGCAGGCCGAGTCGCCGCCGGATCCAGTGGTAGGTCGTGGCGGTGTCGGCGAAGGCGTTGGGGCCCGGAGTGCCGCACGGCTTGCCGGCGGTCTCCATGCCGAAGCTGAACACACCGGCGATCATGCGGCGGCCGTCGCTCCGGATCACCAGCGGCCCGCCGCTGTCGCCGAAACATGCGACAGCGGGGCCCTGCCCGCACAGCACCGACTCGGTGTCCACCGTGGCCGGTGTGGCGGCGGAGCACACGCTGTCGCCGGTCACCTCGTAGACGCCGCGGCGCAGGACGTCGCCGCGCACCGATTCGGGGTCGCTCGGGTTGGGCGGACCGATGAGCCCATGCCCGTACAGGACGGCCGGTGTGCCCGGCGCCGGCGCGCGGGAGGCCACCGGGAGCGGACGTACTCCATGTATCGGACGATCCAGCGTGATCACTGCGAGGTCGAAGGCGGCGCTGCCGGCTTCGGGGTCATCGGGAGCCGTGGGGGAGGGGATGAGCCGGTATCGCGGATGGACGGACACCGCCGCGATCCGCGCGACCTGGCCGGGGTCGCCCGACAACACGGTGGCGCCGATGTGGTACTCGGCGACCTCCCTGAGTTGGTCCACCGGAATCCCGGCCACACAGTGCGCGGCCGTCAGCACTCGGTCGGGCGCGACGAGGGCGCCTCCGCAGGAGGCCCGCTGGAGCAGCGGCTCCGGCCCTCTGACCGCCAGGGTCGCCATCCACGGCGCCTCCTTCGAGCTGAGCACCTCGCGCCCACCGGCGATGGCCCGCGCCGGTCCGGCGCCCACGGCCGTCACGGCCGCGGCCGTGATCGCGACGGCGCCCAGGGCCGTCCACCGCCTGCGTACCCACGGGGCAGACGCTCCCCCGCCACGCCGGGATCCAAGGCGTCGTCTCATCACATGTCCTCCGCACCGTCGATCGATGATGTTGCGATCGTGGTGTTACGGAGGGGTCCCGTCCTCGGGGATGCTCCTGAACTCGGCCCCGGGACCGCCCCAGGCCCTCTCAGGGGCGGTGCCGCCGCGCGTCGCGTGATAGGGGAGGGGCGATTTCCCCTCGACGTGTTCTTCCCTTGATGAAACTTACATGACGCTCCTCAATGGCGATCTGAACAGGCGCGGAGGCGTCCGCTGCCCGCGAAAAGGGATTCGCGATGGAAGATGAGGGAATTCTCGCCCTTCCGATCGTCTGCCATCGAGAGCCGACGGGGACACGGTGCGTGAGCTCAATCGAATCGATTCTGCAATACCTTGACAAGCTTCGCCGAAGGTTTCCACACTGAGTCCCGAAGCGGCCTCCAGCCGGCGTCGGCGGTAATCGGCAGGGGTTGCCGGTCGTGACGCCGATCGCGCCGCGGACTTAGCTGGACCGAGCCCGAATTCACCAGGCCCGACCTCTGCTCGCTTTTGTGACGCCGACGGCAACGCCGGCCGCCTGAATTCCGCGGCCGGCGCGACCGCGCCCGGCGGCGAAGCCGCCGCGTTCCCCATGGAGAGTGAATGAACACGTCCGCGGAATTCGGCACCGCAGTGCCGAATCGATTCGATTAGGGACGGTCCATGTGCGACCGCTCATCCCCCTCACCTGAAGACGACACCGCAGGCTCCAGGACAGGCGCGGGGCTTGTCCTGCAGCCGCCCATCCCCTCATGTCAACGGAGTCTTGAGTGAACATCACATTTGGACGGCGGCACAGACACCGCCGTGGCCTGGCCGTTCTTCTCTCCGCCGGTGCTCTCATCACCGCGTCCGTCGTCGTGTCCGCCGGGCCGGCGCAGGCGGCGGACCAGTCCATCAGCGTCAATTTCGCCTCCGCGAGTGGTTCGCCGACCTATCGGGCGTCGGGGTGGATTTACGGCATGACGGAGAACGCCGCGAATCCGCCGAGCAACTACTTCACGGATGTGAAGTTCCGGTACATGCGGGCCGGTGGCGCGCAGCTGGACGCCCCGGGCGGGTGGGTGTCGGGCAAGTACGACCGCCGGTGGAACGCCACCCGCGCGCAGTTGCTGCGGACCCGGTCGCTGGGCGGCGAGTTCATCTTGCTGGTGCACGACCTGTGGGGCGCCGACGGCTACCCCATCACGCGCTACCCGGGCGACAACGGCAACTGGACCGACTACGACAACTTCCTCACCCGCCTGATCAACGACGTGCGGGCCACCGGCGCCCCGGTCCAGTGGGACCTGTGGAACGAGCCCAACATCACGATCTTCTGGAACCGGCCCCAGTCCCAGTACTTCGAGATGTGGAAGCGCGCCTACCAGCGTGTCCGCGCCGCGTTCCCGTCCCAGCTGATCGTCGGCCCCAGCTTCGCGGGCGTGCCGTCCACCGGCGGCTGGTGGACCCAGTACCTCGACTACGTCAAGGCCAACAACGTCGTCCCCGACATCGTCAGCTGGCACTCCCTGCCCGGCGACCCGGTCGCCAACGTCTCCACGGCCAACACCACGCTCAACTCCCGCGGCATCGCGCACCCGCGGCCGTACCAGATCAACGAGTACGGGGCGTCCAACGAGCAGAACCCCGCCGACGGCGCCTGGTACATCGCGCGGCTGGAGCGGGCCGGCGCCGACGGCCTGCGCGCCAACTGGGCAGGGGGCAACAACCTGCACAACGACCTGGGCAACCTGCTGGTGCACAACTCCGCCGGGCAGTACTCCCC
>NZ_JBEZDW010000057.1:0-37784 GCF_040802045.1 Microbispora sp. NPDC049125 | reverse complement strand
GGCGGCAACGCGGCCAGCCCCTCAGGAATCGGCACCCCCGGCCGATCCTCCCCCCAACCCCCCAACCACCCACCCCCACCACGACAAGCCACCGAAGCCACCGACTCAGCCACCCGCTCAGCCCCACCGTCGGCCACCAACCCGGCCTCAGAATCGGCCACCGGTTCACCCACAGGCCCCGCCGCAGGAGTCTCCATCGGCCCGGCCACCGGCTCGGTCACGGAGGCCGCTATCGGTTCGGGTGCAGGTCCTGCCACAGGCGGGGTCACCCGGTCGACCGGGGAGCCGGCCACGGCTGCACCGCTATAAGCATCAAGGCCGGGCAGGGGCACCGGCTCAGCCTCGGCTGCGCCAGCAGAGGAACCGGAGCACCGATCGTCGGCCACCGCCGAACCAACAAGGGTGAAAGGACGCGCCACGGCGGGACGGCCGCCACCAGGTGCCCAGCCAGGCGACTGAACAGACGGCGACACCGGCAGCCGAGCCGACGAAGACGACGGCGAAGATGCGGACGAAGACGACGGCGAAGATGGAGACGGAGCTGACACGGCGGGCACCCCCCTGACCGGCAACGAAAGCGACAGACTGCCTCCCGATCGCCCGGACCGGGAACCCCTCACGCAGACTCAGCTACTCATCACACGGCGCATGGCCCACAACGGCCCGCCAACTAAGCTCACCTGTAACGGCTACCCCCACCCTATATCGAACACACGCTCGATGCAAGCCGTGATCGCCGCTCGACGCGACAGCGGCATTGAATCGATCAACGAGCTAACTGCGCTTCGCACGAGCCGCGCGGGTGGCCGACCCGGCCCGGCCGCACACTTCACTCCAGGCTCCAGGCCATGATTCGCGGTCACGCGACCGCCTGCCGCGCCCTCAGAGGGCGGCCCCCGCCCCAGGATCTAAGAGCGACCGCTCTCTGGGCATCCACCTCTGACGAACAAGCCGCCGAGCCGTTCGAACCCCAGCGAAGCCACAGACCCTCGAACCACCGAATCCGGGTTATCCACTGGCACCGCCGAAACATCAGCCCCGAAGGCTTCGGGCCTTCCAACCCCAAGCCTTCGGTCCCCAAGCGTTCGGCCCCGGAAAGGATGACCGGGAAAGGATGACCGCACGTGCCGGCCCCCGCCGGCGCGTACGGTCATCTCCACGTGCCCGCACACCGCCAGGTGGTTACTCGCCGGGCGGGAAGTCGGCGGACGCGCTCACCTCGGCCCACTTCTCCGCCTCCGCGGCCCGCGATTCGGAGGCCTTCCTGGCGGACTCCACGGCGGCCGCGCCGAGCAGCAGGCGCAGCGGCGGATCATCATGGCGCACGATGTCCATAATGATCTTGGCTGCCCGTACCGGGTCCCCGGGCCACTTCTCGACTGTCGAATCGCGGTAGCGGTTCATCTCCCCGACCGTCTGTTCGTAGTCCTCACCCACCGGTGGGACGGTCATGGACGACCCGCCCCAGTCGGTGCGGAAGGCGCCGGGCTCGATGATGGTGACCTTGACGCCGAACGGCTTGACCTCGTTGGCGAGGACCTCCGAGAAGCCCTCGACGGCCCACTTCGCCGTCTGGTAGGCGCCCATGCCCGGCGTGCCGCCGACGCGTCCGCCGATGGACGAGAACTGGACGAAGTGCCCCGACCGCTGACGGCGCAGCACGGGCAGCGCCGCCTTGGTGACGTTGACGACCCCGAACAGGTTCGCCTCGATCTGCGCGCGGAAGCTCTCGTCCGGCATCTCCTCGATCGCCGCGCTGTCGGCGTAGCCCGCGTTGTTGACGACGACGTCGAGCCCGCCGAACTCGTCGAGCGCCGTCCGGACCGCCGCCCCGGCGGCGGAAGCGTCGGTGACGTCGAGCGCGACCGCTCGGACACTGCCGCCGTACCTGCGCACGAGATCGTCGAGCTGCTCGGGGCGCCGCGCGGTCGCGACCACCCGGTCGCCGCCTTCAAGGGCGGCCTCGGCCAGCGCGCGGCCGAGGCCGCGGGAGCTGCCGGTGATGAGCCAGATCTTCGCCATGATCAGCTCGCCAGGGTGTCGACGGAGACATGCCACAGCAGTGCGGCCGCTTCGGGGTCGAGCGCGTACGGCGCGACGCCCCGGCGCGTGCCGGGCTGGTTCTCCTCGGCCTCGTTGCAGTCCTCGAAGTAGCGGCCGCCGACACCGTCGAGCAGCGGGGAGGTCGCGACCAGCACGGACGTGGCGGCGCCCTGCTCGGGCGTCTTCCAGGCGAAGCTCGTACCACCGCTCGCGGCCCGCATCCGCTCGAGGTCCTCGTCGGTGACGTGCCGCTGCAGGTTGGTCCGGATGGCGCCCGGCATCAGCGCGTTCACCGTGATGCCGTCGCCGGCCCAGCGCCGGGTCGCCTCGACGGCGAACAGGACGTTGGCCGTCTTCGACTGCCCGTACGCCAGCCACGGCTCGTACGCCCGCTCCCGGAAGTGGATGTCGTCGAAGACGACGGGCGAGCGCAGGTGCGCGGACGAGCTGACGGAGACGACCCGGGCGCCGCCGGCCGCGGCCAGCGCGCCGTGCAGGCCCGTGGCCAGCGCGAAGTGGCCGAGGTGGTTGGTGGCGAACTGCAGCTCCCAGCCCTCGGGCGTGCGCGTCTCGGGCGACGCCATCACGCCGGCGTTGTTCACCAGGATGTCCAGGGGGCCGTCCCAGGCGGCTGTGAACGCCGCGACCGACGCCTGGTCGGCGAGGTCCAGCCGCGCCACGAGGACCTGCTTGCTGCCGGTGGCCGCAGCGATCTCCTCGGCGGTGCGCCGCCCCGCCTCGGCATCGCGTACGGCGAGGGTGACCTCGGCGCCCGCGCCCGCGAGGGCCTTGGCGGTCTCGACGCCGATGCCGGACGCCCCGCCCGTGACGACGACGCGGCGGCCGGTGAGATCGATCCCGTCGACGACCTCGGCGGCGGTGGACTCGGCGGTGAACGGAGTGGTGATACGGCTGGTGATCGACGTCATGATTTCCCCGTCTGTCCCGAAGGCCGGCTCGCAGGCCGGACCGGTACAATCAAAAGCGGAGGAAACTCCGCTACGCTCGACTGTAAGCGGATGAACCTCCGGTTAGCAAATCACTCCGAGGAGGACCCCGTGACGGCAACCGGAAGCCGGCCGCTGCGCGCGGACGCGCAACGCAACCGCGACCGGCTGCTCGACTCCGCGGTCCGCGCCTTCTCCCAGGAGGGCCCGGAGGTCACGCTCGACTCCATCGCCAAGGACGCCGGCGTCGGCATCGGCACGCTCTACCGGCACTTCCCCACCCGTGAGGCGCTGATCGAGGCGGCCTACCGCAACGAGCTGGCCCGCCTGTGCGACTCCACGGCGGAGCTCCTCCAGGCCCTTCCCCCGGACGAGGCGTTCCGCGCCTGGATGGACCGCTTCGTCGACTACATGACGACAAAACGCGGCATGGCCGACGCGCTGCGCGCCGTCATCGCCTCCGGCGGGAACCCGTACGCGCACAGCCGCGACCGGCTGACCGGCGTGATCACGACGCTGATCCGGGCAGGCGCCGCCGCGGGGACCGTACGGTCGGACGTCGAGCCGGGCGACGTGCTCGCGAGCCTGAGCGGCGTGTCCCTCGCCGCGGGGGATCCCGAGCGGCGCGACCAGGCCGGCCGCCTGCTCGACCTGCTCATGGACGGCCTGCGCTACGGCGTCCCTCGCGAGGACTAGAAACCCGCCAGGACTGAACCCGCGGCGACCAGGACCCACGCCAGACAAGGACCCACGCCAGACAGGGACCCACGCCAGACAAGGACCCACGCCAGACAAGGACCCACGCCAGACAGGGACCAGCGCCGGTAGAACCCGCGACGAGCGGCACCCGCGTACGGCTGCCGCCTGCGGCTTCTCCCTCCTTGTACGCGGCGGGGCCGAAGGCCGCCAGGCGCCGAGATCCGCCAAAGCGCCGGATAAATGCCGGATAGTGCCAGATCACACGGTGGCCGCCGATCAGGGGTTGGTGATCTTGTCACCGACGAGGGCCAGGTTCTGGATGGCGGCCAGGCCGTACAGGGCGGTGGTGTTGGTGGACACCCACGCGGCCTCCTCCGTCGGGTTGAGCGTCGAGGTGACCTCGACCGAGCTCCACGGCAGGCCCGGGCCGTACCCGTCGCCGGTGTAGAACTCCGTCCACGCCCGGGTGGCCAGGTCCTCCCGGTTGAGGCGGACCGCGGCGTACGCGGTGAGGCGCGAGTGGCCCTGCCTGAGGATGAGGCTGCCGAACGACGCCCCGGTCTCCGCCGTCTGCTCGGCGGCCGTCCCGTTGAACAGCCGGCAGTACTGCAGCCACGCCTTCTCGAACTCGGGCATGTCGATCAGGTCGATGAGCTCGGCGCATACCTCGACCTGCCCGAACATGGCAGACAGGTGGGAGACGGACACCTTCTTCTCGGCGGGCGCGAACTCGCCGGTGTCGATGTCGTACAGGCCCTCGCCGGTGACGAAGCCGTTGGGCATCGCGGCGATGGTCCGCATCGTGGCCCTGAGCTTCCTCTCCGCGATGGGGTCGCCGCCGCGCTCCCACTCGGTGAGCCATGCGGCGACCAGCCCGCTCCAGTCGGTGCCGAGACCGACGCCCAGCGCGTGCGGGTCCGGCGTGTACGGCTCGGTGCGGATCTTGCGCAGCGGGTCGAGCGCCAGGAACGTCTTGTCGGAGTCCACCAGGGACCGCATGAGGTCGCCGGTCCGCTCGTCGGCGGTGAGGAAGTAGTAGAACCGCCGGTAGACGGCCGTGGAGATGCGCTGCTGCTTGGCGCTGTCGGCCCAGTGCTGCACGCCGTGCCGGGTGCCGAGCCCCGCCCACTCGCCCAGGTGGTAGACGTCCACCTCGCCGGTGTGCCGGGTCATCGCCTCGGCGAACCGGTAGACGTCGGCCCGTCCCGAGCGCAGGTAGGCGTACCAGAGCCACATGTCGGGTGACAGCTCGGAGTTGTCCCACGCGTAGCCGCCGACGTCGTACCGCCAGACCCTGCGGTCCTCGTCGTAGGTGTGCATGATGTCGCCGTAGTTCCAGAAGCCGTACCAGTGCCGCTGGTCCACCTGCCCCTTGTAGAAGGAGAACAGGAAGTCCAGGTGGTCCTCGACGGCCTTCTTCGCCGGCGTGGAGCGGTCGACCGGGCCGAACAGCCCGCCGAACACCTTCGCCGCGACCAGGTGGCCGACCGGGTTGACGATCTGCGGCGGGGTGCGGACGGTGTCGGCGAGCGCGGCCAGCCGGTCGGCGGCTGGCGTGGCGGGCAGTGCCCAGAAGGTCAGCTCGGTGGTCCTCGCGATCCCGTACGGCGTGCCGAACCCGGGCTCGTAGTCCTCGTAGGTGATGTTGAGCCCTTCGATCTGCTCGGGGTAGGTGTCCTGGCCCATGCCGTCGTGGTAGAAGCGCATGTCCATCGGCCCGGCGTCCGGCGACCAGAGCCAGACGGTGACCTCCGCCTCGTCGGTGTGGGCGCCCCGGATGTCGAGCCGGGTGGGGTGGCGCTGCCAGAAGTCGCGCATCCCGAAGGCGAGCCCGCCGCCGACCCCGCCGACGTAGCCGAAGCCGGAGGCGCGCCCGCCCTGGTCGACGCCGACCCAGCCGTAGCCCTTCTTGGTGCGCTTCTTCAGCGTGAAGCCCTCGGAGGTGAGCTGGCTGAGCGAGTAGTCGCCCCACTCGGGGATGTACTGCAGGCGCGTGGTGACCCGCTGGTCCCAGGTCGCGGGGTCGGGCAGCCTGGTGCCCGCGACCTGCGCCTTCCGTACGGCGAGGCCGGGGTCGCGGCGCAGCCCGGTGATGCCCTTGACCGCTTCGGTGAGCATGCCCCGGCCGTCGCCGACGAAGCGGACGTGCCGGTCGTAGGTGGCGTCGCGCATGGGGACGGCGAAGCGGACCCCGAGCCCGGCGATGAAGTCCTTGCGCCCCTCGCTGTCGAAGACGAAGGTGTGCAGCATGCGGACGGACTCCGCGCCAGCGTAGAAGTAGAGCCGCACCGTGAACGGCAGCCAGGCCTTGCCCTTCTTGTTCAGGTGGCGGCCCTCGACCCGGATCACCGCGCGAACCGGGCCTGACTGCTCGACCGTGACCTTCTGGATGTCGCTCTCGAAACGATCCAGGACGGTCGAGCTCTCCTCGCTCTCGTCCATCTTGTCCTGCTTGAGGTTGACGAGCCGGCCCTTGCGGGCGATCTCGACGTCTCCGCGCCAGATCTGGCTGATCAGCTCGGTGCCGCTCTTGCGGACGCGGGCTTTGATCACGCCGGTGTCGACGTCGACGTGGTTCTTCTCGTCCTTGACCGTGACCGGTTCGGCCGGGGCGGCGGGGGTGCCTGCCGTGAGGGTGTAGCTCTCGGCGGGGACGTCCGCGGTGATGGCGTGCGCGGTCCACTTCAGCGACCCGTCGGGCCAGTAGGCCAGCGGCCAGGTCTGCACCGGGACGGCCGCGCCCCCGGCGGCGGTCAGGGCGAAGGTCGTCTCCCTGGGGACGACGCCCTTCGGCCAGGGCGTGCCCCAGGTGGAGAAGGCGGCCACGCCGGGCTTGTCCTCCAGCCACCGCAGGCCCACTTCGGGCGCCGCCGCGAGCGCCTGGCCGGACGCCGCGCGGGCCTGGCCGGTCGGCAGCGAGGCCAGCGGCACAGCCGCGCCGCCGGCGGCGATTCCCCTCAACACGTCCCGTCGGGTGATTTCAGGCATGGCTCTGCTCGACCTCCGTGCTGGTGATGGATGGAACCCCGAAACAGCCGGGCTCGCGCGCCGGTCGCCCATCCGCATGTCACGGTCGTCGGACCGGCCGTGACCGGGCCCGCCGGGATGACTCCTGGTCCCGATCCGCGCTCCCCGGTAAGCGCTTTCCCATACGTGCGGCCGGAGTTTCGGGTGCCTTTCATGGAGCTGGGGTGCCGCCCGGCTCCAAGGGAGCCCGGACGGTCGGCGAACTCAAGCCCCGGCGCCGCCTTCGACACCCGAGATCCCGGTGACACGGCGCCGCGGAGCGTTTTACATCCCTGTCACCGGGGATTAAAACGTTCTTTTCCGGTGCCTGCAAGACCCACTTGGATTCGGGCCCCTGTCCTTGACGCGAGATCCGTGATCGGTCACATCGGTGCGCGGCCCCGGCCGTGGGCGAGGCGCGCCCCCTCGGCGGCGACGGCCGTACGCAGGTCGCGGATGCCGGGCCGGCCCCTCAGCGGGTGCACGTTGTTGGTGAGCAGGACGATCGTCAGGCGGCGTCCGGGATCGACGACCAGCGACGTGCCGGTGAAGCCGGAGTGGCCGAAGGCGTCGTGGAGCGGCCCGACGATGGCCGGGTCGCCGATCCGCACGCCGAGGCCCTGGCGGAACGAGGCGCCCGGGACGCCCTGGTCGCGGAGCATCTCGCGGACCGACTCGGGGGCCAGCACGCCCGCGCCGCCGGTCCGCAGCATCTCGCCGAAGCGGAGCAGGTCGGCGGTGGTGGAGAACAGCCCCGCGTGGCCGGCGACGCCGCCGAGGGCGTGCGCGGTCTCGTCGTGAACCTCGCCCCGCACACAGCCGCGTCCCGGCTTGAACTCGGTGGCCACGATCCTGGGCAGCAGCCCGGGGCCCGGACGGAAGAGCGTGTCCGCCATGCCGAGGGGGCCGGTGACACGCTCACGGACGAGCAGGTCGAGCGGCGCGCCCCCGGCCTCCTCCGCCACCCGGCCGGCGGTGATCAAGCCGACGTCGGAGTAGACGTGCGCTCCCCGTGGACCGGAGGCAGGGGTGGACAGGATCAGGTCCCAGCGGCTGTCCGGCGGCTCGCCCTCCACCCGGCGGCCGGGCGGCAGGCCGGACGCGTGGGTCAGCAGGTGGCGCAGGGTGATCTCGGGCCGGTGGCCGTAGTGGGCCGGGAGCCAGGCCGCGACCGGGCCGTCCAGGTCGGCCCGGCCCTCCTCGGCGAGCGAGAGCAGCACGACGGTCGTGAACAGCTTGGTCAGCGACGCGATGTCGAAGACCGAGCCGGGCCCGGCGGGCGGGCGGTCCTCCAGGAGGGTCTCCGCGGCGTCGCCGTAGCGCGCGGCCTCCCCCACGGCGGCCGACGCGACGACGTCCCCGTCCACGGCGACCAGCGCGGCCGCGGCGGACGCGACCCCGGGCACGGCCGCCCGCAGGACGTCCTCCAGGGCACCGCCTGCCGTCTCCTCCGGCCGCCCGGCCACACGTCCCTCTGGCATACCGCCACCACTTCTCTCAGCCCGCGGCCGGAGCCGGCCGCGGCTCCCGGATGGGATCAGGCGCCGCGGAGGGCCGCGGCCAGCCGGCCGCCGCTCGCGGCGAGCAGCGCCCGCGCGTCGTCCGCGCCGACGCCCCGTTCGATCATGACGACGGCGGTCTTCACATCACGGCTCGCGTCCTCCAGGACCTCACGCGCGGCCGACGTCTCCGCGCCGGTGATGTCGGCGACGATCCGGGCCGCGCGGTCGACGAGCTTGGAGTTGCTGGCCACCACGTCGACCATGTAGTTGCCGTACGTCCGCCCGCACCTGATCATCGTGATCGTCGAGATCATGTTGAGCACGAGCTTCTGGGCCGTGCCTGCCTTGAGCCGGGTGGAGCCGGTGACCACCTCGGGCCCGACGATCACCTCGATGGCGTGGTCGGCCTCCGCCGCGAGGGGGGTGCCCTCATTGCACGCGAGCGCCACGGTGAGCGCACCCAGCCGGCGGGCCTGCGCCAGCGCGGCCACGACGTACGGCGCCCGCCCGCTGGCCGAGATTCCCACCACCGAGTCGAGCGGGCCGGTGTTCTTGCTCAAGATGACGGCCGCGCCCGCCTCCGCGTCGTCCTCGGCCCCCTCGACGGACCGCACAAGGGCGGCCTCCCCGCCCGCGATGACGCCCTGGACCAGATCCGGCCGGGTGCCGAACGTGGGCGGGCACTCCGAGGCGTCCAGCACCGCGAGCCGTCCCGAGGTGCCGGCGCCGACGTACAGGAGCCGGCCGCCGGCCGACATCCGCCTGGCCACGTCGTCGATCGCGGCGGAGATCGCCGGGACGGCGCGGCCCACCGCCGCGGGCACGCCGGCGTCGGCCGCGTTCATGAGCCGCGCGATCTCCTCCGTGGAGAGGGTGTCGATCCCGCTGTAACGGGGATCGCTCTGTTCAGTGGCGAGAGCGGCGAGTGATTGCGTCATGATTCCTCATATTTGGAGTGCTTTATCCAGATGAGTCGCGTGCGCACGGGCCTGGAGAGGCTGGCCGGCGGTCCGCGACGGGCCGCCGGGCACCGGGTCGGCCTCATCACCAACCCCACCGGAGTCCTGCCCGATCTGACCCCTTCGGCAACGGCCCTGCTGTCGGCGGGTGTGCGGGTGACCGCGCTGTTCGGCCCCGAGCACGGGCTGCGGGGCATGGTCCAGGCGGGCGCCGGGGAGCGCGACGCCGCCGACCCGGTCACCGGCCTGCCCGTGTTCGACACCTACCAGCGGCACGGTGACGTGCTCGACGAGATCGTGGCGTCGTCCGGAGTGGACGCGCTGGTGTTCGACGTGAGCGACGTCGGCGCCCGCTTCTACACCTATGTGTGGACGATGTACGACCTGATGGGCTCCGCCGCACGCCTGGGGCTGCGGTTCACCGTGCTCGACCGCCCCAACCCCATCGGGGGAGCGCTCGCCGAGGGCCCGCCGCTCGACCCGGCCTTCGCCAGCTTCGTCGGCCGGGTGCCCGTCCCCGTACGGCACGGCCTCACCGCCGGCGAGATCGCGCTGCTCGCCAACCGGACGGCCGGCGCCGAGCTGGAGGTGGTGCCGGTCGAGGGCTGGCGGAGGGACCGCTGGTTCGACGAGACCGGGCTGCCCTGGGTGATGCCGTCGGCCAACATGCCGACCCTCGACACCGCCACGGTCTACCCCGGCACCGGCCTGCTGGAGGGGACGAACGCCTCCGAGGGCCGCGGGACCACCCGGCCGTTCGAGCTGATCGGGGCGCCGTACGCGGACGGGCGCCTCCACGCGGAGCTGTGCCGCCTCGGGCTGCCGGGGGTGCTCTTCCGCGACACGTGGTTCACCCCGTCGTTCGGCAGGCACGCGGGCGCGGCGGTGCGCGGCGTCCAGCTCCACGTCTGCGACCGGAACGCGTTCTTGCCCGTGCTCACGGGCGTGTCCATCCTGCACGTGCTGCGCACCCTCTACCCCGGCGACTTCGCCTGCCAGCCGTTCCTCGACCTGCTGTGGGGCTCGGACACGCTGCGCCGCGCGCTCGACGAGGGCGGGGACCCCCGTCCGCTGTGCGCGCCCCCGCGGCCACCCGGCCCTGAGCTGCTCTACGACTGACACGGGCCCGGCCTCAGCGCAACGGCCGTCGGTAGAGCCAGAAGACCCGCTCGACCCGCGCCGCGACCGCCCGCGAGTAGAACCGGATGGGGCCGACCCAGCTGATCTGCGCGCTGCTCAGCCCGGCGGCGGCCTGCTCGGCCAGGCAGCGCCGCAGCAGGACCCGGCCCACACCCAGCCCCCGGGCGGCCTCGGCCGTGCCCATCGGGCCGAACCACAGCGGGCGCGACCCCCAGGCGGCGAACCCGAGGATCTCCCCGTCACATACGGCGTAGTGGAGGCCGGTCGCCTGCTCCGCCTCCCACGCCCAGTTGGCGTTCCACTGCTCCCGGACGAACGCCGCCACCTCGGCCCGCTCCCCCGCGGGGGCGGCGTGCAGCGCGACCCCGGCGGAGGCGAGCCGCGCCAGGTCGTCCTCCTCCCCCCCGGCCGGGACGGGGAGGTCGACCGTCATGTTCCACGCCGCGTGATACCGCTCGTATCCCCAGCTCTCGGCGAGGCAGACGGCGGGGGTGTAGCGGACGTCGATTCCCGGCCAGCCGTAGCACGGGGGGTTGCCCCTGAACCGCGCCTCGATGGCGCCCTGCGCACGCAGCCACTCCTCGGCCGCCTCCAGCAGTGCCCGGCCGATCCCCCTGCCCTGGGCGGCCGGATCGACGGCGATCAGGTCGATGTGCCCGGCGTCCTCCCCCGACATCGAGGCGAACACCACGCCGTCCAGGTCAGGCGTGGCCAGGGCCGTCCAGCGGCGTCCTTCAGGCGGGTCCGCCAGGCGCCGTACGACGAGGGCGGCGCCGCCGACGCTGTCGGCGGTGTCGGCGGTGTCGGCGGTGTCGGCCCACAGCGCGGCGGCGGCCACCTCCTCCGCCCGGGGGCCCGGTTGTATCGGGGAGATTCCACTCATGGTGATCACTTACCCGCGCCCACCGGGACGACGCTGCGGCGGCGCGGATGGAAGCACGCGTGGCGCTGGGCGCTGCCGCCGTAGTGGCCGAGCTCGGGGGTCTCACGCTCGCAGCGCTCGGTGCGGAAGGGGCACCGGGGCGCGAACAGGCAGCCCTCGGCGGCGTCCGGCCGTCCCGGCGCCTCGGTCGGCACGACCCGCTCCGCGCCGGGCCGTTCCAGCCCGTGCAGCACCGGGACGGCCGACAGCAGCGACTGCGTGTACGGATGCACCGGCTCGGCGATGATCGTCTCCGTGGGGCCGCGCTCGACGACCTGGCCACGGTAGATCACGTAGAGCTCGCTGTCGTCCCCGATGTACCGCGCGGTGGCGACGTCGTGGGTGATGAAGAGCACGCCCACGCCGAGCCGCTGCCGCAGGTCCTTGAGCAGGGACAGGATGCCGAGCCGCAGCGACACGTCGATCATGGAGACGGCCTCGTCGGCGACGAGCACCTCGGGGTCCATCGTCAGCGCCCTGGCGATCACGACGCGCTGCCGCATGCCCCCGGAGAGCTGGTGGGGGTAGCGCGGCAGCACGTACCCGGGGTCGATGCCCACCAGGGAGAGCAGCTCCTGCGCCCGCGCGTCCACCCACGACCTCGGCCGGCCGGTCCGGCGGGCCCGCAGCGCCAGCGGCGCCTCCAGCGTCTGGTGGATCGTGCGGGTGGGGTTGAGCGCGGAGTAGGGGTCCTGGTGGATGAGCTGGATCCGCCGGAAGTACGGCTGCCGCCGCCGGTGGCTCAGCCCCGACATGGGCGTGCCGTCGATGACGATCTCGCCAGCGTCGTGGGTCTCCAGGCCGGCGATGATCCGGCCGAGCGTGGTCTTGCCGCAGCCGGACTCACCGATGAACGAGACGGCGCCGCCCTTCGGGACGGCGAAGTCCACGCCGCGCAGCGCCGGCACGTCCCGGCCACCCAGGACGGACCCCCGCTGCCGGTAGGTCTTGGTGATGCCGGTCCCCGTGATCACACGAACTCCTTGTGCTTGGCCGGCGTGAGCGGGGCCGCGTGGCAGGCGACGCTCCGCCCGTCGTGGTCGGTCCTGGCCGGCTCGACGGTCTCGCAGACCTCCATCCTGCGCTCACAGCGCTCCCGGAACACGCAGCCCCCCACGGGGAGCGTCCCGAGCGTGGGCGGGCGGCCCGGCAGCGCACGGGCCAGCG
Source organism: Microbispora sp. NPDC049125 (assembly GCF_040802045.1). Classification (NCBI taxonomy): domain Bacteria; kingdom Bacillati; phylum Actinomycetota; class Actinomycetes; order Streptosporangiales; family Streptosporangiaceae; genus Microbispora; species Microbispora sp. NPDC049125. The sequence goes on along the minus strand of NZ_JBEZDW010000057.1, from coordinate 25,399 downwards.
AGATGTCGCCGGTCAGGCGCGGGATCGCGCGGATCAGCCCCTGCGTGTACGGATGCTCCGGCGAGCCGAGGACGTCGGTGACCGGGCCGTGCTCCACCACCCTGCCGCCGTACATGACGGCGAGGGTGTCGGCGACCTCGGCGACCGCGCCGACGTCGTGGGTGATGACGAGCGTGGTGAGCCCCCGCTCCTCGTGGATCTCCCGGACGATCCGCAGGATCGTCGCCTGGGTGATCATGTCGAGGGCGGTGGTGGGCTCGTCCAGCACGACGACCTTGGCGTTGAGCACGAGCGCGAGCATGATGCCGACCCGCTGGCGCATCCCTCCGGACAGCTCGTGCTGGTAGGAGTCGAGCACCCGGGCGCCGTCCATGCCCATGCGGGCGAGCAGGTCCTTCGCCTCGCGGACCAGGCCGCGCAGGTCGTCCACCTCGTGCGAGCGGCCGAGGTCGAGCAGCTGCCCGCCGATGGTCTTCAGCGGGTTGAGCGAGTTCTGCGCGGCCTGGAAGACGTACCCGATCCGGCTCCCGCGGGTGCGGCGCAGGCTCTCCCCGCCGAGCCTCAGGACGTCGCCGAGCCCGTCGATCTCGACCGAGCCGCCGGCGATCCGGCCGGGCGGCTGCACGGCGTTGAGCAGGGACAGCGCGAGGGTGGACTTGCCGGAGCCCGACTCGCCCACCACCCCGGTGATCGTGCCGGGCGACAGAGTGAGGTCCACGCGGGAGACGGCGGGCAGCTCGCCCGCCGGGGTGCGGTAGACGACGGTGAGGTCCTTGATCCGGACCTCGGGCGGGGGCGTCATGGGTCACTCCTCCCGGAGGCGGGGATTGAAGATCTCGTCCATCGCGTCGACGATCAGCACGATGCCGAGCGTCAGCAGCAGGATCGCGAGCAGCGGGGCCAGCAGGTACGGCAGGGCGGCGGGCGTGGTCAGCGCCCCGCCGTTGAAGACGGCGAGGTTCAGCATCACGCCCCAGTTGTTGGACTCGAACGGCAGCACGCCGAGGAAGAACAGGCCCACCTGCGCGTAGACCGCGCCGGTCACCGCGATGAGCATGTTCATCGCGATGTACGGCGCCATGCCGGGCAGCAGCTCCCGGCCGATGATGTGGGTGGTGGGCAGGCCCAGCCCCCTGGCCGCCTCGATGAAGCCCCGCTCCCGCAGCGACAGCGTCTGCGACCGCACGGCGCGGGCGATGCCGCCCCACCCGAGCAGGCCGAGCACCAGGCCCATCTCCAGCGGGCCGGTGAACTTCCACACGGTCGACAGCACGAGGAGCAGCGGCAGCCCCGGGATGGCGAGGTTCATGTCGGTGAGCCGCATGAGCGCGGTGTCCCAGCGGCCCCGGCGGAAGCCGGCGAACAGCCCGATGGCGGTGCCGAGGGCCACCGTGATGAGGGCCGTGGCGAGGCCGGTGAGCAGCACGTACCGCGCGCCGGTGACGACGAGGGCGAGCACGTCGGTGCCCTCGAAGTCGGTGCCGAAGGGGTGCGCCAGGCTGGGCGCCGCGTACAGCGCGTTGTCGTCCCTGGGCAGGTGGCCGGGGTAGAGCAGCGGCCCGAAGACACCCATGAGCGCGAACAGGGCGACGATGGCGACGCCCGCCATCCGGCTCGGCTTGCGCCGCATGACCCGCCACACGCCGCGCCAGAAGTTGCGCCGCAACGTCGCCCGCGTCGTCGTGGCGGGCCCGGTCAGCGGGTCGCCGACGCCCTCGGGGTTGATGATCACGGTCACGTCGCGCCTCCGCTCCTGACCCGGGGGTCGATCACCGTGTACAGCAGGTCGGCGGCGATGTTGGCGACCACGATGCCGATCGTGATCACCAGGAAGGTGCCGCCCATCAGCGCGTAGTCGCGGCTGCTGATGCTGTTGACGAGCAGCAGCCCGAGACCCGGATAGTTGAAGATCTGCTCGATGAAGATCGAGCCGCCGAAGAGCATGCCGATCGACAGGGCGAGGATCGTGAACAGCGGCAGGATCGCGTTGCGCGCGAGGTAGCGGAACACGATGCCGCGCCGCAGCCCCCGCAGCTCGGCCGCGAGGATGAAGTCGTCGCCCAGCACGGCGACGACGTTCGACTTCATCGCGAGGATCCATCCGCCGTAGCTGGCCAGTGTGTACGTCACGACGGGCAGGACGGCGTGGTGGATCAGCGAGCCGACGTATCCGGCGTTGAGGCCGGGGACGAAGTCGACGTCCACCGGCCCGCCCGACGGCATGACGGGCCACAGCGTCGCGAAGATCGCCGTCAGCAGGAGCCCGATCACGTACACCGGGATGCCGTGCAGCAGCGAGCCGGACAGCGCGAGCAGGTCGCCGAGCCGTCCCGACCGCTTGATGGCCGCGTAGACACCCATGGTGACGCCGAGCAGGAAGCTCAGCAGCGTGCCGGCGAGGACCGGCAGCACCGTCCACCGGGCGGCCGAGCCGATCAGCGTCGTCACCTCGACGCCCGGCGTGCTCAGCGACCGGCCGAGGTCGAGATGGGCCAGCGATCCCAGGTATCCGAGGTACTGATGCCACAGGCTGCCCGTCGGCAGGAAGCCGTACAGCACGGCCGTGGCCCGTTCGGCCTGCTCGGGGGACATGCCCTTCTGGATCAGGCTCTCGTACTGCCCGAGCACGGGGTCCCCGGGGATCTCCCGGATGATGACGAAGCTGATCGTCGCGACGACCCAGATCATCACCACGCCGCGCATCAGGTGGCCGGCCACTCTCCGGGCGACGGCGAGAGCCGACCGGGGCCGGCTTCGGACCGCTTGTGTCATGCCTGCCTCTTCTTGATCATCCCGAGCTGCATCCAGACGCCGGACGACAGCCGCAGGGCCTCGTCGTCGTCCGGGGGGAACGCCGTGTACCGGGAGGTGTTCACGAACTGGGTGTTGACGTAGTCCCACAGCTGGATCACGGGGAGCTGCTGGTTGGCCACCCGGGCGAGGACGCCGACGATGCGCTTCTGCTCCCCGGGGGAGACGAAGTTGAGCTTCGCGGTCAGCTCGCCGGGGTCCACCTTCCCGTCGGGCCCGGCGTCGGCCGTCTCCGGGCCGCCCATCCAGTTGCCCTCCGTGCCGGGCGCGACGTGCTTGAGCCGGCCGCCGAACATCTGCCAGCCGTTCGCCTGGCCGTACAGGCGCTGGAAGATGTTGTACGGCGAGGGCCCGAGGCCGATGAGCCAGAACCCGATGTCGTACTTCCCCTGGGCGAGCTCGCCGAGGTAGAGCGTGTAGTCGGCCGCGGTGACGACGGTCGCGTCGATGCCGTGGTCGCTCAGCTGGCTGGTGATCGACTTCGCCGCGGCGACCCAGTCGGAGAACGACGCGGGCACGTGGATCCGCACGGTCCACGGCGACCCGTCGGGCATCGCCCACTTGCCGTCGCGCCTGGTCATGCCCGCCGCCTTGAGCTCCGCCGCGGCCTTCGCCGGATCGACGCGGTAGGGGTCGAGCGCGTCGAACCCGGAGCCGAGCCACACCCGGGCCGCCTTCGCGTGGATGCCGGACGTCGTCGCCGCCGGCGTGCCGCCCTCCGGCGAGGCGATCCTGGTGACCTGCGCGCGGTCGATGAGGTAGGCGATCGCCCGCCGCACGTGCACGTTGTCGTACGGCTTGCGCGCCTGGTTGAACGCCATCGACGTGGACACCGGCGAGTAGCCCGTGACGACCCCGCTGCCCCTGGCCTCGCGGATGCGCCGCATCACCGCCGTGGGCACCGAGGTGAACGGCGCGTTGTCGAGCTGGCCGGAGATCAGGTAGTTCCAGATCTGCTCGTTGCCGGTGTAGTTCAGCACCTTCACCTTGTCCGGCACGATCGACCGGCTGGCGTAGAAGTAGGGATTCTTCCGCAGCAGCGCGGCCCCCGGGTTCACCCGCTCCAGCACGAACGGCCCGGCGGACACGTCGTGCTCGGGGCCGAACCCGATGACCTTCTCCGCGAGCCCCGTGATCTTGCCCTTGGCCTGTTCGGCGGCGGCGCCGCTCGCCTGCTGGGCCGTCTTCAGGGTCTGCCAGAAGTCGGGGGGAAGTAGCCGGCCGAACACGTGGGCGGGGACCACCACCGTCGACAGCAGGTTGCCGAGGAACGTCGCGCTCCGGTTGGCACCCTGGGTGATCTCGATCGTCTTGGGGTCGATCACCTTGATGTCGGCCGCCGCGCCCGCCGCCTTCGGGTCCAGCGCGTACGCCGTGCCGCCCTGGGTGTAGGCGAGGCCGATCGACACGCGGACGTCCTCGCTGGTCACCGGCTTGCCGTCCGACCAGCGGGCGTTGGGCTGCAGGTGGATCACGACGGACGACCTGTCTGGGGCGGCCGTCCAGCTGCTCGCGATGGCGGGGTAGAACTGGTCGGGGTCGATCGGATCGTTCTTCTGCCAGGCCAGCGCCATGCCGTTGTAGCCCGCGAAGACCGACCCCACGGGGTTGAACGGGTTGATCGGCGCGCTGGCGTTGATCTGCTTGCTGCCGTCGATCGTGGTGTAGACGCCACCACCCTGCTGGGCGGTGTCCGACGCCCCCGTAGTGCCGCAGGCAGTGACGGTGGCGGTCGACGCCAGGGCCACGATCGCCGCGAGTCGCTTCATGGGCTGCTCCTGGTTCCCGGTTGCCTGGACGATACGGGCGACGTCAGGACGCCGTCAATTTTTTCCGCCTATGAAGTCAGATATGGAGTTAATTTTTACTCAGGCCGTCTAGCTGCGGCGATGCGGGCGGAGGTTGGGGCCGGGACCGTCTGCGGGGGTCGCCGAGGAACCGGTCGAGCGCCGCCCGGGTCGCCTTGAGCGCCCCGTCGGAGGACTCGTACGTGCGCTGCGCGAGGCTGACGAACACGCAGTCGACGATGAGGAGCTGGCTGATCCGGCTCGCCAGCGCTCCGGGGCGGAAGTCGGTCTCCCGCCCGGCGGACACCAGCACGTGGTCGGCCAGCCCGGCCAGGGCCGAGCGCGGGTTGTTGGTGATGGCGACGGTCACCGCGCCCGCCTCCCGGGCCGTCCTCATCGGCTCCAGGACGTCGGGGGTCTCACCCGAGCAGCTCACGCCCACCGACACGTCCCCGGGGACGGCGAGCGCCGCGCCGGTCAGGGCCAGGTGGACGTCGGTGAACGCGTGGCCGGGCACGCCGATCCGCAGCAGCTTCTGCGCCATGTCGGCGGCCACCAGGCCGGAGGCGCCGACGCCGTACACGCTGACCCTGCGCGCCCCCGCCAGGGCCTCCACGACCGCGCCCAGCCGCTCCGGGTCGAGCTGCGCGGCGGTGTCCGCCAGCGCGTCCGACTCCGCGCGCGCGACCTTGGCGATCAGGTCGGCGAGGGGGTCGCCGGGAGCGAGGTCGCCGGGCACCAGCCGCTCCGGCCGCGCCCTGGCCGAGGCGGCGGCCAGCGCCAGGCGGAGCTGGGAGTAGCCGGAGAAGCCGAGCGCGCGGGCCGTCCGCACGATGGTGGCCTGGCTGGTGCCGGAGGCGGCGCTCAGCTGGGTGATGGTGCTGCGGGCGACCGTCGCGGGATCGTCGAGGATCAGCCGGGCGACGGCCCGGCCGGCCGGAGTGAGGGACGGCAGCACCGCCCGCACCGTGGCGACGAGGCCCTCCGCCGCCGGTCCGTTCGATCGCTTGGGCGGGGCCGGGGGGCGCTGGCTCACGGGGTCTCCTTGAGGTGGCTCTTGGGGTCGCTCTTGGGGTCGCTCTTGGGGATGGCTCTTGGGGGGCGCCCATGGCCGCGGTGACTGCGGCGACTTGGTGACTGCTGTGACTGCAGTGACTGCGGGGATCACGGGGCGAAGTCATCGCGTGGAGCATGGGATGGCTCATGGCTCACCATGTGGGCCGGCGCGCGGCTCACCGCGCGGACGGTCATGTGGATCACCGCGCGGACGGGCGCGTGGATCACCCGATGGCTTGGACGGCTCACGGCGACGCCGTCCCGGGACCCGCGGTCAGCCAGCGGGCGGCGGCCCTGGCGGACACCGCCGCATTCCCGTGCGTGGCGAGGTGCACACGCCCGACGGGCGCGCCGGGCACACCCGTCTCCACCACCACCGCGTCCGGCCGCGCGCGCACAGCCTCGTCCAGGAGCCGCCGCATCCAGGCGTGCCGTACGGCGTCGTGGACGGCGATGACCACGGGACGGCGCGGATCCGACAGATCGGGCAGCGCCTCCCCCTCGCCGACCTCGGCCTCCGCCGTGCCCGGAAGGATCTCGGCGAGCGCCCCGGCGAGGCCGAACGACCTGGCGCGGCCGACGGCCTGGCTCTGCCGCGCCGCCAGCCGTACGACGAGCGGCGCCGTCTCCAGCACCGGCCGGTCGGGAGCGCCCGTGGCGCGCAGCGCGGCCGAGGCGGCCGCGAGCCCGAGTGCCCTGCCGGCGTCGTCGACCGCGCCGGCACCGGTCTCCCCGGCGACCGCGGCCCGGGCGCCGGCCTGCCCGGCGTGCCAGGCGGCGAGCCCGAGCACGCGCTCCGCCGCCTCCGCCAGCCTCCACTCCGGGAGCCGTCCCTCGCGGACGGCCTGGACGATCGCGTCGCGTAGGTCGTACACGCTCCGCCCGCCGGGGGACGACACGCCGACGCAGATGACGTCGGCCCCCGCGGCCAGAGCGCGGACCGCGATCTCCGACGGCTCGTACAGCGCGGCGACGGCCCGCATCTCGATGGCGTCGGTGACGGCGACGCCGCCGAACCCGAGCTCCTCGCGCAGCAGCCCGGTCAGCACGGCCCGGCTCAGCGTGGCGGGGACGTCGTCCAGGGCGGGGACGAGCAGGTGGCCGCACATGACGGCACGCACGCCCGCCGTGATCGCGGCGCGGAACGGCGCCAGGTCGCGCCGTTCGAGCACCTCCCGCGACGCCGGCACGGTGGGCAGCGCCAGGTGGGAGTCGGTCACGGTGTCGCCGTGACCGGGGAAGTGCTTGGCACAGGCCGCCACACCGGCGCCCTGGAGGCCGGCGATCCATGCCACGGCCTGACGGGAGACGACCTCGGGATCGGAGCCGAACGAGCGCACCCCGATGACCGGGTTGCGGGGGTCGGCGTTGACGTCCACGACCGGCGCGTAGTCGAGCGTGATCCCCGCCGCGGCGGTCAGCCCGCCGATCCGCCGGGCCACCCGCTCCGTCACCGCGACGTCGTCAGCCACGCCGAGGGCCAGGTTGCCCGGCCATGAGCTGCCTGTGGCGGCCTCCAGCCGGGTCACGGCGCCGCCCTCCTCGTCGACGGCGACGATCACCTCCGGGTTCTCCTCACGCAACGCCGCCGTGAGCGCGGCGGTCTGCTCCTGGGTGGCGATGTTGCGGGCGAAGAGGATCACGCCGCCCAGGCCGTCCGCCAGTGCGCGGAGCAGCCATTCGGGCGGCACAGCTCGCCGTGCTCGCGCGCTTTCGAACCCAGCCCCCTCGAACCCAGCCCCATCGAAGCCCGTGCCCTCGAAGCCCGGTTGGAGCACGGTCATGGCCATCCGGTCCAGCGCGCTCACGGGTCCCCTTCCCCATCGCCGATCAGCGCCCGGTGGCCTTTCACCGCGCGGGGGTCGCCGGGGGGCAGGGCTTCCCGGAGCGCGAGCGCGGCGGCCCCCGCCGCGCCGTCGCGAGCGGGCACCCAGGCCACTCCCTCCCCCAGCCGCGCCCGTACGAGACGTGCCAGCTCGGTCGGCTCGGTCAGCAGGGAGCCCGCCAGCACCAGCGGCCCGGCCGCCGCGTCCGGCAGCCCGTGGCCTCCATCCGAAGAGCCACCATCCGAAGAGCCACTGGCCGAAGAGCCAATGTCCGGCGAGCCACCGCGGGTCACGAGGCCGTCCGGGAAGCCGTTGCCGGCTCCCCTGCCGTCCGGAGAGCCGCCGCCCGGCCCTTCGCCCTCACGCTCACCCTCACCCGCGCCAGCCCGGCCGCGAGCGCCGGTGGCGCCGTCACCTGTCCCGTCGCCTGTCCCGTTGCCCGACTCCTCGCCTGCCTCGGAGGCGGCTCGGGCGTCCGCGCCGCACCGTTCCTGGACGACGCGGGCCGTATGGCAGAGCCGGCGCGCGGCCTCCTGGACGATCCCGGCCGCTACGGGGTCGCCCTCCGCCGCCGCCGCGTCCACCAGCGGGGCGAGGGTCGCCAGCCACGCGGGCCCGGAGTCCGCGATCCGCGAATACACGGCCGCGACGAGAGCCGGGGCGACCGCGTGGCCGTCCGCCCGGGATTCCGCGGGCCCGCCGAGCACCGCGCCGGCGATCCGGGCGGTCAGCGTGGTGGTGGCGGCGCGGCCGTCGACGGCCTTCAACGCCGCCGTGACGGCGTGCCGGCCCAGCCATACCCCCGAGCCCTCGTCGCCGAGCAGCCAGCCGAGACCGTCGGCACGCTGGACGACCCGCCGATTCCGGATCTGGGCCGCCATCGCCCCTGTGCCGGACACCAGGACCGTCCCGTCCGGCTCCGTGGTGGCGCCGGTGAAGGCGACGAGGACGTCGGCGACCACCGAAGGGCGTCCGGGCAAGCCGGCGTCGTGCCACGCCCGCTCGGCCAGCCCCTCCGCCCGGGCCGCGCCCGCCAGGCCGAAGACGCCCGCCGCCACCCGTGAGCGGTCGAGGTCGCCGAGAGCCGTGAGCAGGGCCGCGAGCAGATTGGCGGAGGGGTCGCGCACCGAGACGGCGTTGGCCCCGCCCGCGCGCCCCCGGCCTACGATCTCGCCGGTCTCGTCCGCCACCACACAGCGCGTGCTGGTGCCCCCGCCGTCCACTCCGACGAACAGAGCCCCCACGACCGCCTCCCGGCGTAGATACCTTCCAACAACCTACAAGGCACTGGAGAATATCTACAAAGACGGGCGGGGCGCCGGCTACTTCCTGCTGTCGGTCAGGTCGACGAGCGCGGTCGCGGCGCGGAAGAACTTGTTGCGCCCCATGTCGCCGACCGTCTTGATGTTGAACGCCTCCTTGAGGAGCTTGGCGTCCCCCTCGCTGACCCCGGCGAGCGCCTCAACGGGCGCCTTGATCAGCTCATCGAGGCTCATGTCCTCGTACTTGCGGTCGAGCAGCTTGGCCAGATCAGCTGAAACAGCCATATGTCCCCCCGGCGTGAATGGCTCTCCCTTACCTTCTGAGGTTCCCGAACGGGCTCTCATCTAAGCCCCGGCTCTCATGAGGCGACCGTCGATCATTCATCGAGCCAGGCTGAGGCGCGGCGCGGGATGCGCGGGCCCTCTTTCATCGAGCCCCGCTGCGGGGCGGCGCGGGATGCGCGGGCCCTCCTTACGGGCCCGCGCATCCGCACATCACGGGGTAACCGCCCACGGCGGGGCGGCGGACCCCGTCAAAGGGTGCCATCCAGCTCCGGCGGCCTAGCTCCGGCGGCGCAGCCCCGCGACACCGGTGGCGGCGCCGGCGAGGCCGACGACGATGCCGATCGCGCCCAGGATCCGGGCCGTGTCGTCGCTGGAGCCGCCCTCGTCATCGTCGTCGTGGCCACCATCCACCGCGGCCACGACGGAGGGCTGGGCGGAGGGGGAGGACGGCGCCGCCGCGCCCTGATGCCCGCCGGTCTCCTCCGCGGCGGGCGCCACGAGCTTGAGGGTGGGCACCGGGTGCTCGGCCTCGGAGCCGTCGGCCTTGGCCGCGTCCGCCCACTTGACGACCTCGCCGTTCGAGTAGGTCTGCGTGGTCGGGAACGGGAGCTGGTCGACGTTCTTGGGCAGCGGGCCGACCGACGCCTCGAACTCCTGGAACTGCCCGGGCTCGATCTTCCCGCCGGACCAGGTGATCTTGAGAACGGCCTCGGTGACCTTGTCTCCGTCGTCGGAGACAACCGGCTTGGGCAGCTTGCCCTGGGTGAGTTTCACGTCCCATCCGGGCACCGGCCGTACGGACACGAACGGCAGAGGGTGGTCGGTCGGGAAGGTCACCTCGATCTTGGTCGTGGAGGCCTTGTCCCGCTCATTGGGAACGCGGAAGGCGATCTTCGTCCAGCCGCCCTGCTCCGCGGTGCCCGGGTTGATGGTCACGTGGGCGAGGGCGGGGAGGGCCAAACCGATTGTCAGCGCGAGAGCACCGGCTGTGATCGTGGCGGCGCGGCGGATGAGGGCGTCCATTGCCATGAGGGTTTCTCCAGTCGTCTGCGTGAATGCCTGTGGCGCGCGGGCCGCGCGACCATCACGGCGGAGGGCGAACAGACCCTCCGGCCGGGATGCGCGGACGCTCGCGCGAGAGCTCGCGAGGAGCTCGGGGGACAGCTCAGAAGACGGGGAGAACCGGCGGCCCGCGACGGACGACCGCGTGCCTCAGCAGGCACCGGGGCCGCGGAGTCCCGGCGCGCGCGAAGCGGACCAGGCGGGGCCCGCGCGCGCCGGAAAGGTCGGCGCGGAGCAGGGCGATCAGCGGCGCCAGGGCCCTGAGTGCGCCCGCGCCCAGTCTGCGAAGGATCGACCAGAGCGCGGTCTCGCCGCGGGACAGCCACCAGCCGGTGAGCAGCGCCGCGGTCAGGTGGGCGGTGAGCATCCCCACGCGCACGCTCAGGGCGTGGGAGTGCGGATCCCCGGAGACGGGGGGGATCCCGGCCGTGCCGAGGAGCTCGTGCAGGAACACCTGGGCGGCGACGAGAAGGCCGATCACGGCCGCCGGGGGCCGTTCCCTGCCCGCCAGGGCCGTCGCCCCCGCCATGACGACCAGCACGCCCACCAGGAGCACCCCGGGATCGGGGCCGGCGCCTCCGGCGAAGCGGTGCGCGCCGACGCCGAGGATCACGCAGACGACCGCGAAGGCGGCAGACCGCGCGAGCCGGAGGGGAAGATTGGCGCGCATGACGCTCGGGATTATCCCATAGCAGCGGGGTTTCCCGCCGCCTGCGCGGGAACTCAGGAACCCGGGGGACCTTGCCGGGACGCGTCCGGAAGCAGGCGTTCCGCCGGTCTGCGCGTCATTTCGGCGCCGGGGGCTTGATGTCCGTACGCGGACCATGGGATCTTTCCGGCATTCACCGCGTGACATGGGGCCTCTCGCCATACTCGGGACGACCCGTGCTCGCGCGGGGCGGTGCGACGCGAGAGAAGCCGACGATGACAACCCCCCAGGAACGACGGAGCCTCCTCGCCACAACGGGCGTCCCGGCTGCGGCGTTCGCCGTGCTCGCTCTCACCCTGTGGTTCGGCGGCGGGAGGCCGCGGCCCGCGATCCCCGGCCTGCCGTCCCCTGGAACGCTGACCACAATGGGCCTGCCGCTCGTGCGGCTGGTCCACGACGTCTGCGCCGTCGCCACGGTGGGTGTCCTGCTGGCGGCGGTGGTGCTGGCCCGGGAGTCCGACTCCCCGCGGGCCATCGCCCGGGCCGCCGGCCCTTGGGCACTGGGCTGGGCGGCGAGCGCGGCACTCACGCTGGTGCTCACGCTGTCGGACTTCCTGGGGCTCCCGGTCGGGAACGCGCTGCGCTCAGGCGTCCTGCCGACCTTCCTGTTCTACATCCCGCAAGGGCAGGCGTTCCTGCTGGTGACCGTGGTGGCGCTGACGGTGGCCGCCGGCGCCTTCCTCTCCCCCGGCCGCGCGGAGAGCGCCCTGCTGCTCGCGCTCGCCGTCTTCGCGGTGCTGCCCCCCGCGTACGTCGGCCACTCCGCCACGGCCGCCGACCACAATCTCGCCGTCTCCAGCCTCATGGCGCACATCGCGGGCGTCACCGTGTGGGTCGGCGGGCTGTTCGGGCTGGTCACGTTCCTGCGCCACTCGGCCGGGCTGGCGGCGGCGGTCCGGCGGTTCAGCGCCCTCGCCCTGTGCTGCTACGTGGCCGTCGGCGTCTCGGGCACGCTCAACGCCTGGGTCCGGCTCGGCGACGTCACCCTGCTCTGGCAGTCCCGGTACGGCGTGCTCGTCCTGGCCAAGGCGGCCGCCCTGGCCGCGCTCGGCTGGTTCGGATGGCGTCACCGCCGCGCGACGATGGCCACACTCGACGCTCTCACCTCGGCGACGCCACCGCTTACCTCGGCTACGCCACCGGCCGCCGCCGGCGTGGACGACGCGGCGCCCCCAGTCGTCACGGACGTGGACGACGCGACGCCTCCGGCCGTCACGGATGTGAAGGCCTCGGCGGCCAGGGGGCCCTTCCTGCGGCTCGCCGCCGGGGAGATCGCGGTGATGGCGGCGACGATCGGGCTGGCCGTCGGGTTGTCGAGGACCGCGCCGCCCGAGGCGGCGGGCGCCGCGGAGCATCAGCACGACGCGCTCGGCTACGTGCTTCCCGCATTCAGTCCCGGACGGCTGGCCGCGGAGATCCGGCCGGACCCGATAGCGCTGCTCGCCGTCGCCGGGCTCGCCGTCGCCTACCTGGTAGGCGTGCGGCGGCTGGCCGGCCGGGGCGAGGCCTGGCCCGCCGGCCGGACCGCGTCGTGGCTGGCGGGCCTGCTCGTGCTCGCGTACGGGCTTGCGGGAGGGGTCGCGGCCTACGGGCCTGCCGTCTTCTCCATCCACGCCGTTCAGTACGCGCTGCTCGGAGCCGTCGGCCCGGCCCTGCTCGTGCTCGGCGCCCCGCTGCGCCTCCACCAGCGCGCCGATCCCGCCGCCGCGCGGTGGACGGAGGGCCCCGTGGTCCGCGCGCTGACCAGGCCCGGGGTCGCGCTGGCCCTGTACGCCGTGCCGTACCTGGCGCTATATCTGACCGGCCTGTTCGAGATGGCCCAGACGAGTCTCGCCGTACGGCTGTGCCTTCAGGCTGTCGTGGTGCTGACCGCCGTGATCTTCCTGGAGGTCACGGCCGGCACCGGTTCGCCGTCGCGCGGGATCCGGCCACCGGTCCGGGTGCTGCTGCTGGCCGGGGCAGTCGCCGTACAGGCCTGGATCGCTCTGCTCCTGCTGGCCGGACCGCTGCAGGGGCCGGGGTGGTACGCCTCGCTGGCGCTGCCGTGGGCCCCGGAGCGGGCCGCCGACCAGCGCTTGGGCGCGCTGCTCGGCCTTGTGCCCGTCGTGGCGGCCTTCACGGTGCTGCTCCTGGCCGGCAGGCGTGGCGCGCGCCGCCTCCCGGCATCCGGGGGGCTGCCCACACCACCATCAGCGGAGCCGTCCGCGGAGCCCTCCACCCGGCAGCCCGCCACGGAACCCACGGAACCGTCCGCGGAGCCTTCCGCCGGGCAGCCGGCCCCGCCGCCATCGGGCCCGTCCTCGCCCTGATCAGGGCGTGCGCCGACCCGGCTGGGGACTCTGTCCTCAGCCGGGAAGGCTCTCTCCTCAGCGGCGGCCGGCGCCGCCCTCGCGGTCCCGCCGGATGATCGGCTTCTTGCCCTTGATGGTGGTCCGGCGCAGCGCGGTGATCACGTCCTCCGCGGCGCCCTCGGGGATCTCCACGAGCGAGAAGCGGTCGGCGATCTCGATCGCCCCGATGTCACGCCCGGTGACGTGGCTCTCCCCGGTGATCGCGCCCACCAGGTCCTGCGGCCGGACGCCGGCGCTGCGCCCGGCGCCGACGAACAGCCGGGCCATCCCGCCCGACGGGCCCCGGCCGCGCCGGTCGTCGCGCGCGGGGCCGTCGCGGTGCCCGCGCTCGGGCCGCGCGGTCCTCGGCGCCGCCTCGGGGATCTCCTCCTCGTCGGCGGCGGCGCCGGACGACTCGTGTGCGAGCTTGACGGCGGCGAGCGCGATGTCCATCAGGTCGAACTCGTCGGTGAGCGTCTCCACGACGACGCGGAACCGCTCCAGGTCGCCGTCCTCCATCAGGCTGTCCTGCAGGGCGGCGCGCGTCAGCTCCAGCCTGCGGGCCCGCAGGTCGGCCACGGTCGGCACCTTCTCGATCGTGATGCGGCTCCGGGTCACCCGCTCGATCGTCTTGAGCATGCGGTGCTCGCGCGGCTCGGCCAGCGTGATGGCGACGCCCTCGCGGCCGGCGCGGCCCACCCGGCCGATCCGGTGGACGTACGACTCCGGCGCCGACGGGACGTCGTAGTTGATCACATGGGTGAGCTGGTCGATGTCGAGGCCGCGCGCCGCCACGTCGGTCGCGACCAGCAGGTCGGCCGTGCCGGCGCGCAGCCGGCCCATCACGCGGTCGCGCTGCTCCTGGCCCATGCCGCCGTGCAGGGCCTCGGCCCGGTAGCCGCGGCCGTTCATGGTCTCGGTGAGGTGGTCGACCTCCTCGCGCGTGCGGCAGAACACGATCGCCGCCGTGGGCGACTCCACGTCGAGCACCCGTCCCAGCGCCGCCGGCTTGTGCGACCGGGGCACGATGTACGCGCTCTGCCGTACGAGCGGGGCCTCTCCGGAGGAGGGGGTCTCACGCTCGATCCTGATGCGGACCGGGTTGCGCAGGTGGCGGCGGGAGATCGCGTCGATCCGCGGCGGCATCGTCGCGGAGAACAGCACGGTCTGCCGGTCCTCCGGGGTGTCCTGGAGGATGGCCTCGATGTCCTCGGCGAAGCCCATGTCGAGCATCTCGTCGGCCTCGTCCAGGATGACCATCCGCAGGCCCTTGAGGGGCAGCGTTCCGCGGCCGATGTGGTCGAGCGCCCGGCCCGGGGTCGCCACCACGACGTCGACCCCTCGCTCCAGCGCGCGCAGCTGCCGCCCGATCGGCTGGCCGCCGTAGATCGGCAGCACCCGCGCGCCAAGGTCGCGGCCGTAGCGGTGCATCGCCTCCGAGACCTGTACGGCAAGCTCGCGGGTGGGCACGAGGACGAGGGCCGAGGGCTCGTCGCCGTTTCCCTCCCCCAGCCGCTGGAGCACGGGCAGCGCGAAGGCGGCGGTCTTCCCCGTCCCGGTGGCGGCCTGTCCGAGCAGGTCACGTCCTTCCAGCAGGGGCGGGATGGCCTCACGCTGAATGGGCGTGGGCTCCTCGTAACCGAGATCGGTCAGGGCTTTGAGGAGCTCGGGACGAAGAGCCAGATCGGCGAAGCCGGGCCCGTCGTCGATCACGTTCTCGACCATGTCAGGCTCCTCCAGGGACGGATGTGCACGCAATGACATTACGGTCTCTCGCCCCGTACCCCGAATTCGCGCCCGGCACAGGGCCATGACCGCACTTCGGATGTACGTCTTTCTTCACTCCGCGGAAGGACCCGTACGGGCCCTGAGAGGGATGGCAGGCCGCCCCGGACGGAGGAGCCTTGACGGCGGAGAACCCCCCGGTGACGGGCACCGGGCGGCGGGGAGGAAGGGGCTGTAGTGACGAGATCGACCGGTGGACCAGGCAAGGCGGGCATGGCGGGGGCGGCGCTCTGCGTGACACTGCTCCTCGCCTCCTGCGGCGGCGAGGCTCCCCCCGCGCACGGAGCGGCTCCCGCGGGGGCCGGCCCCGCGGCCGGCGCGCACGCCCACGACGGCACGGCGGACCCCCGCATCACAGCGGGCACCGGCGGCACGGCGGGGGCGACCGGCGCGACCGGCACCCCGGCGCAGGGCACGGCGCACGGCGGGCATGGGCAGGCGGTCACGCCGCCGCCTCCTGCGCCGCTGCGCCCCTCGGAGCGGTTCGTGACGCTCACGCTGCCCCAGCCGTACCGGCCGGTCGCGCCCTCCGGCGGCATCGACGAGTACCGCTGCTTCCTCGTGGACCCCGGGCTCGCCGGGCGGGCGTTCCTGACCGGAAGCCAGTTCCTGCCGCAGAACGCGGCCATCGTGCACCACGCGATCATCTTCCAGGTCGGTCCCCGGCAGGCCCAGGCCGCCCGCGCCCTGGACGCCTCCACCCCCGGCCAGGGCTGGACCTGCTTCGGGGACGCGGGAGTCGAGGACGGCTCCTGGGTCGGCCACTGGGCGCCGGGTGCGAACGAGACGCTGCTCGATCCCGCGATCGGCTATCCCATGCCGGCCGGCAGCCAGATCATCATGCAGGTCCACTACAACCTGCTCGCCACGGGCGGCAAGCCCGGCGGCGCCGACCGGTCGGGCATCCGGCTGCGCCTCAACGACGGCGCCGCCGCCCTGACGCCGCTGGAGACCTCCCGGCTCATCGCGCCCGTCGAGCTGCCCTGCACGGCACGCGAGTCCGGCCCGCTGTGCGACCGCAAGGCGGCGGTCGGGGACGTCGCCCACCGGTTCGGGGAGCAGGCCCGCGCCACCGTCGACGGACTGACCCGCATGTGCGGCAGGGGAGCGCCTCCGGTCGCCGGCCCCACGCAGCACTGCGACTTCCCGTCCCCCGAGAAGGGCACCGTCTACGCCGTCGCCGGGCACATGCACCTGCTGGGACGCTCGATCAGGATCCAGCTGAACCCCGGGACGAGCCGGGCGCGCATGTTGCTCGACATCCCGGCGTACAACTTCGACGCGCAGGCCATCCACCCGCTGCCGCGGCCCGTGGAGGTCAAGGCCGGAGACACCCTCCGGGTGACGTGCACGCACGACGCCGGGCTGCGTGCCCTCCTGCCGGCGCTGCGCGGCCTCCCCCCTCGTTACGTCGTCTGGGGTGAGGGCACCGCCGACGAGATGTGCCTGGGCCTGCTGCTCTGGACTCCGGGGGCCCGGCCGGCGGGATGAAAGGGCCCTCGCTCACCACTCCCCGCCTTTCCAAGCGGGCGTCTACGCCCAAATCGCGTTAAAGGATCATCCTGGTAGCGTGTCCGCGTGGATCAGCGGGTGGTGAGGCGGGCGAGGGTCGCGGTCGCCGTCACGTTCGCGTTGCACGGCGCGGTCACCGGAAGCTTCGCGACCCGCATCCCCTGGTTCCAGGAGCACCTCGGGGCCGGGCCAGGCGAGCTCGGCCTGGCACTGCTCGCCCCGGCGATCGGCTCCATGCTCGCCATGCCGACCACTGGCCGGATCACCCACCGGTTCGGCGGCCGGGCCGTCACCCGGTGGCTGCTCTTCCTGTGGTGCGCCGTGCTCGCCGTGCCCGCGCTCGCCCCCAACCTGCCCACGCTGTGGGTGATTCTCCTCATGTACGGCGCGTGCGCGGGCATGTGCGACGTCGCCATGAACGCCCAGGGGGTGGAGGTCGAGCGGCACCTGGGCCGGTCGGTCATGTCGGGGCTGCACGGGATGTGGAGCGTCGGCGGCCTGCTGAGCGGGGCGGTGGGGATCGCCGCCGCCCACGCCGAGATCGACGCGCGGATCCACCTCGCCGTCGTGGCGCTGGTCCTGGTCGTGGTGGGTTTCGCCATCGGGCCGCTGCTCCTGGACACCCGGGCGGAGGCGGACGAGGTGGCACCGCCGAGGTTCGTCCCGCCGCCCCGCGAGGTGCTCCTCATCGGGCTCATCGGATTCTGCGCGGTGTTCGGGGAGGCGGCCAGCCAGGACTGGTGCGCCGTCTACCTGAAACAGGTCGCCGGCGCCTCCCCCGCGGTGGGCGCGGCCAGTTACACGGCCTTCGCGTTCACGATGACCCTGGGGAGGCTCTGCGGTGACGCGGTGGTCCGCCGGATCGGGCCGGTGCTCACCGTGCGGATCGGCGGCGTGCTCGCGACCGCCGGCGGGGTCCTCGTGGTCGTGTCCCGCTCCCCCGCCCCCGCGGTCGCCGGCTTCATGCTGATCGGCCTCGGGATCGCGGTGGTCGTCCCGCTGGTGTTCGCCGCTGCGGGCAACGCCGGCCGCACGCCGAGCGAGGGAGTCGCCGGCGCGGCCACGGTGAGCTACGCCTCGGGGTTCGTGGCGCCGAGCATGATCGGCGGGATCGCGACCGTGAGCAGCCTGCCGGCCTCGTTCGCGCTGGTCACCGCGCTGATGGCGGTGATCCTGCTGGGCGCTGGCGCGCTCGCCCGGGGGACGCGCGACAGCGTCGCACCTTAGAGACGTCGCTCCGCGGAAGCGTCACACCGTAGAGGCGTGCGCGACGGCCTCACCGGAGGTGACCGTCACAGGATCTGGCCGACGCCGCAGAGGAAGTACGCCTTGGTCTGCTTCTCCAGCAGCGGGTTCACGACCGGGTGGTCGGGGCGCCACTCGTGCAGGTTGACGATGCCCGGCTCGACGAGGTCCAGCCCGTCGAAGAACGGCGCGATCTCCCCCGTCATCCGCGCGACGAACTGGGCGGAGGCGTTCTGGTAGACGCGCTCCACCCTGGGCGCCGCCTCCGGCCGCTCGTCCACCGCCACGTGCGAGATCGCCATGTAGCTGCCGGGGGCGAGCGCGCTCCGGAGCTCGGCGATGATGCCGCGGGGGTCGTCGGAGTCCGGGATGAAGTGGACGATCGCCAGGAGCAGCACCGCGACCGGCCGGCCGAAGTCCAGATGGTCCCGTACGTCGGGGTGGTCGAGGATCTCGCGCGGGCGGCGCAGATCCCCCTCCACCACCTTCACCAGAGGGGAGCTCTGGAGCAGGGCGCGGGCGTGCGCGAGCACCTGAGGGTCGTTGTCCACGTACACGGTGCGCGCGCCGGGGGCGACCTCGGCCACCACCTGGTGGACGTTGCGCTGGGTGGGCAGGCCGGCGCCGATGTCGAGGAACTGCCTGATCCCCCGCTCGGCGAGGAACCTCACCGCCCGGACGAGGAACTCCCTGTTCTCCCTGATCCCCAAGGGGATCTCCGGGACGTACCGCAGGACCCTGTCGGCCGCCTCCCGGTCGGCCGGAAAGTGGTCCTTGCCGCCCAGGAAGTAGTCGTACATGCGGGCCGCGTTGGGAACGGCCGGATCGAACCCACTGCCCATCCCGGCCGAATCCATGGCTGCCCCCCGTGTTCCTCGGCGACGAAGTCGCCCAAGATCCTACTTCACAGGCCAGATATCGCCGCGATTCAGGCAAAAACGGTCGCATCGGCGTCCGCCGATGTCATGATCTTTCCATGGCCGCTTCCCCCTGGCGCCGGGTGCTGGGCGCGCAGCTCGCCGAGGGCATCACCAAGGTCAACATGTGGGCCCTGCTGTCCTTCGCGACCATCGGGACCGCGGTGGTGTCCTTCCTGCCGTCGGCCCAGCCGCACATCCTCACCACGATCCTGGGGGTGCGCGACTCCGCCCAGGGCACGACCATCGGCGTGCTCACTTTCGCGGCGGAGCTCGCGATGGTGCTCAGCCTGGCCTGGTACGGCGCGCTCGCCGACCGGGCAGGACGGCGGATGGTCGTCGTCGCGGGCCTGGGGCTGTGCGCGCTCGGCGCCGCGCTGTTCCCGTTCGCGGGCGGCACCGCCGTCCTGGTCGCGCTGCGCGTCGTGTTCGCGCTGGGTGTGGCGGCGGTCAACGCCATGCTGTCCACCATCGCCATCGACTACGTCCGTACCCGCTCGCGTGCCAAGTCGTACGGGCTGATCGGCGTCTTCGGCGGCCTCGGAGCGGTGGTCGCGGTCCTCGTGCTGGTGCGGCTGCCGGAGACGCTGGAGGCCCGGGGGCTGGAGCCGGTCACGGCGACGCGGGTGGCGTTCCTGCTGATCGCGGCCGGGATCCTGCTGTCGGCGGCCGCGCTGTGGCTGACGCTGTCGCCGGTGAGGGTGAGCACGACAGGCGAGCGCACGCCGCTGCCGCGCCTGGCGCGTGAGGGGATCACGCTCGCGCGCGACCCGGGCGTCGCGTTCTCCTACGCGGCGTCGTTCGTCGCGCGGGCCGACCTCGCGATCGTGGTGTCGTTCATGACCTTGTGGATCTCCCACTACGCCACCGATCATCGTGGGATGACGAGCGCGGAGGCGCTGGCCAGGGCGGGGGCCGTGGTGGGCGTCTCGCAGACGGTCGCGCTGGTGTGCGCGCCGCTGTTCGGTTGGCTGGGCGACCGGTTGCGCCGCGAAGACATGGTGATCGCGGCCCAGTCGATCGCGGCGGCGGCCTACCTGGCGACGCTGCTCGTCTCCGACCCGCTCGGTCCGGGCATGATGATCGTCGCCGTGCTGATCGGCGTGGGCGAGATCGCCGTGATCACCACCGCGGGCCCGCTGCTCGCGCAGCAGGCCCCGGCCGACCTGCGCGGCTCGGCGTTCGGCGTGCACACGCTCTGCGGCGCCGCCGGCGTGATGATCATCTCCGGGATCGGCGGCGTGCTCTTCGACGCGTGGCGGCCGGCCGGGCCCTTCGTGGTCTCCGGCGTCTTCGGCCTGCTGGTCGTCGCCTTCGGCCTCACCGTACGGCGCCGCATCACCGCGAAGGCCGAGGCCGACCTGGACAGGGAGGCCATGCCCGCCGGCTGAGCGGCACCTTGCGCAGCGGGTCGTTGGCCACGACTCTCACGGACCGGCCGGCGAGGCGGCCGAAGCCGACCACGACGTTCGGCGCCCACCGGGCATGGATCTCCACGGACCCGGGACCGTCCTCGCCGCCGTCGAGGATCTCGCGGACGAGCGGGCGGATGTCGCAGGCGCGGGTCCCGGGCAGCAGCGCCGACGGGTCGCGGTCGTCGGCGAGGCCGTCCAAATCGAACGTTCCCGATGCGGCGAGGAGGCCGGTGACGGCGCGGGTCCGCCGGTACGCGTCTTCCTCACCCGCCGCGACGACGGTCATGGACCACCCCTCACTGTGCGCTCGGTCCGGTCGACGACTTCCCTGGCACGGTAGGCGGGGCTGCCCGCCGGGTCCAATTACGATTCCTGATGAAAACCGGAAAAGAAATACTTATGAAAAGGCCCGGAATTCTCGTGGCACAGGTCACAGTTGACTATTTCACGCAATTCATGCCAATGTCGATCGCGTAAGCCGGTCATTGTCCGGAGATCCGGGCGTCGGCGTGGGGACCTGTGGGCCGCCGTCATGACGTGCGATTCAACCCCTGCCGCGACAGGAAGTCGCATTTCCGCACGACACGGCGGCCGCCCTATATAAATGGGCGGCCGGTCACGCCGGGGCGGCGACGCACGGCGATTCGACGGCGAATCAGCCACCGCTTCCGGCGACCGGGGGAATACGCGGGCACCACGGCGAGGACTACTGCGGCACTGCGCACAAGGGGTGGTTATTCCACGATGGCTGAAGACGGAACGACGGCGCCGGCCCGGCCGGCCACGGCGGACGGCGGCGCGATCGCGGTGATCGGCCTGGCCTGCCGGCTGCCGGGAGCACCGGGCCCGGAGGATCTGTGGGGGCTGCTCCGCGAGGGGCGTCACGCCATCGGGATGCCTTCCGAGAGCCGGCTGCTCGCGGGGCCGCTGCCGGACGGGCTGCCTGGCGGGTTCCTCGACCAGGTGGACAGGTTCGACGCCGCCTTCTTCGGGATCTCCCCGAAGGAGGCCGCCGCCATGGACCCGCAGCAGCGGCTCGCCCTCGAACTCGCCTGGGAGGCGCTGGAGGACGCCGGGATCCGGCCGCCCGATCTGGCGGGGGTGGCGGCGGGCGTCGTCCTCGGCGCCATGGCCTGCGACTACGCCACCCTCGTCGCCCGGCACGGCGAGGCCGCCATCACCCGGCACACGCTCGCCGGGCTCACCCGGGGCATCCTGGCCAACCGCGTCTCGTACGCGCTGGACCTGCGCGGCCCGAGCCTGACGGTGGACACCGCCCAGTCGTCCGCCCTGGTGGCGGTACACCTGGCCTGCGAGAGCCTGCGGTCGGGTGAGTCGGCGGTCGCCCTCGCGGGCGGGGTCAACCTGAACCTCACCCCGGAGAGCACCGTGACCGCCGAGCGGTTCGGGGGGCTGTCCCCCGACGGTCGCTGCTTCACCTTCGACGCCCGGGCCAACGGGTACGTCCGCGGCGAGGGCGGCGGAGTCGTCGTGCTGAAGCCGCTGGAGCGCGCGCTGGCCGACGGCGACCACGTGTACGCCGTCATCCTCGGCAGCGCGGTCAACAACGACGGCGCGACGGGCGGGCTGACCGTTCCCGACGCCGAGGCGCAGGAGGAGGTCGTGCGGCTGGCCGTGCGCCGGGCCGGGGTGGACCCCGCCGCGGTGCAGGTGGTGGAGCTGCACGGCACGGGCACGAGGGTGGGCGATCCCGTCGAGGCCGCGGGGCTGGGGGCGGCGCTCGGCTCGGCCAGGCCGTCCGGATCGCCGCTGGTGGTGGCCTCGGCCAAGACGAACGTCGGCCACCTGGAAGGGGCGGCGGGGATCGTCGGGCTGCTCAAGGCCGTGCTGAGCATCCACCACCGCGAAGTCCCGCCCAGCCTGAACTTCGACGTGCCGAACCCCGCGATCGATCTCACGGCTCTGAACCTCCGCGTGGCCACCGAGCTCGGCCCCTGGCCGCGGCCGGACGCCCCGCTCGTCGCCGGGGTCAGCTCGTTCGGGGTCGGCGGCGTGAACTGCCACGTCGTCCTCGCCGAGCCGCCCTCCGAGGCGGGGCTCGCGAACTCCGGTGCGGCGGGCACGGGGGTGACGACACCTGTGGCGGTGCCGCTCGTCCTGTCGGCCCGTGACGCCGTCGCCCTGCGCGAGCAGGCGGTGCGGCTGGCCGCGTCCACCGCTCTCGACGGCGACCCGGCCGACGTGGCGTACACCCTGGCCACCGGGCGCACGCCGTTCGAGCACCGTGCGGTCATCGTGGGCACGGACAGCGGGAACGGCACGGACAGCCGGAGCGGCGCGGACCTGCGGGCGCGGCTGCGAGCCTTCGGCGCGGGCGACCCGGCGGCCGGCGCCGTCCAGGGAAGGACACGGGCAGCCGGCCGGACGGTCTTCGTCTTCCCCGGGCAGGGGAGCCAGTGGGCCGGTATGGGGCGGGAGCTGGCCGAGGCCTCTCCCGTGTTCGCCGAGCATCTGTCCGCCGCGGCGCAGGCTTTGCGCCCGCACGTGGACTACTCGCCGCACGACGTGCTGTGGGGCCGGCCGGGAACGCCTCCGTACGACCGGGTGGACGTGGTCCAGCCCGCGCTGTTCGCCGTCATGGTGGCCCTGGCGAGGCTGTGGGAGTCGTTCGGGGTCCGTCCCGACGCCGTGATCGGGCACTCGCAGGGTGAGATCGCGGCCGCCCACGTCGCGGGGGCGCTGTCCCTGGAGGACGCCGCCGCGCTCGTGGTGCTGCGCAGCCAGGCGATCGCCGCGATCTCCGGGCGGGGCGGCATGGCGTCGGTCCCCAGGCCGGAGGCCGAGGTGAGCGCGATGCTCGGCCGGTACGGGGGGCGGCTGGAGATCGGCGGGGTCAACGGCCCGGCGGCCACCGTGGTGTCCGGCGACGCGGACGCCCTCGACGCGTTCGTGGCCGCCTGCCGGGCTGACGGCGTCGACGTGCGGCGGGTGGCCATCGACTACGCCTCTCACTCCGCTCACGCGGAGGCCGTACGGGAACGGCTGCTGACCGGACTGGCCCCCTACCGGGGCCGGAGCGCGGCCGTGGCCTTCTACTCCAGCCTCACGGGCGATCTGCTCGACACCTCTGAGCTCGACGCCGGGTACTGGTACCGCAACCTCCGCCACACCGTGCAGTTCGAGCGGGCCGTCCGCGCGGCCGTGCGCGACGGCCACGGCGTGTTCGCCGAGGCGAGCCCCCACCCGATCCTGACCGTCGGCGTCCGCCAGATCCTCGACGCCGCCGGTGGAGACGTCGCGAGCGTGGTGAGCGGGAGCCTGCGGCGGGACGACGGCGGGTTCGGCCGGTTCCTCCGGTCGCTGGCTCAGGTGCACGTGGCCGGGGTCCCGGTCGACTGGACGCGAGCCGTACGGCCCGGCGCCCGGCGGGTGCCGCTGCCCACCTACCCGTTCCAGCGCAGCCGCCACTGGCTCGACCTGCCGTCCGCCGCCAGGGAGGAAGGGGCGGTCGTCCGCGCTCCTCGGCCCGCCGAGGCTGCGGCGGCCGTTGCCGCGCCGCCGGGGGCTTCCCGGCAGATCGGGGCAGCGGCCTCCCCGGCGCCTGGAGCCGGGGACGCGGACACGCTGCTCCGTCTCGTGGTATCCGCCACGGCCGCCGTTCTGGGGCACAAGGACGCGGGGAGCGTGGCCGCCGACGCGACGTTCAAGGACCTGGGGCTCGACTCGCTGGGCTCGGTGGAGCTGCGCGACGCGCTGTCGGCCGCCACCGGCCTGCCCGTCGCCGCCACGGTCACGTTCGACCATCCCTCGCCGCTCGCGCTCGCCCGGCACCTGCACGCCGTCTCGGCCGGCGGTCCGGACGGGGCGGCCCAGGCCGCCGTACGGACGGGCGAGGCGCCACGGCCGGACGAGCCGATCGCGGTGGTCGCCATGGCGGGACGGTGGCCCGGCGGGGCCGACACCCCCGAGAAGCTGTGGGACCTCGTCCTCAGCGGGACGGACGCGATCACGACGTTCCCCGCCAACCGGGGCTGGGACGTGGATTCCCTGTACGACCCCCATGCCGTACGGCCCGGCACGTCGACGACGCGCGAGGGCGGGTTCCTCCACGACGCCGACCGGTTCGACGCGGAGTTCTTCGGCATCAGCCCGCGCGAGGCGGCCGCCATGGACCCGCAGCAGCGGCTGCTGCTGGAAGTGGCGTGGGAGGCGTTCGAGCGGGCCGGCGTCGTGCCCGGCTCCCTGGCGGGCACGCGGACGGGGGTGTTCGTCGGGCTGTCGCCGCAGGACTACGGCCCCCGGCTGCACGAGACCGGTCAGGGCGCGGAGGGCTACGCCCTGACCGGAACGGCGGCGAGCGTCGCGTCGGGACGCATCGCCTACACCTTCGGGCTGGAAGGCCCGGCGGTCACGGTGGACACGGCGTGCTCGTCGTCGCTGGTGGCCCTGCACCTGGCCGTACGGTCGCTGCGTTCGGGCGAGTCGGACCTCGCGCTGGCGGGCGGGGTGACCGTGATGTCGAGCCCCGGCATGTTCACCGAGTTCTCCCGGCAGGGCGGCCTCGCGCCGGACGGGCGGTGCAAGGCGTTCTCCTCCTCGGCGGACGGCACCGGCTGGGCCGAGGGAGTGGGCCTGCTCCTGGTCGAACGTCTGTCGGACGCCCGCCGCCTCGGGCACCAGGTGCTGGCCGTGGTCCGCGGCACCGCCATCAACCAGGACGGCGCCTCCAACGGCCTGACGGCCCCGAACGGCCTGTCGCAGCAGCGGGTCATCCGGCAGGCGCTTGACGACGCGGGCCTGGTCGCGGGGGACGTCGACGCGGTGGAGGCGCACGGCACCGGCACCACCCTGGGCGACCCGATCGAGGCCCAGGCGCTGCTGGCGGCCTACGGCCAGGACCGGCCCCGTCCTTTGTGGCTCGGCTCGCTGAAGTCCAACATCGGCCATGCCCAGGCGGCGGCCGGGGTGGCGGGCGTGATGAAGATGGTGCTGGCCATGCGGCACGGCATCCTTCCGAAGACTCTGCACGCCGAGCAGCCGTCCCCGTACGTGAACTGGGAAGCGGGCGGCGTATCGCTGCTGACGGAGCCGATCCCGTGGCCCGGGACCGGCCGTCCCCGCCGTGCGGGGGTGTCCTCGTTCGGCATCAGCGGGACCAACGCCCACGTCATCATCGAGCAGGCCCCCGGCGCCGAAGCCGAGACAGGTCCGCTGCCGCTGCCGGACTCAGTTCCGGTCACGGAGGCCGGGCCCGGGGCGGGCTCGGTGCCGGTGTCGGTTACGGAAGCGGGGCCTGGGACGAGTCCGGTGCCGGGCTCAGAGCCGGTGCCGGTGGCGTGGGTGGTCTCGGCCCGCACGGCGGAGGCGTTGCAGGGGCAGGCCGACCGACTGGCCGCCCATCTGGAACGCCACCCCGACCTGGACTTGGTCGACGTG
>NZ_JBEZDW010000056.1:0-40133 GCF_040802045.1 Microbispora sp. NPDC049125 | reverse complement strand
GGTGGTCATCTCCAGGAGACGTATCTGCCGAAGATTGGTTCGGCGTGGTACACGCAGGACATCAGTGGCACCGCTGGCACCCCGGCCGTGACGGGAGCACCCACCGCTCTCTACCACGACGGCTTCACCAGCGTTTTCACCGTCAACGCCTCCGGTGGTCATCTCCAGGAGACCTACCTGCCGAAGATCGGCTCCGCCTGGTACACCCAGGACCTCAGCAACGGCGCCCTGCCCGCCACCTCCTGACCACCGTGATGCCGCACCGCGACCCCGGTGCGGCATCACCCACTCCGGCCCGGCATCGATCTCCGCGCATTTCCGTGCAGCGTGGCGCCGTCGGCGTGGCGACCCCCGCCGGGCGGCCCACGAAGCCATCCATCCCCGATAAGGACAGTGAATGATCCTGCTCTCCGACCCAGCCGTCAGCCGCATGCCGATCGAGGAGTCCGGCGAAGCCCTGCTCGACCTCCGTACGGTTCCGGCGCTGCGCCTCGACACCCGGATGGCCGACGAGGAGGGCTGCTACGCCCACCTCCGCCTCAGCGTCGTGGATCGTCTGGTGGTCGCCCAGACCCTGCTGCCGCCGGCGCTGCGCTTCCTGGTCATCGAGGGCTTCCGGCCGTTCGAACTGCAGGCCAGGTACTTCGCCGCACACGTCGAGCGGCTGCGCGCCGCGCGCCCGAACCTGGATCCGGCCTGGTACCACCGGCAGGCGAGCCGTTACATCTCGCCGCCGGAGGTCGCCCCGCACGTGGCCGGAGCAGCCGTCGATCTGACCCTCTGCGAGACGGACGGCTCCGAGCTGTGGTTGGGGACGGCGGTCAACGACACCGACACCGAGGACTGCCACACGGCCAGCACGGCGGTCTCCGACGAGGTCCGGGGACGCCGCCGCATCCTCGGGGAGGCGCTCACCACCGTCGGCCTGGTCAACTACCCCACTGAGTGGTGGCACTGGTCGTACGGCGACCGCTACTGGGCGTGCGTCACCGGGGCGCC
This sequence comes from Microbispora sp. NPDC049125, assembly GCF_040802045.1. Lineage (NCBI taxonomy): Bacteria > Bacillati > Actinomycetota > Actinomycetes > Streptosporangiales > Streptosporangiaceae > Microbispora > Microbispora sp. NPDC049125. The sequence continues at coordinate 39,134 of NZ_JBEZDW010000056.1, read as the reverse complement.
GGCCGCGCGCTACGGACCCGCCGAGCCGGCAGGCCGCCGGCGGGGTGACGTCGACGGCGCACGGTAGGGGGCGTCCGTCGTGCCGGTGCCGGAGGGCCTAGCCCGGCGGCTCTCCGCTGCCGGGCACGTCGGCCTGGGCGAGCGCGAGGAAGGCGCGGCCCGGCGCGGACACCTGCCGCCGGTGCCAGATCAGGACCAGCGTCCGGCGCGGGGCCGGCTCGCGCAGCCCGACGATCACGAGGCCCGTCCGCTCGGCCACCGAGCGGGGCAGGAGCGCGACGCCCGATCCGTGCGCGACGAGATCGGCCACGACGGCGAGGGCGTCGGTCTCGGCCTGGACGTGCGGGGCGAATCCCGCCTCGGCGCAGGCGCTTTCCAGGGCCGCTCTCAAACCCGTCCCCTCGGTGAGCGTGACGATGGGCTCCTCACGCAGGTCCCACAGCGCCACCTCGCCCGCCTGCGCGAGCCGATGGCCCGGCGCCACGGCGACGCTCAGCGGCTCGCCGGCGAGGGTCTCGGACGCGAGCGCGGCGGGCAGCCGCATGCCGGCCGGACCCGCGGGCATGCGCGCGGACAGCACGCCGATGACGGCCGCGTCCAGCGTGTTCGCGGCCACACCGGCCGCGAGGGCCTCGGGATCGCCGGTTCGCACGAGGAGGCGCACCTTGGGATGCCTGCGCTGGAACTCGCCGAGCCGTTCGACGAGCCACTCCGGAGGGGACGGCACGGTGCCGATCGCGAGACGGCCGGCCAGCTCCCCGCGTAGTGCGGTCACCGCGTCCCTGCCGGCGTTCAGCGCGTCCAGGGCGGCGCGCGCGTGGGGGAGGAACGCCTCGCCGGCCGGAGTCAGGCGGACGCGGCGCTCCGACCGGTCGAACAGCTTCTCCCCGAGCTCGCGCTCCAGCTGGGCGATCTGCTGGCTGATCGCCGGCTGGGCGACGTGGACCCGCGCCGCCGCCCGGGTGAAGCTCGCCTCCTCCGCAGCCGCGACGACGTAGTGCAGCTGACGGAGCTCCATAACGACTCCTTATCCCTGTCCATATGAAGCATGTCTTCGACTTCTGAGTCGAAGGGCTCCACTGTAGAGGGGACGAGCACGGCGCACCCGCCGTCTCCGGTCTGGAAGGAGTCCTCGATGCGCGACACCACTGTCACCCGGCGACCGGCCGAGCCGTCCGCGCACCACCAGGCGTTGATGGTCTGGGCCGCCGTTCTGCCCACGCTGACCGTCCTGCAGTTCGTCCTCGGCGACCTTCTCCGGGAGGTGCCGCGGTACCTGCAGCCCGCGATCATGGCCACGCTGACGGTCCCGATCGTGGTCTACGTCGTGATGCCGCGCCTGGGGCGCCTGCGGGCCCGCCTCCTCAAGGGATGACGGCCCGCGAGGCCCCGGTGCGGCGGACGCCGCTCAGCGGGAGCAACTCAGCAGGCGCCTTGCAGGTGGCGCTTCACCTCGGCCACCGAGGGGTTGGTCATCGTGTGACAGTCGGCGACGACGGTGGGAACCACCTGGTTGCCGTTGTTCACGCTCTCCACGAACTGCGCGGCGTCGGGGTGGCGCTCGATGTCGACTTCGCTGAAGACGATGCCCTCTCGGGTGAGCTGGCTCTTGAGCCGCTTGCAGGGGCCGCACCAAGTCGTGGTGTAGACCGTGAGCGCCATGGTCGTCCTTTCCCGTGCGTGAACGCGTCAAGATTGCTGAGCAGTCATTGGCAACACCGCTCGACGTGCCGGTGTTCCCGTCCTTGACGGCTCTCTGACGGCTCCGTGACGGGCTCCGGAGGCCCTGGAATCCCGAGGCGCCGGCGCTGAGAGAGGGCTCAGTGCCCCAGTCTGTCGGCGACCCACTTCTGGACGGCGTCGGCCACCCCCGGCTCGCGGTAGAGCGGCGCGCTGTGCTGCGTCCCCGGCATCGTCTTCACGGTCATCGGGACGCCCACCTCGGCCAGCGCCTGCTTGAGCGTGCCGCTCTGGTACGGCGGCACGAACTCGTCCGCCGAGTGCACGGTCATGACCGGCGCGTCCCCGGCCGTCGCGTGGTACGGCACCTCCATGCTCGACCACACGGCCGGGCACTGGCGGGGGGAGCAGCCGCCCGCCAGTACGATCGCGGCCTTGCGCAGCTTGCGCTGTTCCAGGCTCGCGCCGTCGCCCTGCCCGTCGGCGTACGCCGTGAGGGGCGACACGACGGGGGAGATCCCCACGACCCCGCGCAGGCCGGGCAGGCCGTCGCCGTACGCCCCGGCCGCCGTCGCGAGGTGGCCGCCGGCGGAGAAGCCGAGCAGGACGTAGCGGTCCGGGTCGGTGTTGAACTGCTCGGCGTGCCGCCGGACGGTCGCGATCACGTCGAGGGTGTCGGCGCGCTGGGCCGGCCAGGCCGCGTCGCCGGACAGGCGGTAGTCGAGGTTGACCACCGTGTACCCGAGCTGGGAGAAGCTCCGGCTCACCGAGGTCATGTACTTCTTGTCGCCGCCCGACCACCAGCCGCCGTGGATGACGAACACGGCGGGCCGCCGCGGGCCGGTCTCGTGCCACCACACGTCCATCCGCTGCCGCACGTGCGTGCCGTACGCGAACGTCCGGATCCTCACGTCAGACGTGGTCGCGGACGGAGAGGGAGACGGGGACGGGGTCGGAGAGGCGGAGGAGTTCGGCGCCGGGTCGGAGACGCGGGCCGAGGCGCCCGCCGAGGGCGCGAGCAGGAAGCTCGCGAGGACCAGCGCCCCGACGCCCGCCGCTGTTCCCACCGCTGTTCTCACGGTTCGTTCCTCCCGATGTGACCGTCCTGCCGACCGGTCCCCGGGACACGCTCGGCCGCCTGCTGGAAGGATGATGCCAGTAACGTCGTCCGCGATGCATGTTGGGAGCGCCCCTTGGACGTCCTGGAGGGTCTGGATCCCGAGCAGCGCGAGGTCGCGGAGGCGGTGCGCGGCCCCGTGTGCGTGCTGGCGGGCGCCGGCACCGGCAAGACCCGCGCCATCACCCACCGCATCGCGTACGCCGTGCAGAGCGGGGTCGTCGAGCCGCAGGCCGTGCTGGCCGTGACGTTCACCACACGGGCGGCGGGGGAGCTCAAGCAGCGGCTGCGCATGCTGGGGGCGCCCGGCGTCCAGGCCCGCACCTTCCACGCCGCGGCCTTACGGCAGCTGACCTACTTCTGGCCCCGGGTGATCGGCGGCGACGCGCCGCAGATCGTCGAGTCCAAGCTGCCGCTGCTCATCGAGGCGTGCCGCCGCATGCGGCGCAACCCCGACCGCGGCGAGCTGCGGGACGTCGCCTCCGAGATCGAGTGGGCCAAGGTCACCCAGATCGGCCCGGAGGACTATGCCGCCGCCGCGATGAAGGCCCGGCGCACCCCGCCGATCGCGCCGGAGGAGGTGGCCCGGCTGTACGAGGGCTACGAGGGCCTGCGCCGCGAGCGCAACCTGATCGACTTCGAGACGATCCTGGAGCTGACGGCCGCGGTGATGACCGAGCACCGGGAGGTGGCCGCCCAGATCCGCCAGCAGTACCGCTACTTCGTCGTCGACGAGTTCCAGGACGTCAACCCGTTGCAGAAGCTGCTGCTCGACACCTGGCTCGGCGGGCGCGACGACCTGTGCGTGGTCGGCGACCCCAACCAGACGATCTACTCGTTCACCGGGGCGACCCCGCACTACCTCACGAACTTCGCGGTCGAGCACCCCTCGGCCACCCTCATCAAACTGGTGCGCGACTACCGCTCGACGCCGCAGGTCGTCACGCTGGCCAACCGGGTCATGGCGCGCTCGCCCCACCGTCTTGAGCTGCGCGCCCAGCGGCCGGACGGCCCCGAGCCCGTGTTCACCGAGTACGACGACGAGGCCGCCGAGGCGCTCGGGGTCGCGCTGACGGTCAAGAAGCTGATGGCCGACGGCGTGCCCACGCGGGAGATCGCCGTGCTCTTCCGCATCAACGCCCAGTCGGAGGCGTACGAGCAGGCGTTCACCGACGCGGGCGTGCCGTACCTGCTGCGCGGCGCGGAGCGGTTCTTCGAGCGGCCGGAGGTGCGGCAGGCGGTCGTGCTGCTGCGGGGCGCCGCGCGCTCGGCGGGGGACGACGAGCCCCTGGCCCCGGCCGTGCACGCGATCCTGACGGGCATCGGGCTCACCGCCGAGCCGCCCGGCGGCGGCAAGGCGCGGGAGAAGTGGGAGTCGCTCAAGGCGCTCGCCGACCTCGCCGAGGACATGGGGGCGGAGGGCGCGACCATCGCGGGCTTCGTGGGCGAGCTGGAGCGGCGGGCGAGTGAGCAGCACGCGCCGCCGGTCGAGGGCGTGACGCTGGCCTCGCTGCACGCCGCCAAGGGCCTGGAGTGGGACGCCGTCTTCCTCGTCGGCCTGACCGACGGCATGGTGCCGATCGTCTACGCCGAGACGCCGGACCAGGTCGAGGAGGAGCGCCGCCTGCTCTACGTCGGCGTCACGCGGGCCCGGGAGCACCTCCACATGTCGTGGGCGCTGGCCCGCTCCCCGGGGGGCCGCCGCGCCCGCCGGCCGTCCCGGTTCCTGGAGGGGCTGTCGCCCCACACCGCGAGCGTGAGCCGCGCCGAGCGGCCTGCCAGAGGCAAGAAGTCCGCCACGCCGCTGCACTGCCGGATCTGCGGCAAGACGCTGTCGGTGGCGACCGAGCAGAAGCTGGGCCGCTGCGCGACCTGCCCGGCCGACTACGACGAGGCGCTGCTGGAGCGGCTCAGGACATGGCGCACGGAGGTGGCCAAGGAGGCCAAGGTGCCCGCCTACGTCGTGTTCACCGACGTGACCCTCCAGGCCGTCGCCGAGCGGGTGCCGACCTCGGAGGAGGAGCTGCTGGCCATCGCCGGGATCGGGCGGGTGAAGCTGGACCGGTACGGGGACGCGGTGCTCGGCCTGTGCCGGGGCGCCGATAGTGTCACCGGGGAGTGATGACCCCCGCGCAGTGGAGGACCCCGTGAACTCGGCTCTCAAGGAGCTGCTGGACCTGCTCGACCTGGAGAGAATCGAGCTCGACATCTTCCGGGGTCGCAGCCCCGAGGAGCGCATCCAGCGGGTCTTCGGCGGCCAGGTCGCGGCCCAGGCGCTCGTCGCGGCCGGCCGTACGGTGCCGGACGACCGGATGGTGCACTCGCTGCACGCCTACTTCATCCGGCCCGGAGACCCCGCCATCCCGATCGTCTACAACGTCGAGCGGGTTCGCGACGGGCGCTCCTTCACCACCAGGCGCGTCACGGCCATCCAGCACGGCAAGGTCATATTCTCGTTGTCGGCGTCGTTCCACATCTCCGAGGAGGGGGTCGGCCACCAGGCCGCCCTCATGCCCCGGGTGCCCGAGCCGGAGACCCTCCCGACCTTCCAGGAGCGCATGCGCACGGTCGTGGGGGACGAGCCCATGTGGCGGGACTGGCTGTCCAAGCCCCGCCCGGTCGACGCGCGGTACGTCAACGCGCTGCCCTGGGAGGCCCAGCGCGACCCCAGTCTCGTCACCACGGAGAACCACGTCTGGTTCCGGTACGACGCGGAGCTGCCGGACGATCCGCTGCTGCACGTGGTGCTCGCCGCCTACGCCTCCGACTTCACGCTCGTGGACACCGTCCTGCTCGCGCACGGGCTCGCCTGGGGCTCCTCCGACGTCACCGGCGCGTCCCTGGACCACGCCATGTGGTTCCACCGGCCGTTCCGTGCCGACGAGTGGATCCTGTACTCCCAGGAGTCGCCCTGGTCGGGGGGCGCCCGGGGCCTCGCCAGGGGGCAGATGTTCACCGCCTCCGGGGACCTGGCTGTCTCCGTGGTCCAGGAGTGCATGATCCGGGTGAACAAAGATGTCACGAAGCCGTGAAAATCGCAGGTAGAAAATAGGTTGCCGGGTCCAGCGGTTCGCGTTTAGGGTCTTGCACAAGTCAGCCGGACGGTCCTGTCCGGCCAGCGCATCGAAATGGAGGTGAGTCCAGTGAGGAACATGACGATGTCCACCACGCCGTGGCTCGCCTCCGCATGCCCGGACGCTCTCGGCACGCAGGTCAAACTGCGTCATGAGGCTGCCCGTGCCCAGGCCCTGCTCACGCTGGCGCAGGGCCCGGCCGTCTTCGGCGTCCTTGCCGACGTGGCCAGCCACCGCATCCCCGCCTATGTCCCGGCCTTCACGGGCCGGCCGATGGGCGACGAGCAGACCGACCGCCGCACCGCCAATGACGGTGCCAAGGGTCCGCACTATGCCTGGAGAGAACCAGTCACACAGTGACAGGTCTCACCTCCAGGCCGCGGATCCGCACAAAGGATCCGCGGCCTTCGTGTTTTCCGGCCACGAATCCACCACCCACGAGGACGACCAGACCAATCCAGTCAAAGAGGTGACGCAGATGACGGCCCCGGTCATGGACCTGATCGAAGCCGAAATCCCCTGCCGTACCGAGCCCGACCTGTGGTTCGCCGAGTCTCCGGAAGACGTCGAGTTCGCCAAGACGCTCTGCGGCGGCTGCCCGATCCAGAAGGCCTGCCTGGCCCGCGCGCTGGAGCGCGAGGAGCCGTGGGGCGTCTGGGGCGGGGAGCTCATCCTGCGGGGGGTCGTCGTCCCCCGCAAGCGGCCCCGCGGCCGTCCGCGCAAGACTCCCGTCGCCGCCTGACCATCGCAATTCCTGGAAGGAACCATTCACATGAGCATCTCCCCGACCGCCTCCCTGTATCTCGATCAAGAACTGGTTCACGAGCGAATACGAACCCTCCACCGCGAGGCCGAAGAGGAGCGACTGGCCAGCCGGATGAGGAGCGTGCGCAAGGCGCGCCGGCAGGTCGAACGCGCCTCCCGGCGCCTCACCTCCGCGCTCGCGCGGATCTGAGCCGGATCACGTTCGAGGCCGGTGACTTCACGTCCCCGGCGGGTTGAGAGGAAGGCCCGGGCCGTCACGGCCCGGGCCTTTCCGGTTCGACAGGTCTTCCCTCGCGGCGACGGCAAAGAGCGGGCCAGCACCTTCCCCATAGATCGCCGGTGGCGGGCGGCGGTCCCGGCGGCTGGGTATGAACGAGGGCGTCGCTTATGTCGGAACCGGTGCGAGTAGTCACCGTGGATAGATCAAAGGGGTAGGTGCGCGCCAAATGAGCGGTATATGGGCGAGACATCCGCTTGTGGCGATGATCATCACCTCCCGGCGGCTGGTGGTGACCACGCTGGTGATCGCGGTGTGGGGGTTCGGCACCGCGACGCAGGCGAGCGCCACCGGGTCGGGAGATCACGGCACCGGCGGGTCCGGCCACAAGGGCCACCGCGACTCCATCGTCCAGACCTCCAGCGGCAAGCGTTACGTGAGCGCGCCCGCCGCGAACAGCCCTGTCACCTTCACCGGCGTCCAGCAAGTGTCGGTCGTCGGCATCAACACCAACACTCAGAACGCCTTCTGCAAGAAGAAGAGAGGCCACATCTGCAAGATCAACCAGAACATGTGGTCACGCGAGCGCAATTAGCGCGCATCGTGGAGGCCGCGCTCAGGCCGTGTGCCGGAAGCCTCCGGTCGCGTCGTCGAGGGGAGTCTCGGGGTCGCCGGCGAAGCCGGGCACCCAGCGGACGACCTCCTCGCGGAAACGGGCCGTGGTGCCGAGCTGGCACAGCACGCCCACCCCGGCGGCGTGGACGCGGTGGATCAGCACGTACGACGCCGGAAGGTTGAGCTGCCGGACCACGTTGTTCGGCCGCAGGTCGGCGATGGTCGCCGTGCGCTCCCGGAGCCACTGCCTGCTGAAGGTGAACTCCTCCACCCGCGTCGGCTCGACGTACGGGGCGAGGAACGAGCGGAGGGCGTCGACGTCGACCTCGATGTGCGGGCGGATGAAGCCCTCCTCGCGCAGGCCCCGGACCACCGCGTCCATGTCGCCCTGGTTGAAGATCCGCGTCAGCGTGCCGAAGGCGGCCGGATAGCCGTCCGGCAGGTGGTTGACCGCGCCGAAGTCGAGCACGCCGAGCCGGCCGTCCTCCATCACCCGGAAGTTGCCGGGGTGAGGGTCGGCGTGCAGCATCCCGGCCCGGGAGGGCGAGCAGAACAGGAACCGGACCAGCCGCAGGCCCGCCGCGTCACGCTCCTCCGGCGTGCCGTCGGTGATGATCTTCGACAGCGGCGTCCCGGTCATCCACTCCGCGACCAGGATCTGCTCGTTCGCCGCGACGACGTCGGGGATGAAGAAATCGGGATCGTCCTTGAACTCCTGGGCGAACGCGTGCTGGGCCTCGGCCTCCTTGAGGTAGTCGAGCTCCTCGGCGACCCGCTCCTTCAGCTCGGCCAGGACCGGCTTGATGTCCAGGCCGGGCAGCATCGCACCGAAGAGCTTGCCGACCCGGGCGAGTTGGTTGAAGTCCGAGATCAGGGCCTTGCCCGCTCCCGGGTACTGGATCTTCACGGCGACCGCGCGGCCGTCGTGCCAGACCGCCCGGTGGACCTGCCCGATCGAGGCGGCCGCGGTGGGCCTGTCGTCGAACTCCAGGAAGTTCTCGCGCCAGTCGTCGCCGAGCTGCTCGGCCAGGACCCGGTGGACGGTCGCGGCGGGAAGCGGCGGCGCCGCCTCCTGCAGCCTGGTCAGGGTCGCCCGGTACGGCCCGGCGATCTCGGGCGGCAGGGCCGCCTCGAAGATCGACAGGGCCTGGCCGAGCTTCATCGCCCCGCCCTTGAGCTCGCCGAGCACCTTGAAGATCTGGTCGGCGGTCCGCTGCTGTATCTCCTGGGCCACGATCTCCGCCGAGGCGCCGCCGAGCCGCCGGCCCAGACCGAGCGCGGTGCGGCCGGCGAACCCGAGAGGAAGCGTGGCGAGCTTTGCCGAGCGGGTCACGGCGCGATGGGGGAGGTCAGTCACCCGACCATTCTTAGCGATGCCGAGTCCTTTCGACCACAATCGCAACGGGGATGTGGTGAGCAGGGCCGATGACGCCAGCGCCAGCCGGGCGAGACGTCGTGTATGGCGTTCGTCACATTCTCGCCGTCGAGGAAGGCCAGGGCGTGCCCGGCGGCCTGCGCGGCGACCAGGCAGGACAGCGCCGCGTCGCACGCGATCTCACCTGCCGGGTAGCCGCCGAGCCGGGCGCTGACGGCCGGCCAGCAGGGGTCGCGGTCACGCCGGGCCAGGTCGAGACAGCGCAGGCAGGGCGTGCGGCCGGGGACGACGAGAGGGCCGACCGAGCCGTGGCCCTCGAACGCCGAGACGAGCAGGTGGGGCAGCCCCTCGCCGGTGAGCTCGTGGACGAGCACCGGATCGAGCGGGCCCACGGGGGCCAGGATCACCAGATCGGGGCGGGCCCCGCGGTCGCTCAGCCGTGAGGCCTCCCGCCCCGGCCAGGCGTTGACCCCCGGGGCGATCCGCCGGGCGACCGCGACGGCGCCCTCCTCCCGCGGCCTGCCGGCCTCCGCCCAGCCGAGACCGCCGGGGGTGACGTCCTCGTGCCGCGCGGTGCCGGGATCGACCACGCACAGATGGCCGACACCGGCGGCCGCCAGCAGGGACGCGACCTGCGCGCCCACCCGCCCCGCGCCGTAGAGCCGGACCCTGGCGGCCCTCCTGCCGGACATGCCGCCCATGCCGCCGTCGGCGGAGGTGAGGGCCAGCCTTTCGAGCTCGGGACGGAGCCGGTCGCGCTCGGCGATCGTCAGGCCGCTGAGTGGCTGGGGAGGAACCGCTGCGTCCTCGACGAGGCCGAGCGCGGTGAGCCGGTCGACCAGCTCCCGCGCCGACGCCTCGTCCAGGCCGCCGCCGGCCACGACCTGTTCCAGCCCGCGGGTGCCGTCCAGTCCGTCGATGAACCGGCGCACGGCCGGCTCGACGTCGGCGAGCACGACGGCCCGCAGAGGATGGACGCCGAACTGGAGCGTGCGGCCGTCGCGCTCGACACGGCGCAGGACGGGCTTCAGGCGAGGTCTCATAGCAGCCAGACCCTGCCACACCAGGGAGGTCTTACGAGCCGTGCCGGCTGGGGTTGTGGATAATCACGAGGTGATCGTGGCAGGTGACCATCCCGTACGCCGCAGTTTTCATGCCCGCAAGGTCACGTTCGCCCGATTGACCAGGGAGAACGTGTACCACCCCCTGTGGAATTCCGCGCGTGTCGGCTACCTTTCATATGTGCCCCCCGAGACAGTCGAGGTTCGTCGGAGCGCACGACGGCGGCGAACCGTTTCCGCGTACCGCGATGGCGACAAGACCATCGTGCTGCTTCCGGCTGGTCTGAGCACGACCGACGAGGAGCAGTGGGTGCGCCGCATGCTCGACCGGCTTGCGGCCAAGGAGCAGCGAAGGCGCCCCAACGACGACGATCTGCTCGACCGCGCGATGGATCTGTCGGCCCGGTACCTGGACGGCAAGGCGCTGCCGACGAGCGTCCGCTGGGTGGAGAACCAGTTGCACCGGTGGGGATCATGCACTCCGGATCACGGCACGATCCGCCTGTCGGCCCGGCTGCGCGGCATGCCGGCCTGGGTCGTCGACTACGTGATCATCCATGAGCTCGTCCACCTGCTCGTTCCCAGTCACGGGCCCCGGTTCTGGGCCCTGGTCGAGCGCTATCCGCGCGCGGAACGTGCCAGAGGTTTCCTGGAAGGCTTCTCCGTGGCGGCCAACGGATCCGCGGAGGAGTGTTGAGCCGGATCGCCGCGGTCCTGGTCACGGCCGGGATGGCGAAGGCTGCGCCCCCCGGCGTCGACCCCGCCGAGTTCCTCCTGGCGATGGCCGAGGACACCTACGAGATGGTCGCCGGGCTTGAGCTGGTCCAGCCTGTGATCCTCTCAGCCGGCGTCCCGGGGCTCGACGAGATCGCCTGGCCGGGCACGCCGGTGATCGGCATCGACACCCCCGCGCACGCCTTCGCCGCCCTGCCGTACGGGGACGAGGGTGTGGTGATCAGCGGCGACGCGCCCGATCTGCCGCCGCTGCTGATCGGAAAGCTCTTCCGCGAGCTGGGCAGGGCCCACATCGCGGTCTGCCCGTCGGAGGGCGGGGGAGCCGCCGCCGTCGCCTCCCGCTTGCCGCTGCCGGAGTGGGCGGCCCCCGCCTTCGGCGAACCGGCCTTCGACGAGCCCGACCTCGTCGCGCGGCTGCGCCGCGAGGCTCCCGGCCCCCGCATGGTGGCGACCGGGCCCGGCTGGCACCGGCTCAGAAGGCCGGCCGACGTCGCCCGGCTCGATCTCGGCCTTGAGGGCTGGGACAACACCCGCACCCTGCTCACCTGAAGGGGCTCACCCGAGGGGCGGCCGACAGGTCGTCAGGGAAGGCGGAGCTCCGCGAACAGCGCGCGGTGATCGGTGCCGGGAACGGCGTGGATGCTCGTGCTCACCGCCGAGGCCCGGCCGTCGAACAGCACGTGGTCGATCGTGATGAACGGCGGCAGCCGCTTGTTCGCCGGCCACGTGGCGAGCAGCCCGTTGCCGGTGGCGTCGGCGGCGTCGGTGTAGCCCAGGGCGAGGACGTCGCGCAGCGCCACGTGGTCGAGGCTGGCGTTGAAGTCGCCGGCGAGGATGCGCACGACGCCCGGCGACGGAGCCGGGAGCGACTTGAGGTCCGCCGTCCACGCGGCGACGTCCCGGCCCAGGGGGGCGAGGGTGTGCACGTCGACGAGCTCGACGACCTGTCCTCCCGGCACGGCGAACCTGGCCGCCGGCATGTGGTGGCCGCCCTCCGGCGCGAAGTCGGGAAGCGGGGTCAGCGGGAAGCGGGAGAAGATCCCGCTCCCCGAGGGGCCGAAGCCGTTCTCCACGTCCCGGTACGGCAGGAGCGTCGCGATCCCCGCGGTGTCGAGGGCCTTCACCTCGTCGGGATCGAGCTCCTGGGTGTTCAGGATGTCCGGCTTGAGCTGCCGGACGAGGCCGATCACCGTCTCGGCGTCGCCGTTGCCGAAGAACAGGTTCACGGTCAGGATCCGCAGCGCCGGGCCGGTCGCGGTGGGCGTGGAGGCCACCGCCCGGGGCAGGATCATGGCGGCCATCAAGACGGTCGTCGCGACCGCGACGGCCAGCGCGGCCCGGCTGCGGGCGGCGGCCGCGACGAGGATGGCGAGCGGCGACAGCGCCGCGACGTACGGCGTCGCCGTCATCAGTTCGACGATCACCGGCCCGCGGTCGAGACCGATGAGCCGGGCCAGGGCCCAGCCGGCGAACGGCGCCACGAACACCCACGCGAGCGTCGCGGACACCTTCATCCGGCGGCGCTGGGGCTCCATGACGACCCCGCCTACGTCAACCTTGGTCATGTGGCCGACCTTAGCCACCGGCGGAACAAGACCGCGTAAGGCATATGTGCGGATCGGGTGCAGGTCGCGTGCGGGCCCGGATCAGACCCGGCTCGGCAGCTCCCGGGCGCGGCGGGCGAGCCGCCGGGTGGCCTCGTCGCTCAGCTCGGGGATCTCCTCCACGGGGAACCACCGCAGGTCCAGCGACTCGGCGCTGATCACGGCCTCGGCCCCTGGAGGCGCGACGGCGCCGTACTCGACATCGAGATGCCAGCTGTGCGGCGGGTGGCACCACACCTTGTGCCGGTCGAGGGCGAGAGGGCCGTCCAGCAGGACCAGCCCGGGGATGCCCGACTCCTCGGTCGCCTCCCTCAGCGCGACCTGGGCGAGCGAGGTGTCGGTGATCTCACAGTGACCACCCATCGGGAGCCACATCCCCGCCTTTGGATGGAGGGTCAGCAGCACCTGGCTCCGGTCGTGTGAGAGCACGGCGGTCGTCGCGGTCAGATGGCCGGGGGCGCACGCGCGCCACATCGCGTCCTCGTGGTCGTGCAGGTGCGCCAGGAACTGCTCGCGGAGCAGTTCCTCCTCGCGGGTGGGCGCCGTCCATGCGGTCAGAACGGCGCACGCGTCACGATGCAGGCTCACCGGCGCAGCCTACCCGTCCCGCCCCGGCGTGGCGGCGCGGGCGGTGACACCGGACCCGGCGCCGGACCGGCATGGCAGCGGGCTCCTGGCGTCGGACCGGCATGGCAGCGGGCCTGGCGTCGGACCGGTCACTGGACCTGGCACCGGGGCCGGTCACCGGGGCCGGTCACCGGGGCCGGTCACCGGCCTGGGGCGGGATCGTCCTTTCCACCGGTCTCGTCGCCGCCGTCCTGCTCCCGCTCCTGAGACCGCTCAGGCTCCTGCGGTCCTCCCGGCTGATCGTCGAGCCCCGACAGGTCGAGCTCGGCCTCACCCTTCACGAAGGCGTCAGGGTTGTCGAGATCGTCGGCGGTGGGCATGAGATCGGGGTGACCCCACAGACTGTCACGGCCGTCGACGCCCCGCTCGCCGGTGAGAGCGCTCCACAGCGCCGCGGCCTCGCGCAGCCGCCTCGGCCGAAGCTCCAGGCCGACCAGCGTGGCGAACGTCCTCTCGGCGGGGCCGCCCGTGGCCCGGCGCCGCCGCACGGTCTCGGCCAGAGCCACGGCCGACGGCAGCTTGCCCTCCGCCGCGGCGTTCACCACGGTGGCCACCCAGCCCTCGACCAGCGCGAGTGCGGTCTCCAGCCGGGCGAGCGCGGCCTTCTGCCGCTCGGTCTCCTCGGGCTTGAGCAGCTCGCCGCCGCCAAGCACCTCCTGGATCTGGGCCGGGTTGCTGATGTCGAGGCCCTGGAGCTTCTCCTCCAGCGCGGAGACGTCCACCGTGATGCCCTGGGCGTACTCCTCGACGGCCCCGAGCAGGTGCCCCCGCAGCCACGGGACGTGCTGGAACAGCCGGTGGTGCGCCGCCTCGCGCAGAGCCAGGTAGAGCCGGATCTCGTCCGAGGGCGTCTCCAGCCCCTGGCCGAAGGCGGCGATCCCGCCCGGCAGCAGCGCCGCGGTGTCAGACAGCGGCAGCCCGATGTCGGTGGAGCCGACCACCTCACGGGCCAGCGACCCGAGGGCCTGGCCGATCTGCTGGCCGACCATCATGCTGCCCATCTGGCGCAGCATGCCCATGAGCGGCCCGGCCATCGCCTGGGCCTCCGGGGGCAGACCGGCCGCCCCGAGCGTGCCGCCCATCGTCTCGACCATGCGGGCGGCGACGGGGTCGCACAACTGCTTCCACACCGGGACGGTCTTCTCGATCCACTCCGACCGGCTCCAGGCCTGCGGGGTGACCACGCCGCTCGGCAGCGCCGTCACCTCGTTGAGCCACAGGTCGGCCAGGTTGAGGGCTTCGGCGATCTGGCGCCGCTCGCCCTCCATGACGCTCGGGTCGCCCTCGGCGACCACGGCGTGCCGTGCGATGTTCTTGGCCATCTCCCAATTGACGGGCCCGGCGTCCGGAGAGGCGGACAGCATGTCCGCGAACTGCCGCATGGCCGCCGCTATCTGCTCCGGGTTGCCGAACATGGCGAAGGGATTGTCGTTGGGGTCGTTTTCGCGACCTGGCAGGTCAGTCACCGCGCCACCTCGTGCAGGATGGAGGAGTCCACATCCGCCACGTTATCCGCCGTGGGGCGGATCAGTGCAAAGTGAGGACCTCGTGCCTACCTCGAAACGCCTTCGTCCACTCGTCGTCGCCGTCACCGGCGCCGCCTCCGGAACGGGCAGGGCGTTCCTCGCAAGAGTGGCCTCGTCTGCGGAATTCCGCCGTGTGGTCGCGATCGACGACCATCGCGGCGACGTGTCCGACGTCACCTGGCGCGTCCTGGACATTCGTGATCCGCTCTTGGCGAACCGGATATCCGACGTGGACGTCCTGGTGCATCTGGGGACCGACGAGTCGCTCGACTCCGACCCCTCGGAGCGCCGCCGCTACAACATCCGCGCGGCCCAGACCGTGCTCACCGCCTGCGCGGCCGCCCGGGTCCGCCGTGTGGTGCTCGTCACGAGCGCCATGGTGTACGGCGCCGCCGCCGAGAACGAGGTGCCCCTCCCGGAGGACGGTCCGGTGGCCGCCGAGCCCGACACCGGCCTGGTCGGAGACCACCTGGAGATCGAGGCGCTGGTCCGCCGCTCGCTGCGCTCCCATCCGGGCCTGGAGGTGACCGTGCTCCGCCCGGCCGCCCTGGTCGGGCACGAGGTCGACACGGTCATCACCCGCCACTTCGAGGCCCCGCGGCTGCTCGTGGTGAAGGGCTGCCTGCCGCGCTGGCAGTTCTGCCACATCGACGACCTCGTGTCGGCCCTGGAGGCCGCCGCGCTCGGCAAGGTGAGCGGGGTCGTCGCCGTCGGCTCGGACGGATGGCTGGAGATGGAGCAGGTGGAGGAGATCGCCGGACTGCGCCGGTTCGAGCTGCCCGCCGGGCTGACCTTCGGCACCGCCCAGCGGCTCCACCGGCTCGGCATCACCCCTGCTCCGGCCACGGACCTCCACTACGTGGTCTACCCCTGGGTGGTCGACTGCGCGTCCCTGCGGGAGGCGGGGTGGAAGCCGTCCTGGACGAACGAGGAGGCCCTGCGGGAGCTGCTGGAGCTGCGCGAGGGCAGGCACGCCGTCGTCGGCCGCCGCCTGTCGGGCAAGGAGGCCACGATCACGGCGGCAGGCGCCACGGTCGCCGTCATCGGCACCGCGGCGATCGTCCGCGCCGCCCGCCGCAAGCGGCGGACCTGACGGCGCTCGCTCCGCTCGCGCGGGCCCGGGGGCGCCTTCGAGGCCCCTCGCGCCGATGGCGCACAGTTCAGCGCGCTCCTCGACGGCCGGTGCGAGCCGCGTTGCCGGCGCCCGCGGGAGCCGTATTACCCTCGGGATGTGGATGTGATCCGGTTGCTGGGAGTGCGTGACACGCCGCTGTCCGTGGACGAGGTGCTCGGCGCCGTGGGCGACCACGCGGCGGGAGGCACGGCGGTCTTCGTCGGGACGGTGCGGGAGCAGGACGGCGGCAGGCCGGTGACGCTCCTGTCGTACTCGGCTCATCCCTCCGCCGAGGAGCACCTGCGGCAGGTGGCGGAGAAGGTGGCTGCCGACTTCCCGGTGACCGCCTTGGCGGCGGTTCACCGGGTCGGCGACCTGCGCCTGGGTGAGATCGCGGTCGTGGTCGCGGCGGCCTGCCCCCACAGGGGCGAGGCCTTCGAGGCATGCCGGCGGCTGATCGACGATCTCAAGCGCGAGGTGCCCATCTGGAAGAACCAGATGTTCGCCGACGGCGATTCGGAGTGGGTCGGCGCCTGCGATTAACGTCAGCCGGAACGCATAGAGTTCCTCCATGTCCCGACGCGCTCTGACCCTGATGGTGGCGGGTTTCCTGACCCTCGCGCTCGCGGTCGTCGGCGCCATGCTGCCGGTGCCGTACGTCGTGCTGAGCCCAGGCCCGACGGAGAACACCATCGGTGTCGTCAAGGGCAAGCCGGTCATCACCATCTCGGGGCATGAGACCTACCCCGTGACGGGATCGCTGAGCCTGGTCACGGTCGCCTACCAGGGAGGCCCGGACAACCGGCTCGACCTGCTCACCGCCCTGCGCGGCTGGCTGAACCCGACCATCGCCGTGGTCCCGGAGGAGGCCCTCTTCCCGAGGACGTCGTCGGCGAAGCAGATCGAGGAGCAGAACACCCAGGAGATGACCGACTCGCAGCAGTCGGCCACCGCGGCGGCCCTGGCCGCGCTGAAGATCCCCGTGCAGAAGACGGTCATCGTGGCCCAGACCGACCCGGGCACGCCCGCCGACGGCAAGTTCAAGCCCGGCGACGAGATCACCGCCGTGGACGGCGCCGCCACCGGCGACCTGGACGCCGTGGCGGCGGCCGTGCGCGGGCACAAGCCGGGGGAGCAGGTGCGCTTCACCGTCAGGCGGGCGAGCACCACCAGCGAGGTGACCGTCGGTACCGCCAAGGCCAAGGACGGCAAGGCCATGGTGGGCGTGCGGATGCGCGCCGACTACCGGTTCCCCTTCAAGGTCGACATCAGCGTCGGCGACGTCGGCGGCCCGAGCGCCGGGCTGATGTTCTCGCTCGGCATCTACGACAAGCTCACGCCGGGGTCGATCACGGGCGGGAAGTCGGTCGCCGGTACCGGGACCATCGACCCGGCCGGCAACGTCGGCGCCATCGGGGGGATCGAGCAGAAGATGGCCGGCGCGCGGGCCGCCGGCGCCACGGTCTTCCTCACTCCCGCGGAGAACTGCGCCGACGCGGTCAAGGCGGTGCCGAAGGGCCTTCGCCTGGTCAAGGTCGCGACGTTCACCGACGCGGTCAAGGCTCTGGACTCCCTGCGCTCGGGCTCCGGGCCCGTGCCGGCCTGCCCGGCGGCGTAGCCCCTGCCGGGCGAAGCCCGGTATGACGTGCGCGTCTGCCTGGGGAGCCACGGTGAAAGTGATCCACCTCCGGAATCACGACCGCGCGTTTCGCGGTGTAGGTTTCCAAGCACGGACCGTTGCTCTGAGACAAGGGGTTGGCGTTGAGCTTCCGGAGCCCCGGAGCCGGACGGGCGATGCGCTTGCCCCGCCGGCCGCGACTTCTCGTTCCCGTCATGATCGCCCTCGTGGCGATCGTGGTGTTACTTCTCCTGTTCGCCGGGGTCTACACCGACTACCTCTGGTACGACTCGGTCAACTTCTCGTCGGTGTTCTCGACCCTCCTCGTGACGCAGATCGTGCTGTTCCTGATCGGCGCCGCCCTGATGGTCGGCATCGTGGGCGGCAACATGGTGCTGGCCCACCGGACCCGGCCGATGTTCGGCCCGGGGATGTTCGGCGCCCCGCAGGGGGCCGACCGCTACCGGCTGGCGCTCGACCCGCACCGGCGGCTCGTCTTCGGCATCGGCATGGGCGTCCTCGCGCTGTTCACCGGGTCGTCGATCGCCGGGCAGTGGAAGACCTGGCTGATGTTCGCCAACGCCACGCCGTTCCACCAGAAGGACCAGCAGTTCGGCCTCGACCTGTCGTTCTTCGTGTTCACCTATCCGTTCCTGCGGATGGTGCTGAACTTCCTGTTCACGGCCGTGATCTTGTCGATCATCGCCGCGGCCGTCGTGCACTACCTCTACGGAGGGTTCCGCCTGCAGTCCCCCGGCGGGGTGCAGGCCACCCGCGCCGCCAGGGCCCACCTGTCGGTGCTGCTCGGCGTCTTCGTGCTGCTCAAGGCCCTGGCCTACTGGCTGGACAGGTACGGCCTGGTGTTCTCCGACCGGGGCAAGGTCTTCGGCGCGTCGTTCACCGACGTCCACGCCGTGCTGCCGGCGAAGGGCATCCTCGCGGTCATCTCGCTGATCTGCGCCCTGATCTTCTTCGCAGGCGTGGTCAGGCCGGGCGGCATGTTCCCGGGCGTCGCGCTGGGGCTGCTCGTCCTGTCGGCCGTGCTCATCGGCAGCGTCTACCCGGTGCTGGTCGAGCAGTTCCAGGTCAAGCCGAACCAGCAGAGCAAGGAGCGCGACTACATCCAGCGCAACATCGCCGCGACCCGGACGGCGTACGGGGTGGATACGGCGACGGTCACGGACTACAGCGCGAAGACGGACGCCGACCCCTCGGTCCTGCAGACCGAGTCGCAGGCCATCCCCGGCATGCGGCTGCTCGACCCGAGCCTGCTGTCGCCGACCTTCCAGCAGAAGCAGCAGATCCGCGGCTACTACCAGTTCCCCGAGCAGCTCGACATCGACAGGTACCCCGTCGACGGCGCGCTGAGGGACACCGTGGTGGCGGTGCGCGACATCGGCCAGCCGCAGGAGGGGCAGCGTAACTGGATCAACAACCACCTCGTCTACACGCACGGGTTCGGGTTCGTCGCAGCCCCGGGCAACAAGGTGGACTCCAGCGGCCTGCCGGTGTTCAGCGAGCGGGACATCCCGCCGGTCGGCGACCTCGGCACGTACCAGCCCCGGGTCTACTTCGGGGAGAACTCGCCGGACTACTCGATCGTCGGCGGCCCGAAGAACGGCCAGAAGATCGAGCTCGACTACCCGGAGCAGAGCCAGAGCGGCGCCGGTCAGAACACGACCGGCCAGGTGAACAACACCTACGACGGCAAGGGCGGCGTCCCGATCGGCGGCTTCTTCCGCCGGGCCCTCTACGCGCTCAAGTACGGCGAGACCAACCTGCTGCTCAACTCCAACATCAACTCCGACTCCCGGATCATGTACACCCGTGAGCCGATCGAACGCATCCAGCAGGTGGCGCCGTTCCTCACCCTGGACCGCGACCCCTACCCGTCCATCGTCGACGGGCGGATCGTCTGGATCGTCGACGGCTACACGACGTCGGACGACTACCCCTACTCCGAGCGCAGGAGTCTGGAGTCGCTGACCACCGACATCTCGACGACCCGCCTCGGCGTCCAGCAGGTGCCGCACGACGAGATCAACTACATCCGCAACTCCGTCAAGGCCACCGTGGACGCCTACGACGGCACCGTGACGCTCTACGCCTGGGATTCCAAGGACCCGGTGCTGCAGACGTGGCAGAAGGCCTTCGGCGGCATCGTGAAGCCGGCGTCGGACATCTCCCCGGGCCTGCGCGCCCACCTGCGCTACCCGGCCGACCTGTTCAAGGCCCAGCGGGAGATCCTGACCTCCTACCACGTCACCGACGCCAACGCGTTCTTCGGCGGGCAGGACTTCTGGAAGGTCCCGGAGGACCCGGCCACCGGCAAGAGCAAGCAGCCGCCGTACTACGTGACCATGAAGATGCCGGGCAGCACCGAGAGGTTCTCGCTGACCACCACGTTCGTGCCGAACCGGCGGCAGAACATGGCGGCTTTCATGGCCGTCGACGCCACGGCGGACGCGGCGAACGCCAAGCTGCAGATCCTCCAGCTGCCCAGCACCACGGCCATACAGGGTCCGCCGCAGGCGCAGAACCTGTTCGAGTCGAACACCACGGTCTCCACGCAGCTCAACCTGCTGCGCGGCAACTCGGGGGCGACCGACGTGCTGTACGGCAACCTGCTGACGCTGCCGTTCGGCGGCGGCCTGCTGTACGTGGAACCCGTCTACGTCCAGCCCCGGGCCGAGACCTCGGGCAAGTATCCGACGCTGCGCAAGGTCCTCGTCCTGTACGGCGAGAAGGTGGGCTTCGGCGACAACCTGAGCCAGGCGCTGCAGCAGGTGTTCGGCGCCACCACCACGCCCGAACAGCCGCCGCCGGACCAGCCGAACCAGCCGGAGCAGCCGACGACGACGAACCCGTCGCTCCAGTCGGCGCTGAACAAGGCTCAGCAGGCGTACTCGGACTCGCAGAAGGCCCTGTCGGACGATCCGCCCAACTGGGAGGACTACGGCAAGGCCCAGACCGCGCTGAAGCAGGCCCTGGACGAGCTGGCCCGGCTGCAGGGCAAGTCGGCCGCCTCGCCGAGCGGCTCACCCAGCCCGAGCGCCAGCCCGAGTGCCGGCCCGAGCGGGTCTCCCAGCGCGACACCGAGCGCGTCGCCGAGCGGCTGAGACGTCGCCGTCCGTCATGGTCCCCGGGGTCGTCCCGGCCCCGGGGCCTGCCGATTTGCCTGCTCCTTCCACTGGCGATAGGCTGGTGATACCGACGCGGGGTGGAGCAGCTCGGTAGCTCGCTGGGCTCATAACCCAGAGGTCGCAGGTTCAAATCCTGTCCCCGCTACCACGACGAAAGGCCCTGGTTCCCGGTTCGCCCGGGGGCCGGGGCCTTCGCCGTTCACGGACACGTTCATGGGAAGACGGTGTTCGGGGTCCTCGCCGTCCGGAGCACCGGTGATCGAGAAGACGGTGTTCCGGGGGACGGTGTCCGGCGGGGCGGCCCGCGGACGATTTGGCATCGCGAGCCCGGAGCCGCTAACATCAAGATGTACACACCGACGCGGGGTGGAGCAGTTCGGTAGCTCGCTGGGCTCATAACCCAGAGGTCGCAGGTTCAAATCCTGTCCCCGCTACCACGACGAAGGGCCTTCCGGGAGATCCTCCCGGAAGGCCCTTCGCATTTCCCGGCCTCACACGTCCCCCTCATCGGGGTTCCGCGTCCCTGCGCTCTCGGCCCGACCGCGGTTCCGCGCCGCCGTGTCTCCGGGCGCATCGCATATTTGTCGTTGTACGACAATAATTGCCCGATTGCTGTCGTACGGTGACATTGAGGCAGGCCCGGTGGGTGGTGAAGGCTCCCCGCATGCAGGCCCGCATAACACTGGAGGACGTCCCGGCCCTGGCCCGTGGCTGCGCCGTGCTCGGGACGGGGGGCGGCGGCGACGTCCGCGCCGGCTCGATCGCCGCCCGGCGCGCGATCCGCGAGCACGGTGAGGTGCCGGTCGTCACCCTCGCCGAGCTGCCGGACGACGCCCTGGTCCTGCCCCTGTCCGGGATCGGCGCCCCGACCGTCAGCCACGAGATGATCCACTCCGAGGACGAGCCCGTGCGCATCCGCGAGGAGATCGTGCGCATCTTCGGCCGTCCGCCCGCCGCGGTGATGTCCTCGGAGATCGGCGGGGGCAACGGCGTCGCCCCCGTCGCCTGGGCCGCCAGGCTGGGTCTGCCGCTGCTCGACGCCGACGCGATGGGCCGGGCGTTCCCCGAGGTCCAGATGGTCTCGATGTACGTCGCGGGCATCCCGGCGAACCTCGTCATCCTGTCCGACGTCGTCGGCAACGTCGTGACGATCCGCCCGGTCGGCGGCCTGTGGTCGGAGCAGCTCGCCCGCGCCGTCTGCGTCGCCTCCGGGTCGAGCGCGCTGATGGCCGACTACATCCTTACGGCGCGCGAGTGCGACGGCGCGGTGATCGAGGGCACGGTCAGCCGCGCCATCGCGATCGGCCGGGCCACCGAGGGCGCGCGGGACCCGCTCGACGCGCTCACCACCGAGCTCGGCGCCCACACGCTGGTCACCGGCAAGCTGGCCGACGTGGAGCGGCGCACCACCGGGGGCTTCGTGCGGGGCACCGTGACGATCGAGGGCACCGGCGACGACCGCGGCAGGACGCTGACGCTGGAGATCCAGAACGAGAACCTGGTCGCCGTCGAGGACGGCAGGGTGAGAGCGATGGTGCCGGACTTGATCACGGTGGTGGACAGCCAGACGGCGACGGCCGTCCAGACCGAGAGCCTGCGCTACGGGCAGCGGGTGAGCGTGCTGGCGTGGCCGTGCGACCCGCTGTGGCGCACGCCGAAGGGCCTGGAGACGGCCGGGCCGCGCGCCTTCGGCTACGACCTCGACTACGTCCCCGTCGAGAAGATCGCCTCATGAGCCGGCGGCTGCGCGTGGGGATCGACGTCGGCGGGACCAACACCGACGCGGTGGTGCTCGACGAGGCCGACCGCGTGGTGACGAAGGCGAAGCGGCCCACCAGCCCGGACGTCACCGAGGGGCTGCGTGCGGCGCTCGACGCCGTGCTGGCGGAGCTGCCCGACCCGTCGCTGGTGACCAGGGTGATGCTCGGCACGACCCACGCGACCAACGCGATCCTGGAGCGCCGCTCCCTCGGGCGCGTCGCGGTGCTGCGGCTCGGCGCGCCGGCGACGACGTCCGTACCGCCGCTGAGCGACTGGCCGGAGGACCTGCGCAAGACGGTCGCGGCGGGTACGGCGATCGTGCGCGGCGGTCACTTCGTGGACGGGCGGCCGATCGCGCCGCTCGACGTGGACGCGGTCAAGCGGTTCCTGGCGGAGACGCCCGCGGATGCCGTGGCGGTGACCGGCGTGTTCAGCCCGGCTGCCGCCGACCAGGAAAACGAGGTCGCCGAGATCGTCCGCCGCGAGGCCGGCGACGTCGCGGTGAGCCTCAGCCACGAGATCGGCTCCCTCGGCCTGCTGGAGCGGGAGAACGCGACCGTCCTGAACGCCGCCCTGTACGGCGTGGCCCGCGACGTCACCACGGCTCTGCGGGAGGCCCTGCGGGCGCGGGGGCTCGTGGTCGAGACGTTCTTCGCCCAGAACGACGGCACGCTGATGGCCGTCGACTACGCCGCCCGCTACCCGGTCCTGACGATCGGATCGGGGCCGGCCAACTCCATCCGGGGCGCGGCGTACCTGTCCGGGGTCGAGGACGCCATCGTGGCCGACGTGGGCGGCACCTCCACCGACCTCGGCGTGCTGGTCGGCGGGTTCCCCAGGGAGTCGGCCGCCGCCGTCGAGATCGGCGGCGTGACGACGAACTTCCGGATGCCCGACATCCTGTCCGTCGCCCTGGGCGGCGGCACCGTGGTCGGGCAGGAGCCGAGATCCGTCGGCTACCGGATCGCACGTGAGGCCCTGGTGTTCGGGGGCACCACGCCGACCATGACCGACGCCGCCGTCTCGGCCGGCCGGGGGCGGGTCGGGACGCACGCCGTCCCGGAGGAGTGGCGCCACAGGCTGGCGGACGCCGTACAGGCAGCGGACGGGCTCGTCGCCGACGCGGTGGACAGGGTGGCGCTCGGCAGGGCCGACCGGCCGCTCGTCGCGGTGGGCGGAGGGGCGTTCCTGCTCGCGGCCGAGGTGCCGGGGGCGCGCGAGGTGATCCGGCCGCGGCACGCCGAGGTGGCCAACGCGGTGGGCGCGGCGATCGCGCTCGCCAGCGGGAGGATCGAAACGATCGTGCCCGCCGCCGGGGCGGGAAACGGCAGGGCTACATTGATCGAAAAAGCGAAGGAAGAGGCGGCCGCCCGTGCCGTCGCCGCCGGGGCCGACCCGGCCTCGGTCCAGATCGTCGAGCTCAGCGAGATCCCTCTCAGCTACCTGTCCGAGCCCGCAGTGCGCCTGCACGTCAAAGCCGCCGGCCCCCTCTCCCGGTAGCCGGTGAAAGGAAAGGAAACCCCCCTACATGCGCTGGCACAAGCGTCTTCTCGCAGCGGGAGCCGTGGCCGCCGTGACCCTCTCCGCCGCGGCCTGCGCGGGCGGGAAGGTACGCGGCGCGGACGAGTCGCCACAACCGGGCACCTCCCGGAGCGCGGCCGACACCACGTTCGTCTACGTCCCCAACCTCGACGTCGTCACCGACTGGGATCCGGCGAGCTCGTACTCCAATGAGATCATCGCGATGGAGAACATCTACGAGTCGCTGACCAGGTACAACCCCCAGACGAAGAAGGCCGAGCCCCGGCTGGCCACGTCGTGGACCTCCTCCCCGGACGGCAAGAAGTGGACGTTCACCCTGCGGCAGGGGGCGAAGTTCCACTCCGGCAAGCCGGTGGACGCCGCGGCGGCCAAGGCCGCGATCGAGCGCACCATCAAGGTCGGCCAGGGGGCGGCCTACATCTGGGGCGCCGTCGACAAGATCGACGCCAAGGACGCCACGACGCTGGAGTTCACCCTCAAGTACCCCACGCCGCTCGACCTGATCGCCTCGGCCGGGTACGCCTCCTACGTCTACGACACCACGGCGGCGCCGGGCGACCTGAACAAGTGGTTCGCCCAGGGGCATGACGCCGGCTCGGGGCCGTACACGATCGACAGCTGGCAGAAGGGCAAGGAGACCGAGCTCACGCTCAAGGCGTTCGACGGCTACTGGGGCGGCTGGGACGGCCCGCACTACAACAAGATCGCCTTCCGGGTCACGCCGGAGCTGACGACCGCCTGGCAGCTCCTGCAGCGTGGCGAGGTGACGTTCGTCCAGCGCCTGAACGCCCAGCTGTTCGCCCAGGCCGGCGGTACGGCGACGGTGCAGACCTCGCAGACGCCGTCGTTCCAGAACCTGCTCACGCTGTTCAACACCGCGGCCGGGCCGCTCAAGGACGTCCGGCTGCGGCAGGCCGTGCAGAAGGCGATCGACTACGACGGCCTCGTTGCGGCGCTGAAGGGCGCAGGGGTGGCGGCCACCGGCCTCGTGCCCGAGGGGCTGCTCGGCTACAACGCGGGCCAGGCGCCGAAGCAGGACCTCCCGGGCGCCGAGGCGCTGCTCAAGGAGGCGGGCTACGGGCCCGGCGGCAAGCCGCTGAACCTCACACTGACCTACGCCCAGGGCGACAGCGACCAGGAGGTGCTGGTCACGCTGCTCACCTCGGCGCTCGACAAGCTGAACGTGAAGCTGTCGGCCAAGCCGTTGCAGTGGAACACCCAGTGGGACCAGGGCAAGTCGAAGGACCCCGCCAAGCGGCAGGACATCTTCGTCATGTACTGGTACCCCGACTACGCCGACGCCTACTCGTGGTTCGTCAACGTCTTCCGCAGCGCCGACCCCGTGTCGTTCAACCTCTCCTACCTCAAGGACCCGGCGATCGACAAGGAGATCGACGGCCTGCCGGCGCTCACGGCGACCGACAAGACAGCGGCGGAGTCGGCGTACGCCGACCTCCAGAACAAGATCATCGGTGAGCGGGCCGCGGTCGCGGTGCCGTACGTGCAGAACTACCAGCGGGCGTTCTCCAAGACGGTCCAGGGCTACGTCGACAACCCGGCCTACCCGAACGTGGTCTTCGTCTACGACCTCAAGCCCGGTGCCTGAGGAATGACGCGATACCTGACCCGCCGGCTCGGCCAGGCAGCCCTGGTCGTGGCCGGCGTGGTCACGCTCACGTTCGTCGTGATGCGGCTGGTCCCGGGAGACCCCGCCGTGGCGTACGCGGGGCCGAGGGCGTCGCCGCAGGAGCTCGCGGCGGCGCGACGGCAGTTCGGGCTGGACGACTCGCTGCCCGTGCAGCTGTGGAACTACGTGCGCGACCTGGCCGGCGGCGACTGGGGGGTCAGCCTGCACACCAGGCAGCCCGTGCGCGACGACCTGTTCCAGGCGTTCCCTGCGTCGCTGGAGCTGGTCGGCGCCGCGCTGCTGATCGCGGTGGCGGCCGGCATCCCGCTCGGGATCGCCGCCGCCCGCTACAAGGGGAGGCTGCCGGACCTGTCGATCCGGCTGTCGTCGATGCTGGCGGTCTCTGTGCCGGTCTTCTGGCTGGCGCTGGCTCTGCAGACGGTGTTCGCCAGCGGCCTCGGCTGGTTCCCCGTCGCCGGGGAGTACGACACCTCGCTGGACGGCACCAGCCCGCTGCACGTCTACACGAACATCACGGCCGTGGACGCGCTGTTCACCGGCAACTGGCCGATCCTGGCCAGCACGCTGTCCCACATGGTGCTCCCCGCCCTGGTCATCGCGGCCTACCCGGTCGGGGTGGTGGCCCAGATGACCAGGGCCGCGCTGATCGAGGAGTCCGTCCGCGACCACGCCAGGCTGGAGCGCGCGCTCGGCTTCGGCGAGACCGCCGTGCTGACCCGCTTCGCGCTGCGGCCCGCGCTCAACCCGGTGCTCTCGCTGATCGCCCTCGTCTTCGCCTACTCGATCGTCAACGGCTTCCTCGTGGAGGCCGTGTTCAACTGGCCGGGCCTGGGCCGCTACGCCGCGGACTCGATCCGTTCGCTCGACACCCCCGCCATCGCGGGGGTCACGCTCCTCGTGGCCATCCTCTACGTCGCGGCCAACCTGGTCGTCGACCTGCTGCAGAGCGTGATCGACCCGAGAGTGAGGACGCGATGACCGCCCCCGGCGGCATCATGCCCGGGCTGCGCCGCACGCCGCTGCGCCGCGTGGCCGGGATCGACCGGCTCGCCGTGGCCGGGGGCGCGCTGCTGGCGGTCATCGTGCTGGCGGCGCTGCTCGCCCCGTGGATCGCGCCGTACCCGGAGGACGGCGGCTCGGCCACCCACGCGCTGGAGGCGCTGCTGCCGCCGAGCGGGGCGCACTGGTTCGGCACCGACCAGGTCGGCCGCGACGTGCTCAGCCGGGTCCTGTTCGGGGCCCGGACGTCGCTGCTCATCGCGGTGGCGGTGCTGGTGATCTCCGGCGTGGCCGGCGTCGTGCTGGGTGTCGTCGCCGGGTACGCCGGCGGCTGGCTCCGCGACGTGATCATGCGGGTCACCGACGTGTTCCTCGCGTTCCCCGCGCTGCTGCTGTCGCTGGCGCTGGCCGTGGTGCTCCAGCCGAGCGTAACGACGGTGATCGTGGCGATCGCGATCACCTGGTGGCCCTGGTACGCCAGGCTCACCGCCTCGGTCGCCGCCTCGGTCTCCACACGGGGGTTCGTGGACGCGGCCCGCTGCCTGGGCGTGCCCGCCCCGGTGATCGTCTTCCGGCACGTCCTGCCCAACTCGCTGACCCCTGTGCTCGTCCAGCTCTCCCTGGACGGCGGCGGGGTCATCCTCACCGCCGCCGCGCTGTCCTATCTGGGGCTCGGCGCCCACGAGCCGACCGCGGAGTGGGGCCTCATGGTCCAGCAGGGCCAGTCGCTGTTCACCACCGACTGGTGGGTCGTGACGCTGCCCGGGCTGGCCATCCTCCTCACCGCGTTCGCGTTCAACGTGCTCGGCGAGGGCCTGAGGGTGAGGCTGGCCAGATGAACGGCTCGTTGATCGAGATCAGGGATCTCACGGTCCGCGTCGGCGGCCGGGTGATCGCCTCGCTTCCCGAGCTGGACGTCCGTCCGGGAGAGTGCGTCGCGATCGTCGGCGAGAGCGGCTCGGGCAAGACGACCACGCTGCTCGCCACGCTCGGTCTCGTCCACGGCGCCGAAGTCACGGGGCGGATCACCGTCGGCGGCGTCGACGTGCTGTCGGCGGGCCCGGCGGTGCTGCGGTCCATCCGGGGCTCCCGGGCCGCCCTGGTCATGCAGAGCCCGCAGGCCGCGCTCAACCCCACGATGCGCCTGGGCACGCTCATGCGCCGTTCCCTCGCCCGCCACGGGGTCAAGGGGGCCGCCGCCCGGTCCCGGGCGGAGGAGGCCGTGACGGCCGTCCTGCTCGACCCCGCGATCCTGCGCCGCTACCCGCACCAGGTGTCCGGAGGGCAGGCTCAGCGGTTCGCGATCGCGCTGGCGATCGCCCTGGGAGCCGAGGTCGTGCTGGCGGACGAGCCGACGAGCGCGCTCGACGTGACCGTGCAGGCCGAGGTGGTGGGAGTGCTGCGCCGGCTGCGCGACGAGCGCGGGCTGGCCGTGCTGCTCGTCTCCCACGACCTCGCGCTGGTCTCCACGATCGCCGACCGGGTGGTGGTGATGAGGGACGGCGCCGTGGTGGAGAGCGGCCTCGCCACCGAGGTGTTCGCGCGGCCGGGCGACCCGTACACCCGTGAGCTGATCGCCGCCGTCCCCCGGCTGCCCGGTGAGCCGGACGAGCTTTCCGAGGAGGAGCGATGACCGCGCCGACCGTGCTGGGGGCGGAGGGGGTGACCCTCGCGTACGGCGCGACGGCCGTCGTCCACGACGTCACCCTGGCCGTGGGCGAGGGCGGCGTCGGGCTGATCGGGGAGAGCGGCTCGGGCAAGACCACGCTCGCCCGCGCCCTACTCGGCCTGCTGCGCCCCCGCTCCGGCAGCCTCCGGTACGGCTCACGCGACCTCGCCTCGCTGGACCGGAGGGGACGGGCGGAGTTCCGCCGGGCTGTGCAGCCGGTGTTCCAGGACGGCAGCGAGGCGCTCGACCCCCGCATGACAGCGGAGGCGTCGATCACGGAGGCGCTCACCACCCACCACCGCATGACGCGCGACGAGCGGCGGGCGCGGGTCGGCACGCTCCTCGGCGACGTGGGGCTGGACCCCGTCCTGGCCGGGCGCCGTCCGCACCAGATGTCCGGCGGCCAGCGGCAGCGGGTGGCGATCGCCCGTGCGCTCGCCGTCGAGCCCAGGCTGCTCGTGCTCGACGAGCCGACGAGCGCGCTGGACGTCACCGTGCAGGCGCGGATCCTCGACCTGCTGGAGGGGCTGGCGGCCGATCGCGGCCTCGGCCACCTGCTGATCACCCACAATCTCGGCGTCGTGGGGAGGCTGTGCCGCACGTCGTACGTCATGTTCGCCGGGCGGGTGGTCGAGTCGGGGCCCACCGCGGCGCTGCTGACCCGCCCCGCCCACCCGTACACCCGGGCGCTGCGCGACGCCGTGCCCACCCTTGGCGGGGAGCCGCCCCGCGCGACCGGCAGGACGGAGGCGGCGCCCGCCTCCACCGGGTGCCCCTTCCGGCTGCGCTGTCCCTTCGCGGTGGAGCGCTGCGCGCAGGAGACGCCCGCCCTGCGGGACGTGGAGGGGCGTAGCGTGGCATGCCACCGCGCGGAGGAGGTGCTGACCGGCGATGCGCCACGTCAGTGATCTGCTCAGGACGCCGGCGGGACGGCGCCTGACGCTCGTCGCCGGCCCCTGGGACGCCCGTCAGGTCGAGAGCGTCGTGCTCGTGGACGAGATGCGGGAGCTGGAGTCGGCCCCCCGCGGGGCGCTGGCCATCCTGTCCCGGCACGCCCTGCAGACGTGCGGCGTGCTCGACGCCCTGCGCGTCGCCGGGAGCGCGGAGCTCGCCGGGATCGTGCTGCCCGGCCCCTCAGGCACGTCGCCGGACATCGTGGAGCTCGCGCGGCGCGTCGGGGTGGCCCTGCTGGCAGGGGCATCCGGCCAGTCGCTGTCGGACACCGTGCTCGGGCTCAGCGCCGCCGTCCGGGCCGACCCCGGGCTGCTGCTGCGCCGTACGCGTGACGCGATCGACGGGCTCGGCGCGATGGAGGGCGCGGGGGAGGGCGACATCCTGCGCGCCGCCTCGGTGTCCGTGGGCGTGGACTACGGCGTGGCGGACATCGCCGACCGGTCGGCCAACACGGCCGTCATCCGCGTGGACGGGCGCCCCGACGGCTACGTCCGCTGGGACGGCGAGGACCCGGCCGCCGCGATCATCGCCGGCGTGGTCGCCACCACGCTCGGCCGGGTGCGCGCCGCCGCCCGGGCCGCCGAGCGGGCACGGGAGCAGGCCCTGCTCGCGCTGCTCCGCGCCGGTGCGAAGGAGGCTCCGGCCGCCGCCAGGAGGGCCAGGCACGAAGGGGTGCCCGTGGACGGCTGGCACCTGGCCGTCTTCCTCCGCGATCCCGCCGCCCCGGCGGGGCTCGCCGACGCCGCGCTCCGTCAGGTCCGCCGGGCCGCCCCAGACGCGCTGGCCGGCCAGGGCGCCGGTGATCTCGCCGCGCCGCCGCTCGTCACCCGGTGGCAGGACGGCGTGCTCGTCGTCCTCACGACCGACGAGCGGGTCGTCTCCGCGCCCTCCGCGCCCTCCGCGCCTTCCATGCCCTCCCCGTCCGGCTGGCCGGCGCTCGGCGTGGGGGTCGGCACCTGCCAGCCCGGCGTGGAGGGCCTTCGCCGTACGGCGTCGCAGGCGAGGGCGGCGGCAGGACGGGCGGCCGCCGGCGAGGTGATCAGGTTCGACCGGCTGGGCGTCAACGCGATCCTCGCGGAGCTGAGCGGCAGCGAGAGCGCCATCGTGGCCGCCCGCGACATGCTCGCCCCGCTCGACGGCCTCGGCGCGCTGTCCGCGCACGCCGTGCCCACGCTCAAGGCCTACCTGGACAGCTGGGGCTCGCGGACCAAGGCGGCCGAGCTGCTCAACCTGCACCCGAATGCGGTGGCCCACCGGATCCGGCGCATCGCCGAGGCGCTCGGGGCCGACCTGTCGGACCCGCCGACCCGCCTCGCCCTCCAGATCGCCTGCCACGTCGTACTCGACAGGGACTGTCTCCCGGGCACAACAGCGGCCGTCGCGTCGTTGTGAGCGCACATCGACGGGCCGTCGCCGCCGCCCTACGTTGCCTGGCATGACAACGGTCATCGGAGTGGACGTGGGCGGCACCTTCACCGACCTCGTCCTCCACGACGCCGCGAGCGGCGAGATCAGGGTCGCCAAGCAGCCGACCACCCCCACGGCCCCCGAGCTGGGGGTTCTCGCCACCGTCGACGCGGCCGTGCCGGCCGCCCTGCTCGCCCGCTGCCGCCACTTCGTGCACGGCACGACGGTCGGGCTCAACGCCCTGCTGGAACGGCGGGGCGCGACGGTGGGCCTGATCACGACGGCGGGCTTCCGCGACGTGCTGGAGATCCGCCGGGGGGACCGCGACGACCCCTACGACCTGTTCTGGACGCCGCCGCCGCCGCTCATCCCCAGGCGGCTGCGGGCGGAGGCGGCCGAACGGGTGGCCGCCGACGGCACGGTGGTCGACGAGCTCGACCCCGGCACCGTACGCGCGGCGGCCCGGCTGTTCGCGGCCGAAGGGGTGGACGCCGTCGCCGTCGTCTTCCTGAACTCCCACGCCAACCCCGCGCACGAGGTGCTGGCGGCCGAGCTGCTCAGGGAGGCCGGGTTCGCCGGGCCGGTCTCGCTGTCGCACGAGGTGTCGGGGGAGTACCGCGAGTACGAGCGGACCTGCACCACCGTCGTGGACGCCTTCGTCCGCCATCGGATGGGCCCCTACCTACGCAACCTCGACCGGGAGCTGCGGGCGCGCGGCTTCGCCGGCGAGGTGCTCGTCACCCGCTCGGGGGGCGGCGCGCTGACGCTGGCCGAAGCGGTGGCCCGGCCGTTCGAGACGATCCTGTCCGGCCCGGTCGCCGGGGCAGCCGCCACGGCACGGCTAGCCGCGAGCCTGGGCCTGCGCACGGCGGTCGCCGCCGACGTCGGCGGCACGAGCTTCGACACCGCCCTCGTCGAGGACGGCAGGCTGCCGCTGCTCTACCAGGGAGAGGTGGTCGGCCTGCCCCTGCAGAGCCCCTGGGTGGACGTGCGGTCGGTGGGCGCGGGCGGCGGCTCTGTCGCGTACGCCGACTCGGGCGGCCTGCTGCGGGTCGGGCCGCGCAGCGCCGGCGCCGACCCCGGGCCCGCCTGCTACCTGCGCGGCGGCGCCGAGGCCACGGTCACCGACGCCGCGCTGCACCTCGGCATGATCCCCGCCGGCCACATCTCGGGCGGCATCGCGCTGTCGCCGGAGCGGGCGGCCGAGGTCCTGGCGCCGCTGGCCGGGCCGGTCGGGATCGAGGGCACAGACGCGGTCGCCGAGGGAGTCATCCGGATCGCCGCCGCGCACATGGCGCAGGCCGTGCGCGGCGTGACCGTCGAACGCGGAGTCGACCCGCGGGGGGCGGCGATCGTCGCCTTCGGCGGCGCGGGCCCCCTGTTCGGCTGCCTGCTCGCCGACGAGCTCGACGTGGACACCGTCGTGGTGCCCCCCAACGCGGGCAACTTCTCCGCGGTGGGGCTCGTCCAGGCCGACGTCGTACGCTCCTCCGCCCGCACGCTGGTCCGCCCGCTGGACGGAGAGGCGCTGCCGGTCATCGAGCGGCTGGCCGGCTCGCTCTTCGAGCGCCTGCCCGACGCGGGAGCCGTACGGGAGGTGGACCTCGACCTGCGCCACCGGGGGCAGGAGCACACGCTGACGATCCCCGTGCGGCTCGGGGAGGACGACGTGGCAGCCCTGGCCGCCCGGTTCTCCGAGGCCTACCACCGGGCCTTCGGCCACCGGCTTCCCGACCCGCTCGAAGTCGTCACCGTACGGGCCACCAGCAGGGTCGTCCTCGACGAGGACCGGCCGCTGGTGCCCGCCCCGCCCTCCGGGACGCCCGCAGGGGGGACGGCCCGCCTGTGGTCGTTCAGGGGCCGCGCGTGGGCCGACGCGCCCGTGCTGCCAAGGGAGGGGTTCACCGGCCCCGCCGAGGGCCCGCTGCTGATGGTGGAGCCGACCGCGACGACGTACGTCGACGCGGGCTTCGCGGTCGAGGCGCACCGGAGCGGCTGCCTCATGATCACACGGAAGGACCGCCGATGACCATCGTCCGCACCCGCTACGCCGAGGCGAACCCCGGGCTGGGCGACGGGGCCGACCCGGTCACCACCGAGATCATCCGGCAGGGGCTCAACGCCGCGGCCGACCAGATGAAGCAGTCGCTGATCCGCACCGCGTTCTCGCCGATCATCTACGAGGCGCTGGACTTCGCCGTCGCCTTCTACGACGCCGACATGTGCATGCTCGCCCAGGCTCCGACGCTGCCCGCGTTCATGGGCACGCTCGGCTTCTGCGTCCGCGAGGCCGTGGAGGGCGTCGGCGGGCCCGCCGCGCTCGACCCGGGCGACGTCATCCTCTACAACGACCCGTACGGAACCGGCTCGCACCCGCAGGACGCGGCCATGGTCGTGCCGGTCTTCGCCGACGAGGTGCTGGTCGGCTACTCCGTGATCAAGGCGCACTGGCTCGACATCGGCGGCAAGGATCCGTACTGCACCGACACCGTCGACGTGCACCAGGAAGGCACGATCTT
Organism: Microbispora sp. NPDC049125; assembly: GCF_040802045.1. Lineage (NCBI taxonomy): Bacteria > Bacillati > Actinomycetota > Actinomycetes > Streptosporangiales > Streptosporangiaceae > Microbispora > Microbispora sp. NPDC049125. The sequence goes on along the minus strand of NZ_JBEZDW010000056.1, from coordinate 6,364 downwards.
CCCCGGCGTCAAGCTCTACGACGCGGGCCGGCTGGTCAGCGACATCTACCGCATGATCCTCGCCAACAGCCGGATGCCCGACATGGTCATCGGCGACATCAACGCCATGGTCGCCGGCACCCGGACGGGGGCGGAGGCGCTGTCGTCGCTGGTCCGCAGGTACGGCCTCGGGACGTTCCGCCGGTCGGTGGCCCGCATGTACGCCCACGGCGAGGCCCTGGTGCGCGGCTGGTTCGAGCGCCTGCCCGACGGCGTCTACCGCGCGAGCAGCGTGATCGACTCCGACGGGGTCAACGGCGTGCCGATCCCCTTCGGCGTGGAGGTGGCCGTCAGCGGGTCGTCGGTGACCGTCGACCTGACGGACTGCCCCGACCAGGTCGGCGGCCCGGTCAACTGCCCCCTCCCTTCGACGGTCGCTGCGGTCCGGATCGCCGTCGCCTTCCTCGCGGGCGCCGGCGAGCAGCCCAACGAAGGCCATTTCCGCCCCCTTGAGCTGGTCACCCGGCTGGGCTCGCTCTTCCACCCCGTACGGCCCGCCCCCTGCTTCATGTACGGCGTCCCCTCCGACCACGCCATCGAGCTGATCCTCCAGGCGCTCGGCGAGGCCGTGCCCGGCTCGGTGCCCGCCGCCAGCGGCGGCGACATCAACGCACTCGTGTGGTGGGGCGCCCGAGAGGCGACCGGGGAGCCCTGGGCGGACGGAGCTCCCCACCCCGTGGGCCAGGGAGCCTCCCAGACGGCCGACGGCGCAAGCGCGCTGATGTACATCTCGGAGTCGGCCACCCGGTTCACCCCCGCGGAGGTGTGGGAGGCCCGCAACCCCTGGCGCATCGAGCGGCTGGCCCTGGCCGCCGACTCGGGCGGCCCGGGACGGCACCGCGGCGGCCTCGGCCTCGACCTGTCCTTCCGCGTGCTGGAGGACCAGTTCCTCACCGCTGGCCTCGCCAGGACAGCCCTTGACCCGTGGGGGGTGGCGGGCGGCCTGCCGGGACGGCCCAACCGGCTCACGGTCGAGTATCCCGACGGGCGCGCGGAGGACTTCTCGCTGAAGACCCGCATCTTCCTGCCCAAGGGCGCCTTGGTGCACCTGCGCACGGGGTCCGGCGGGGGCTACGGCCCGCCGTCCGAGCGGGCCGCCGATGCCGTGCGGGCGGACCTGCGCGAGGGCTACATCACGCCCGAGCACGCGAGGCGGCACTACCCGCACGCACTCTGAACCATCACGGCTCCCGGCTTACGGGGTCACAGCGCCCGGAGGCCGCTGATCACCTCGGTGAGCAGGGTGGGGCTGGGAAGCTGGGCGACGTTCGCGGGCGGGCGCACCTGCACCAGCCCCTGCTCGTGCAGGTCGCTCACCAGCACCCGGACCACGCCGAGCGGAAGGTCGATCGCCGCGGCGATGTCGGCCAGGGGGGCGGCCCGGGCGCAGAGGCTGAGGATCATCCACTGCTCGGGGCCGAGGCTGACGGGAGTGGGGCCGCCCGTGGCCGTGACGATGGCCACGAGGTCGATGGCCCTGTTGGACGGCCGGACCCGCCCCCGGGTCAGGGCGTACGCCGGGACGACGGGGCCCGCCTCGTCGTCCAGCCACTGGTCCTGGATGCGCTCGGTCACGATTCCTCCTCGCCCGGCCGGTCACTGGTCTCGGTCCCCCGCTTGAGCGAGGCGAGGATGATGTCCTCGGGGGTGACCTCCTCCTCAGCGAGGCGGGTGAGGTCCGGATCCCTCGGATAGACGATGAGCGCGGATGGGATAAGCACGATCGCGGTCGTTCCTCCGTAGGGCGAGGGCCGCAGCGTCACCCGTATCTCCCGGCGCGCGGCCAGACGGGCGACGACGAACAGCCCCATGCGGTCGGTGTCGGCGATGTCGAACTCAGGCGGGTCCGCCAGACGCCCGTTGAGCTCGGCGAGCCGGTCCGGGGTCATGCCCAGCCCCCGGTCCTCGATCTCGACGACGAATCCGGTGCCGACCAGCTCACCCCGTACGGACACCGACGTGTGCGGGGGCGAGAAGATGGTCGCGTTCTCCACCAGCTCGGCGATGAGGTGGATGACGTCGGCCACGGCCGTGCCGTCGAGCGCGTGGTCGGCCATCGGCAGCACGCTCACCCGGGCGTAGTCCTCCACCTCGGCCGCCGCCCCTCGCACGACGTCGTACATGGGGATCGGCTTGCGCCAGGCCCGGCCGGGCGCCGCGCCGGACAAGATGATCAGGCCCTCGGCGTGGCGGCGCATGCGGGTCGTGAGGTGGTCCAGCCGGAACAGCTCTTCCAGCACGTCGGGCTCGGTCGTGTGCCGCTGCATGCTGTGCAGCTGGGTGCGCTGCCGGTGCAGCAGAGTCTGGCTGCGCCGCGCGAGGTTGAGGAAGACCTGGCCGACGCCCCGCTGCAGGCGCGCCTGCCCGATCGCGGCCTCCACGGCCGTCTGCTGCACCGTGGAGAACGCCCGGCCCACGTCCTGGATCTCCGTGGTCCCGCCGAGCGTCCGGATCGGCGGCGCCTCGGTCGCGACGTCGACGTCGTCGCCCTTCTTGAGCTTCTCCAGCACCCGCGGTAGCCGTACGTTGGCCAGGTCGAGCGCGGCCTGCCGCAGGCCGGCCAGCTCGCGGGCGAGCCGGGAGCTGAAGCGCAGGGAGATGAGGATCGACGCCAGGACGGCCAGGAGCCCGAAACCTCCGACGACCACGGCGCGCAGCAAGATCGTGTCGGCGATCGGCGCGGCCCGCTCCGCGAGCAGCGAGCCCGCCTCGATCTGGGCCTTCTGGAACGAGTCCGCGAGGTCGTCGGAGGTGGCCTGCCAGGTCCGCTGCGTGCTGGGGGCGATCCTCGCCCCAGCGATGATCTTCTCTTCCTGCAGCCGCAGCCGCTGGTAGAGCGGCGTCGTGATCAGGTTGACGTGCGTCTGCCGCAGGCCCGAGTCCAGCTCGGGCAGCGCCTGGTCGATGAGGAACCGGCGGTTGCCGACGAGCTGGGTGAAGAGCTTGCGCTCCTCGTCGGTCATGCCACCGGACGCGGCCGCCGCCGCCTCGATGGCCTGTTCCCGGCTCAGCAGCTCCTTGGCATAGCCGAGCGAGATCACGACCCGTGACTGCTGGTAGATGGGGATGTCGTCGATCAGCGCCAGGCTGTAGTGCATGCGGTAGATGGCGTCACTGACGAGGTTGTACGTCTCGATCGCGCGGAGCCGGTCCGACAGCCCTTCGTCGATCTCCGCGCGGATCTCGTCGAGCCGGGCCAGCCCGGCGAGCATCTCGTCGACCTGGGCGCGCATCTGGGGCGTGGTGGCCGCGCGGGAGGAGTCGGACAGGGCCAGCGTGCGCACGTTGTCACGGGCGGCGTTGGTGTGCTGCCGCTGCGCGCTCATTCGGGAGCGGTCCGTGCGGTCGTGGGAGCCGAGATACCGGGCGGACGCCAGGCGTTCCCGCTGCAGCTCGTCGATGAGCCCGTCGGCGGGACGCCGGAGCGTGGACCACAGGGTGTCGTACTTCCGCAGGCTCAGGCTGTCGCTGATCGTCACTCCGGCGGTGACCGCCCACAGGCCCATGAGGGAGAAGAGCGGCACCAGCAGCAGGCCGATGAGCCTGCGCCTGATCGGCCGGTCGCGCCTACGGGGACTCATCGCATCCTCGTCCCGCAAAAGTGAGCAAGCTTCCCGAAAAGCTCTTATGAGACAGGGATAGAGGTTAGCAGCGCCCTGTGGCTCAACGAGAGTTCTGTGATCAGATATCAGGAAATTTCGCGTCGATTCGTGATCTTGCAGTAGCTTCGATCATGGTAGCTCATGGTCGGAAAGGACCCGCAACGCATGCGCCGTTTCCTCGCCCTGGGAGTCGTGGCCGTGCTGGCCCTCGCGGGTTGCGGGGGCGGCCAGGTCCGCGCCACCGGCGCCGCGGTCCTGCCCTCCACGAAGGAGGCGACCTTCGTATACGTGCAGAACGTGGACGTCGTCACGGACTGGGATCCGGGGATCTCGTACTCCAACGAGATCATCGCGATGCAGAACATCTACGACTCCCTGACCGTCTACAACCCCGTGACACGCCGGGCCGGGCCGCGCCTCGCCGAGCGCTGGACGACCAGCCCCGACGGCAAGACCTGGACCTTCACCCTGCGCCCCGGAGTCGTGTTCCACACCGGCAGGCCGGTCGACGCGGCCGCGGTGAAGGCGTCGATCGAGCGCACCCGGCGGATGGGTGAGGGCGCGGCCTACATCTGGGACGCGGTGCAGCGGATCGACGTCAAGGACCCGCTGACCGTCGAGTTCCGGCTGAAGTACCCCGCGCCCCTGGATCTCGTGGCGTCGGCCGACTACGCCGCCTATGTCTACGACACCCGGGCCGCCGGCGCCGGCGACCTGAAGAAGTGGTTCCAGCAGGGCAGGGACGCCGGCAGCGGGCCGTACACGGTGGCGAGCTGGCAGAAGGGCCGCGAGAAGGAGGTCGTGCTGCGGGCCTTCGACAAGTACTGGGGCGGCTGGGACGGGCCGCACTACAAGACCGTCGAGTTCCGCGTCACCCCCGACCTGAACACCTCCTGGCAGCTCCTGCTGCGCGGCGAGGCCAGCTTCATCGAGCGGCTCAACCCCTCGCTGTACGCCAAGGCGAGGAACACCGCCGGCGTGCGCACGCTCCAGACCCCGTCGTTCCAGAACATGCTCGTGCTCTTCAACACGGCGTCCGGCCCGCTGGCCGACGTACGGCTGCGCAAGGCCGTGCAGAAGGCGATCGACTACGACGGGATCGTGGCGGCGCTCAAGGGAGCAGGCACGCGGGCCACCGGCCTGGTGCCCGAGGGGCTGCTCGGCCACCTGACCGGCAGGCACCCCCGCCAGGATCTCGCCGGCGCGGCCGAGCTTCTCACCCAGGCGGGGTACGGCCCGGGGGGCAAGGAGCTGCGCCTCTCCCTGACCTACGCCCAGGGGGACGACGACGAGCAGCTTCTCGCCACCCTGCTCACCAGCGCGCTCGCTCCGCTGAACGTCAAGCTCGACGCGAGAGCCATGCAGTGGAACGCCCAGTGGGACCGGGGCAAGTCGAAGGACCCCGCCAAGCGCCAGGACATCCTGGTCATGTACTGGTGGCCCGACTACGCCGACGCCTACTCGTGGTTCCTCAACGTCTTCCACAGCGCCGACCCGGTGTCCTTCAACCTCACGTACCTGAGGGACAAGAACCTGGACGCGCGGATCGACGGCCTTCCCTCACTGATCGCCACCGACCGCCCGGCCGCCGAGAAGGCGTACGCCGACCTGCAGTCGACGCTCATCGACGACCAGGCGGTGGTCGCCGTGCCGTGGGTGTCCAACTACCAGCGGGCCTATCTCGGAAACGTCCAGGGGTACACCGACAACCCGGCCTACCCCAACGTCGTGTTCGTCCACGAGCTCATCCCCAGCGGATGAGCGCGGCGCCCGCGAGGGCCGGTCAGCCCCGCAACGTACGGCTCACGCCGCCGCACCGGGAGGCGCGGCCCGCGCGTGCCGTCCGCCGCGGCAGGGGGTCGTCCAGGGAGGTGAGCAAGGTCTGCGCGGTCAAGGCGTCGGACAGGATGCGCTGGACCTGGTCTTCGGTGGGGAGCTGGCCGTGCTTGGACAGCTCGTGCTGGAGAAAGGTCAGGGGGGCCGGATCGCCGGCCGCCTCGGCGGCCATGGTCGCGCGGGCGGCCGTCAGGAGCTCGAGATAGTAGGAGCGCAGGATCGCCTCGCGCATGCGGACCTGCTCCAGATCGTCGAGCAGCTCGTGCGCGAGCTGCAACAGGTCGCCCGGGCGTGCGGCCTCAGCCGCGATGTGCGCGCGGATGTCGTCGAACTCCGACCGCGTCATGATGGCCACCTCCAGCGGCGAAGGTCCGGGCTGCCGGGCTGGCGCCGAACGGAGACCTCCGCATCGTGTTCGTAACGCGGGGCGATTGCGAACGGGTTGACGTTCGGTTGCGCGGGGAGACGCCACCTGCCGGGGCCCGCCGTCGCGGCGGCTGAACCCGCCACAGCCGAGGCGTGCACCTTCATGTTGCTCCTCCCCGATCCACCGCGCGCCGCCGGCGTGATCGCCGCAGTGCTACTTAGATGCTTGAGAGTGGGATCTGGTTGTCCCTGCCCGCTCGTACGTTTTCGCCAGACATGTGGCGCGGCCGTGCCCGGAGCGGCCTGGAGGGCGGATCGGGCGTGGAAGACTGACGGAGTTTGACGCGACAGATCAGGTCTGACCTGCGGGAATAATCGTGAGGAAAGCCACGTTCTATGGTGGCTGGGTCACGGTGGGTCCGAGGCCTGGTAATCTTTCTTCGTCGGCGCGGTCCGGCGCATCCCCTTCTGATCACTTCGGTGGTTGGCTCGTGGGTGCGTAGGGATGGTGTCGGTATCCC
>NZ_JBEZDW010000055.1:0-44521 GCF_040802045.1 Microbispora sp. NPDC049125 | reverse complement strand
ATCGGTCAACTCGATCGGTACCGCGGACGGGCCCGGATTCCCCATACGCATCAGGATAAGTATTTATCCGACGAATTTCAGGCGTATGGCACTAGTGGGGTCTGACTCAATCAAACCCTGACCTCGACGGTGAGTGTCTTTGCGCCGATCTGCCGGCTCCGCCGGGGCGTCTGCAGGGTGCATCCCGAGCCGGTGCCCGTGACTTGATAGGAGCCTGACAGTAGGTCCCGTCACTGGTCTGTCCGCTCACCGGCCCGGCGCGTGCCACCAGTCCTTGTCTCAGAGGAAGGTGGCAGGTCCAGGATGGCACGAGGCGGCAAGAAGCCGAAGAAGCGGCGGATCGTCGGTGGGGTTGACACCCACGCCGATACCCACCATGCCGCGGTGGAGCTGATGAACGGCGGCCGGGTCGCCGACGCCCAGTTCCCTGCCACCGCCGACGGATACGCGCAGTTGCTGGTGTGGATGCGCTCGTATGGGCGGCTGCACGCCGTCGGGGTCGAGGGCACCGGGTCCTACGGCGCCGGCCTGGCCCGGTATCTGCGCGGTCAGAGTGTGCACGTCGTCGAGGTGAACCGGCCCGACCGGCGTCAGCGCCGCAATCGGGGCAAGTCCGATCCGCTGGACGCCTATGCTGCAGCCGACGCCGTGCTGGCCGGCCGAGCCCGCGCGCTGCCCAAGGGCGGCGATGGGATCGCCGAGTCGATCCGGGCCGTGCACCTGGCCCGCTCGGGCGCGATCAAGGCCCGCACCGCCTGCCTCAACGAGCTGCGCAGCCTGCTGGTCACCGCGCCCGCCGAGCTGCGCGAGCGGATGGCCGGCATGTCAGCCCAAGCGCTGACCGCCGCCTGCGCGCGGCTACGCCCGGCCGCAGACCTTGCCGATCCCGTCCAGGGCACCAAGCTTGCGCTGCGCAGCCTGGCCCACCGCTACCAGGCCCTGACCACCGAGATCGAAGAGCTCGATGCCCACCTGGCGGCCCTGGTCGCTCAGGCCCGCCCCAAGCTTTTGGCCGTACACGGGGTCGGGCCCGAGACCGCCGCCCAGCTGCTGATCACCTGCGGCGACAACCCGACCGACTCACCTCCTCAGCGGCCTTCGCCGCCCTGTGCGGAGCCGCCTGCGAGCGAATCTGATCGCCTCACGCGGCAGTACCGTCGCGGCGGCCTATCTAGGACGGGTCGCCGACTACTCCGCCGCCTTCCGGTTCACTACTGCGCCAGCCCGATCGCGAGCTGGACCGCCGCACCCATCTTCACGATGACGAGCACCACCACGATGACGGCGACCGGGATCGCCCAGCGGCCGAAGCCGTCGAGAACAGCGACGAGGACGACTTCAGGGGGTAAACCTCCTGTTCGGAACACCAACTTGTGGTGTCGAACCCGAGGCGGAGCACGACTCCCCGACTGACCTGGTGTACGGATCCAGTGAGCCGGTGCCGGATGACCGTTTCGGTGGCGGTGGACACTGCTCATGAAGTCATGGTGAACCGGTACAGACCGCCGGTGCCTCCGACTACGAGATGGTTGCCGGTCGGGCTCCAGGCGCAGGCGCGTACGCCACCGTCGACTCGCATCATGGCGCGTGGCTGGCCGGTAGAGGGGTCCCAGAGCCTGATTCCGCCGGTGTGGCCGGCGGTAGCGAGTGTGCGGCCGTCGGGGGCGACGGCGAGTGCGGTCGCGGCCGGATCGGTGAGTCGCACGCGCTGTCGCCAGGTGGTGGTATCCCAGATGCGTGTGGTGCCGTCGCGGCTGACGCTCGCCAGCCAGGTGCCGTCCGGCGCTACGGCGACACCGTCCACCCAGTTTGTGTGTCCGGTGAGTATCGCGCGCTGCCGCCAGGTGGTGGCGTCCCAGATCCGCACAGTGTTGTCCCACCCGGCGGTGGCCAGCCAGGTCCCGTCGGGGGCGACAGTCACGGCGCGCACACTGCGGTGCTCGTGCATCAGCGCCTGGCGTACGCCGGTCGCGGCGTCCCAGACCTGCACCGTCCCGTCGTGGCTGCCGCTCGCCAGCCAACTGCCGTCGGGGGCGATGGCAACCGCGTGTACGGCGTTGTCATGGCCGGTGAGGGTGCTGCGCGGCTGCCAGGTCGCTGTGTCCCAGATCCGCACGGTGTCGTCCCCGCCGGCGGTGGCGAGCCAGGTGCCGTCTGGAGCAACGGCGACGTCGCCGACCCACCATTTCGTATGACCGGCCAGGGTGGCGCAGGGTATGCCGGATCGATCCCAGATCCGCACTAGGGCGTCGCCCTGGTCTCCGGTGGCGTACCAGGTGCCGTCGGGCGCGACGGCCACGGCGGTGATGACCCGGCTGCGGTCGGCTGCGGCACGCGGCCGCGGTCTGATGGTGTCCCAGATGCGGACTCGAGTGGCGTGGCCGGTGGCGAGCCAGGTGCCGTCTGGCGCGATCGCTATCACGGTCGAGCCGGTGAGCCTCATGCGCTGTTCCCAGATCGTGGTGTCCCATAGCCGCAGCTCGCCGCCCTCGCCGGCGGCGGCGAGCCAGGTGCCGTCCGGCGCGACCGCTACCGCGTTCACCCTGCCTCTGTAGCGCAGCGCCTGGAGCTCCCGCCAATCGTCGGTGGCCCAGATGCGCAGGTGCGACGATGCGTCAACCGTCGCCATCCATGTGCTGTCTGGGGCCACCGCCACACCGTACACAGCTCGGTCTCCGGGTAGTTCGGCTCGGACCGTGCCGGTGACGACATCCCAAATCTGTACCGTCGAAAGCTCGGATACGGCGGCGAGCCAGGTGCCGTCCGGCGCGACCGCAAGCGGTCCGATGTTGCTGAACAGGCTGCGGCGGCCCACGAGCGGTGCCTGCTCACGCCAGCGGTCGGTCTTCCAGATTCGAATCGACCGGTCCTTCGTTCCTACAGCGAGCCAGGTGCCGTCCGGCGCGACCGCCAGGGCGTTGACCCGACGGCCGAGGTAGAGCGTGCGGCGCTCCTGCCAGCAGCCCGTGTCCCAGATCCGCACGGTGCCTACGTGGTCGCCGGTGGCGAGCCAGGTGCCGTCTGGCGCGACCGCCGCAGCGGACACCTTTCCCTCGTGGTTGGTGAGCACCGCGCGTCGCTGCCAGGTCGCGGTGTCCCAGATGAGTACGGTCGCATCCGAGCCGCCGGTGGCGAGCCATGTGCCGTCCGGGGCGACCGCCATGGCATACACCCAGTCGGTGTGGTCGGTGAGGACGCGGCGTAAGGCTGGGTCCGGCGAATCCGGCAGTGGCCAGTCGTTGACCAGTGCGGGCCCCTCGCGCCAGGCGGCCAGCATCCGTGCCTGTGATCCCCAGTCAGGATCGTCGGCCATCCGGCTGAGCAGCACGTCGACGCATGAGCGAGGTGGGTCGGTCGGCGTCAGCAGGTGAGCGGCCTGCCCGAGGAGGCCGCGCAGGCGGATGGTCTGTGGCGTAGCCAGATGCCTTAGATCCGCCAGCGGTGCCGTGGGACCGGATCGCTCCAGCCGTGCCGCGACCCACCGTAGATCGGTGACGAGCGTCTCGGCACCGGCCGCAGCGCCCGCAGCGCACAAGTGCTCGACGAGGTGGTTCCACAGGTACCCGTCCGGCTCAGCCAACCGCCACCACGGTGTGCTGATCCCCGGCGGGTCGTCCGGCTCGACCGGCAGGCGGGCCGCGATCGTGTCGAGCAGCCGCCGGTTCAGGTCGGCGACTGTGGCCGGGCCCAGTTCGCCGCGAAGGAAATCGCGCAGCACGTCGTGCATGCCGACAGTGCCGCCGGCGTCGGTCGGCTCCAGCGTCACCAGAGCGAGGTCGGCCAGCCGGGCGCACATCGCGTCGGCGGTGAGCCGGTCGATCCCACCGGTGGCTCGCCATAGCATCGCCACCAGCGCCGCCGGCACCGGCTCGTCCTCGGCGAAGATCGCCAACTCGGCGAGGCGGGCGCGATCGAGCGGTGCGAGCAGTCCACGGCTGGCCTCGATTGTCGCGGCTACCGCGCTGATTCGCTGTCGTGGGTCGCCGACATTCAATCGATGGGGCGCAGCGCCAGTGAGGCGGTCGACTTCGGCCACGCCGCCATGCTGTAACGCCTCCAGCAGTTCGCGCCCCACCACAGCCGAGTCGGTCCGTAACCGAACCTGGTCGCGTAAGACCCTGTTGACCAGCCGCAGCAGCAGCGGCCACCGCCCGGTCTCGGCCAGTAACCCATTGAGCACGTCCGGAGGCAGAGCGGGTAGGTCCGCCAACAGCACCGCACGCGCCTGCACGTCGGACATCTGATCGACGGGTACAGCCGCCACCGTGTGACCAGCGATGAGCGTCGGCACCCGCGTGGTCACCAACCTTGTACACCGCCCGGCAATCGGAAACGCGGCGAGCTGATCGTCGAACCACACGTCGTCGAGCACGATAAGCCGCGACGGCCCGACGGCGAGCACCTTCGCCAGGTGATCGGCAGCCTGCTGCACGTCGGTGAACGGCTGCGCCTGGCTGGGGTCGATCTGCCGGACGAGGTCGTTGACCTTCGAAACCAGGGTGTCACGGCGCACGTCACGGCCGAGCGTCACCCAGTACACCCGCCCGCCAAACCGGCGCAGAATTCTTCGGTCGGCCCGTACGAGCTTCGCCAGCGTGGTCTTGCCGAAACCCCCAGCGCCCTGCACCGCCGTGGTGCTAGAGGCGCGCAGCGCATGCACGATCTGGCCAACCTCGGCCGGCCGGTCGACGACCCACCGCTCCGGGCGCTGTACCGGCGGGATCAGCGCGGAGAGTTCCCGTTCAGCGAGCCGCTGGCTCCAACCAGCCAGCACCGCCGCAGCGGCCACCGCGGCGGTCGCGCCCACTGTCCACCAAAGGGGATGCCGCTCGATCGCGGGAAACCACGGACTCGACCCGCCGGTGGCCACATTGGACGCGATGGTCAGCAGCGTGCCGGCACCTGCAACGACCAGCGGCACCGCCAACACCAGGATCATCCGCCGCCAGCGCATCACCGCTTCCCTTCCCGGCCTCACGATAGAGGAAGTGACGGGTTCATACAGGATGTGAGCGGGCGTGGATTGCCGATACACAGCGGCCGCATTCCTCGCCCCACAGTCCCCGAACGTTCTGGGCCCGCGGCACCCGCGTGCCGTCCCGCTGCATCAGAAGCTCCATCGGGGTGGTGATCCGCGCGGCGGCTGCGGCCGATACCAGCGCTCCGCCCAAACCCCGTACCCCGTTCCCGCTTGGGGTTTGGCGGCAACGAACGCAACCGGAACGACACACCGATAGCCCACCTGAGCGGCGCCGACGTGCTTGAGCTGCTGGACTGCCGCCACACGGGCACGCCCGACCAGGCTGCGGCCAAGGACGTGCGCGACATGCCCACGAGCAAGATGGCCAATATCAGCCCTGGACGCACCAGCGCCATGCGGACGCGCTGGACAGTCGTCAGGGACATGGGCCTTACCGGCCTGTGTCTTATAAACTTCGCACGCTGAGCTGTCAATCCCCTGAGAACGTGGAGACGGTCCTATGCCACAGCGGTCCTCAGCAGGGCCGATGAGGCTTGTCTCTTCTCGATCATGTGACGTTCGAATGTGACAGGCGGCAGTCCATGATTGGCGCTGTGCCGCCGGGTGGTGTTGTAGAAGTCAGCGATCCAAGTGGCGATCTTCAGGCGGGCCTCAGCCCGGGTGCGGAACCGGTGGCGGTGCACGTACTCGACCTTGAGGGTGCTGTTGAACGCCTCGGCGGCTGCATCGTCCAGCGCGCAGCCGACCCGACCCATGGACTGGACCACGCCCAGGCGCCGGCATAGCTCCTGGTAGCGGGCGGCAGTGTATTCCGAACCGCGGCCCGAGTGAAAGATCACCCCGTCCATGTCACCGCCGCGGGTGGCCACCGCCATCTGCAGCGAAGCCCTGGTCAGCGCGGCATCGTGGTGTTCGGACATGGCTTAGCCGAGCAGCCGGCGCGAGAACAGGTCCTCGACCGTAGCCAGGTACAACCTGCCCTCGTCCGTGTCGATCTGCGTCACATCACCGCACCACAACACGTCCGGCGCGACTGCAGTGAACTTGCGCCGGACCAGGTCCGGGGCGGCCGGCCGCTTGCCCTGCCGGGTCAGCGAGCGCGGCTTGCGGGGTTTGCGACCGGCCAGGCCAAGCTCGGCCATCCGTGCCGCGACGGTGTTCTCCGACACCCGCCAGCCCGCCTCATGCAGGTCGCGGGTGATGCGGGGCGAGCCGTAGGTGCCGCCCGACGCCTTGAACAGGCGGGTGATCTCTGCATCCAGGTCGGCCCGCCGGTGCTGGCGAGCGGTCGGCGCACCCCGGCCGATGCGGTTCTTCCATTTGTAGAACCCCGACTGCGACACCCCCAACGCCCGGCAGGAGGTGATGTGGTCGATGCCGTACTCGGTCTTCTGGGAGCTGATGAAAGCCGCCACAGCTATCGGCCCATCGCCTCTTTGACCCACAAGACCACGGAGCGCTTGAGCACGTCACGCTCGTCTTCCAGCTCAGCGCGTTTCTTGTCCCACGCGGCCTTGTCCCGGGCGTGCAGCTTGGCCAGCTCGACCTTCTCCCGCCGCAACCGGGCCAGTTCCTCCTGCTCGGACTCTTACAGCGTTCCACTCCCGTTGCTGCCGTCGCCGGTGTACTGCTCGGCGAGCCGATCCATCTGCACCCAATTGTGCAGCGTGTACGGGCTGATCCCCAGATCCCGGGCACCTGCGCAACCGGCTTGCCGGTCTCCTTCACGATGCGCACCGCGCCCACCCGGAACTCCGGATCAAAGCGCCGCCGCGTGACTGCTGCCACGACCAAACCTCTCACGGTTCGGTCTCCACGCTATGAGGGGAAGGCCAAACGCACCTTACCGACCGAACGGGGCATTCAGGCGACGAGCAGGCGGCTAAGCCGCTGACACGCCGTGAGGAGCCCGCTGACGGTTGCGACGAAACGCCTGCCCAACTAGGGGTGACCACTCTCATCTGACGGCACGTTGATGGGCAGAGACCACGCAGACGCCAGATAACTTGCGGGAATTACCCTTCTCCCAAGTTAACGACCATCTGCTCACGCGCAACAGATCGGTGTTTCCGTTTTTCCATTTCCAGAAATTTAGAAATTCGCTACGATGGGCCGCGTGACGATCTCCACGACGAGGACGGCCTGCCGGCATTGCGGCGCGCCGATCGAGCAGCAGGCACGCCGGGGGAGGCCGAAGGAGTACTGCCCTGAGGGCGACTGCCAGGCGGCGGCCAAGCGGGAGAGGGAGCTGCGCCGGGCCACTCCGGGCTTGGAGGGCGCGCTCGCCCGTGTGGAGGAGCTGTACGAACGGATGGAGAAGGGCCTGAGCGCGGCCATCGAGCCGCTCGCCCAGGTGCTGGCCGAGGAGCTGAGCCCGGCAGGGGTGGAGGCGAAGCTGAGCGCGGTGCAGGCCGAGGCGCACACCAGCGTCGCCATCGCCCGCGCCGAACGCGAGCAGGCCCTCGAACAGGTACGGCTCGCTCGTGAGGCGGCGGAAGAGGCTCGCCGGGAGGCGGCGGAGGCGAACAGGAGGGCGGAAGACGCCTACGCCGAGCGGGACACCGCCTTCGCCGACGCCGAGAACGCGCGCGAGCAGGCACTGGCCGCCCTCCGGGAGGCGGCGCTCACCGAGCGGCGTTCCCGCCAGGAGACCGCCGAGGCCACCCGCAGGGCCAGCGTCGCCGAGGCCGCTCGCGAGCAGGCCGTCCGGGAGCTGGCCGACCGGGTCGACCGGGCGTCCGCCGAGGTACGCGAAGCTCGGGCGGTTGCCGTACAGGCCCAGGAGGAGCGCGACCGTGCGCAGGAGGAGGCGGAGCGCGCCCGCAGCGAGGCGGAGCTGGCGCGGCGCGCGCATCGGGAGGCCGAGCAGGCGAGCGCCGCCGCCCTGGCACGGGCACAGGCGGCCGAGGCCGAACGCGACCGGGCCGTGACACGCGCGGAAGCCGAGCGGGATCGGGAGGTGTCGCTCGCACAGGCCGACCGGGACCGGGCGCTCGCCCGCGCGGAGACAGCCGAGACCTCCCGAGCCGAGGCCGTGGGGGAGGCGGCCCGCGCCGCCGATGAGGCGGCCCGGGAGCGGGCCCGTGGAAGCGCCGCCGCCGAGGAGGCGGCTCGGGCCGTCGAAGCCGCCCGTACGGCGGCGGCTGAGCGTGACCGGATCCAGGCCGAGCTCACTTTGGAGCGGGCCCGGCTGTCCGACCTGCGGGCACAGCTCGACGTGGCCAGGGCCGAGGCCGGTCAGCTACGCGAAAGGGCGGTCGCCGCAGAGATCCGCCTGGGTCCCGATCCCGCTCCCGAGCCTTAGGTGAAAGAAAGCAGTTGGGGTCACCGGCTGCGGTTCGGGTCCAGCCGAGATACGGGTAAAACCGGCCATGAGTCGATTTTGAGAACGTCAGGCGTGCCTACCGCGGGTCCGGGTTGAGGGCATTCGGTACCCGGCGCCGACTTCCCGTGACGGGTGGTGCGTAATCTCGGAAGCCACTTCTCGGGCGCGGGAGAGTGCCGACTCTAGATTCCACGTTCCGTCTCGCGCATTGTGTTTGGTCGGCTACAGTACGACCCATTCTGTGATGATCGGGGCTGTGCTGGGGAAGGCCGTGCCTGATGGCCTCGATCGACAAGACCGCCTACCCGCGGTTCAAGCGGACCATCTCCGAGCGCGAACTGCGTGAGGCGTACTCGCCGAGCCTGGCAGAGATGGACTGGGCGCGGGAGATGACCGACAGTGATGAGACCCGGCTGTCGCTGATGGTGTGGTTGAAGTGCTGTCAGCGGCTGGGGCGGTTCCCGCGTGTGGCCGAGATCCCGGCTCAGGTGATCGAGCACGTACGGAACGAATTGGGTCTGCCGGAGCAGGTCGGCATGACGGACGTGGCTGAGCGGACGGGACGCAACCACAAGGCGCTGGTGCGGGCCCGGCTGGGGCTGGACGGCGATCAGGACGCTGCGCGCAAGCTGGCCGAGCAGGCGATCCGGCTGGCGGTCAAGACCAAGGACCACCCGGCCGATCTGATCAACGTGGCGCTGGAGGAGCTGGCCAGGAACAGCTGCGAGTTCCCGGCGTCCTCCACTCTGAATGATTTGGCCTCTCGGGTGCGCGCGGAGGTCAACGGCGCCATCTTCACCCTTGCCTACGGCCGGATGAGCTTCGATGACCATGCGCGCCTGCTGGCGATGCTGAAGGTGGATCCGGCCACCGGCCGTAGCGGCCATGACCGGGCCAAGAAGAGCGCGCCGCGGGCCACGGTGACCAAGCTGCGCCTGCAACTGGACCATCTGGCCTGGCTGGATGGCATGGCGGGGGCCAGCGACGCGTGGCTGAAGGGGGTGCCCGCTTCTAAGATCGCGCATTTCGCGGCCGAGGTGCGGACGCTGGACGCCGCCGAGATGCGCGCCTACGGCGAGGTCAAGCGGATCGTGCTGGAGGCATGTGTGCTGCACCAGGCGCGGGTGCGGGCCCGTGATGACCTGGTGACCATGCTGTGCAAGCGGATGAACACCATGCACAACAAGGCCCGCGAGCTGCTGGAGACCATCCGCGCCGAGCAGCGCCAGCGCAACGAGCGGATGCTGGCGGTGCTCGGCGACGTGCTGAGCGCGGCCAAGGAGGTCGACCTGGCGGCCAGGAACGCGCCGAACCCGTGGACGGCGGTGCGGCACCGGCACGAGACCGGCCGGGCGGTGCTGGAGACGATCGAGACCAACGGCGGCCTGACCGGCCTGGTAGCCGAGCACGAGGCGCTGGCCGCCTTCCACGGCGACAACTACCTGCCGCTGCTGGACCGCTTCTACCGCTCACACCGCGGGCTGCTGCTGCGCCTGGCTGGCGTACTGGTGCTGGAGCCGGCCAGCACGGACCGCAGGCTGCTGGAGGCGTTGGAGTTCGTACGCACCAACGCCAACCGCACCAGCGAGCTCATCGGCGACGAGTACACCGCCGAGGAGGAGGTCGTCGATGAGACGACGGGCGAGGTCTCCACCGTGACGGTGCGCAAGCACGTGGACGTCTCCTTCGCGCCGGAGGCCTGGCAGAAAGTGATCGCCGACAAGCGCCGCCCCGCCTGGCAAGCGTGCTCACCACCGTTCCCAGTGCAGGACCTCCTCGCGCGGGATGCGGGGGGCGGGCTTGAAGTCGGTGCCGAGGGTGAAGGCCAGCGGGATGAACGCCGCCAGCATGACCTCCTCGTACGGAACGCTGAGCACCTGGGCCAATTCGCGTTCGAGCGGTCCCTGCGCGGTGGTCCACACCGTGCCCAGGCCGCGCGCCCGGGCGGCCAGCATGAAACTCCACACCGCCGGTAGGATCGATCCCCATGCCCCCGCCTGCACGGCCGCCGGGGCGCGGTCGGTGCGTCCCTCCACGCCCGGGATGACGAACGCGGGCACCCGGTGGATGTTGTCGGCCAGGTGGCGCAGGCCGTCGAAGACCCGCTCGGTGGAGCCGGAGTGGTAGTTCATCCGCCGCACGTCGCGTTCGGTCAGCGGCTGCCCGATGGCCAGCGGCAGGGCGCGCAGGAAAATGTCGGCCACGGCCCGTCGCTGCTCGGCCTCGGTCACGACCATGAAGTGCCAGCGCTGCCGGTTGCGCCCAGTGGGCGCCTGTACGGCCATGTCCACGCACTCCTCGATCAGCTCGCGCGGCACCGGGCGGGTGAGATCGAGGCGCTTGCGTACGGCGCGGGTCGTGCTCAGCAGTTCGTCGGGTGTGAGATCCAGCGTCATGATGTGGGTCTCCTTCAGGCGGTGGGGGCGGGTATGGGTGCGGGGCGGCGGGAGCGCAGGCCGAAGGCGGCGACGAGGGCGCCGAGCAGGGAGAAGCCGCCCGCCGTCAGGAAGGCGATCCGGTATCCGGTCAGCGTGGAGTCGCCGAGCGTCATCATCGCCGCCAGCACCGCCACGCCGATGCCGGCGCCGATCTGGACGGCGGAGGTGACCAGTCCCGAGGCCAGTCCCTGCCTCTCGTCGGGCAGGCCGGCGACGGCGGCGATGTTGAGACTCGGGAAGGACAGCCCGTTGCCGATGCCGTGAACGACCAGCGCGGGCAGCAGCATCGTGGCGTAGTCGCCGGTGGCCCCGGCCCGCAGGAACAACAGGATGCCCGCGCCCTGGACCAGCATCCCGGCGGCGGCCACCCGCCCCAGGCCGTACCGGCTGATCAGATGGCCGGCCAGGTTGGCGGCGATGACGATGGCCAGGCCCATCGGGACGATCCCAAGCCCGGTGGCCAGCGCGCTGTAGCCGAGCACCTGCTGCAGATACAGCACAGCGACGAACTGCCAGCCGATCGTCGCACACGCCCAGGCCAGCGCCGCGAGATTGGCGGCGCCCACGGTGCCGGACCTGAACACCTCCAGCGGGACGAGCGGCGCGCGTCGTCGGCGCTCGATGACGACGAAGGTGCCCAGCAGCAGCACAGCCACGACACCGGCCGGCCGGCTCTTCTCGGTCAGCGCGAACACCAGCAGCAACACGCCGCCGGTGACCGCGGCCGCGCCGGCGACGTCGAACCCCTCGCGCGCCCCAGGCGGCCGAACGCCGCGTGGCAGCGCCAGCGGCGCTGCGGCCAGCACCAGCAGGGCGATCGGGACCGGCAGGAAGAACACCAGCCGCCAGCTGATCTCGGTCAGCAGGCCGGAGGCGATCAGCCCGGCGGTGTAGCCGGTCGCCCCGGCCAGCGAATAGACCCCCAGCGCCCGGTTGCGCTGCGGCCCCTCGGCGAAGGTGGTGGTGATGAGCGACAGCGCCGCCGGGGCGGTAAGCGCGGCCGCCACCCCCTTGATCACCCGGGTGGCCACCAGCGGCCATCCCGCCGACAGCAACCCGCCGACCAGGCTCGCCGCCGCGAACACCGCCAGCGAGAGCAGGAACACCCGGCGGCGGCCGAACAGATCGGCGATGCGGCCACCGAGCAGCAGGAAGCCGCCGTAGGCGACCGCGTAGCCGGACATCAGCCACTGCAGGGTGCTCTCCGGCAGCGACAGATCACGCCCGATGGCGGGCAGGGCCACGCCCATCAACGACAGATCCATCGAGTCCAGGAACACCGCGGCGCACAACAACACCAGGGCCACCTGTTGGCGACCGTCGGGTCGGGTCACGATCACTCTCCATCTGCAAGAAAACAATTGGCGGAAAGACGGTTTTGACCGTATGCCTGCAAATCATCTGCTGTCAAACAGTCTGCGTGGAGATGTAGTTGCGGTAGAGTGACGGCTGAACGCAAGAGGAGAGTGATGGCGACAACGACCAGAACGACGGACCGCGGGACGGCGTACTTTCCGCAACTCGCCGCCGAGCGGCTGGACATCGCACTGTGCCGGGCCTCGGCCGCCGTGGCCCGCGCCGCCGACTTGCACGCCGCCGGGGAAGGGCTCGGAGTCGGGCAACATCTCGTGCTCCAGATGCTCGACGCCGTCGGCCCGTGCTCCCAGCAGACGCTCAGCGAGGAACTCCGGATCGACCGCAGCGTCATGGTCGGCATCTGCGACGACCTGGAGCAGGCGGGCCACGTCCGCAGGGAACGCAACCCCCGCGACCGGCGCTCCTACGCCGTCACCATCACCGACTCAGGCCGCCGGCGGCTCGCCGAGGCCCAAGCCTTGATCCCGGCCTTCCTCGAGGACACTTTCCAGGCCCTCACCCCCGCCGAGCGCGGCCAGTTGAGCGCGATCCTCGCCAAACTCCTGCAGGCCGGCGCCAGCAGCCCCCGCTGACCCCCATGTCAGTAGCCCATGCGCAGGATGTGGCGCCCGCGGTCCGATCTCGTGCTACCCACCGGGCTCCCAAGCGTTCTTGTCCGCGCCGGGCAATCCCGTGCTTCCGAGATCAACACAATCTCGGAAGTAGACTCCCAGGTGTGACTTCCGAGATTACGAAGCGCCGTCCGGGCGCCCGCCCCACCCGGCTGCCGCCCGCCTACGACGCGGTGCTCGGCGAGTACGCCGCGGCGCTGGAGCGCGCGCCGCTGTCGGACGAGACCCGGCGCACCTACCGCTCGCGCGTGCGCATGTTCCTGTCCTGGCTGTCCGATCACGCCGCCACCTATTCCGCCGATCCCCTCGCCGATCGGCAGGCTCGGGACTGGGCGGTGCGCGACTATCGCATGTGGCTGCTGCGCGACGGCCCGGCCAGGCGCAGCCGCGTCTACGTCAACTCCGTCCTCACCGCGCTGGACGACTTCCACGTCCGCAAGGGCCTGGGCAAGGCCGTCGTCGGCCGCGAAGACCTGCCCAAGAGCGCGCCGCGCGCGCTGGAGGAGCGCGCCCGCATCCGCTGGCTGCGCGCCGTGGAGGCGCATCTGTCGCCCCGGGGCCGGTGCATCGCGCTGATCCCGTACTACGCCGGCGCGCGCATCAGCGAGGTCGTCCGCCTCGATGTCGGCGACGTCCAGATGTCGGCCCGCAAGGGCAAACTGCGCCTGTACGGCAAGGGCGGCAAGTTCCGCGAGGTCGACATCCACCCCAAGCTCCGCCACGAACTGCAGCTCTGGCTCGACGAACGCCCCAACTGGCCCAACGCCGACGGCAACCGAGCTCTGTTCCTCAATGCCAAGGGGGGACGGCTGACCGCCCGGGCGGCCAGCGGCACCATCGCCGAGATCGCTCAGACGGCCGGGCTGGATGATCCCACCACCGCGCACGTCCTGCGCCATACGCTCGCCACCACTCTGGTCCGCGGCAAGACCGACCTGGTCTTGGTCGCCGAGATCCTTGGCCACTCCCGCCTGGAGACCACCCGCCGCTACAGCTTGCCGTCCGACAAAGACAAGGAAGATGCCCTCAGACTGATCACGGTTGACCGCTGACCGTACGCCTGCCTGCGGAAACGGGGCGTCAAGATCGACTCGTGGCCGGTTTTGCCCGTATCTCGGCTGGACCCGGTGGGAGTGCCGCAAGGTCTTCGGCCTCGCCACCGCGGAAGTTCGCCTGGCATGACCCGCTGCCCGTCAGTCCGACAGCCAGTGCAGCTCGTGCGCCAGGGTTTTGGCGGCGGCACGGACGCGGCGGTGTAGCGGCGACTGTTCGCGCGGAAGGACCAGGTGGATCGTCAGGCCGGGTGCGCCGTGCAGCGGTCGCCAGGTGATGCCGGGCGGTGATCCCGTGACGGCGGCCTCGCCGGCCGGGGCGAGGGTGAGCCCGTTGCGCAGATCGCGCTGTGACATGTCGAAAGAGACTGTGGGCGTGTGGAATCGGGGATGTGGCCGGGTGTCGCGGAACAATGCGGCCAGCTGGTCGTGGATCACGGGGTTGGCCGCACGGTCGGGGAGTCGCAGCGGATACGCGGCCGCGGCGGCGATCTCGATCTCCGGGTGTTCGGCCAGCGGATGGTGCTGCGCCAGTTGGACGCCGATCCGCTCACGCCGCAGCAGGTACCGGCGCACGCCACGGCCCGGCTGTTCACCGCGGGTGATCCCGGCATCGATGCGGCCGTCGGCGACCGCGGGGGAGATCTCGAGCGTCGCCATCGGGACCGCGCCGACCTCGAGTCCGGGACCGCTGCGAATCAACTTGTCCACCAGGGCCGGAGCCGTCTCGGCCCCGGCGCTGAGGCTGTATCCGATGCGGAGCGTGCCCAGCTCACCGGCCCCCGCCCGCCGGGCGGTGTCCCATGCCCGGTCCAGCGCCGCCAGCGCAGGCGGCGCGGACTCCGCCAAAGCCGCACCGGCCGCGGTCAGTACGACGCTCCGCGTGTCTCGAACCAGCAGGGCGTTACCGAGTTCCGTTTCCAATCGGCGAATCCGGGCGCTGAGCGCAGGCTGCGCGATACCGATTCGGGCGGCCTGACCACTTCCGCGACTACTACGTGACCAACCACCTTCCACTGGTCATGAATTGGCCCGGCCTGCTTGCGTGGCGCTACAGCTTCGACGTGGCGGCGACCAAGGGGGAAGCGCCGTACTTCGCGGTCTTCGAAGACGACTTCGCCGACGCCGCCGCCATGGCCGCGGCGCGGGCGTCGCCGCAAGGCCAACGGGTAGCCGCCGATGTCGCCAACTACGCCACCGGCGGTGCGGTCATCATCCACTATCCGGTGCAGGACGACACCGGCTGAGGCGGGGACGGTACGCTCCAGGACGCGTTCGGTCCGCCGTTGCGGCCAGGTCCGGCTGTCGGCGGACGCCGTTCGCGGCACTTGAGCCCTGAGTGACTCGGTCTCAGTCCGTCCCGAAGGGCGTCCTCCCGCAGGTGCGCGGTGAGGACTTCAGCGATGGTGTCGAGGGCGTCCTTGATGGCGACGTGGTCGGCGCCGCTGATCGTGGCGTCCAGCGACTCGCTGTCGCCGTGGACGGTGGTCCATCCTTCCTTCGGACTGCGGAAGTCTTCCTCGCCGAGTGTGACAGTGGTCGATGATCCGACCGACTTCGCCAATCCGGCCGGGGCGCACAGTGGACGATTACGGTATGTATGGTGATCTATGGGAGGATTTTCCCATGGGATCCGTTAGGCAGATTCAAGTCGCCTTCGATTGCGCTTCACCTGAGCGTGTCGGTCGCTTCTGGTGCGAGGTGTTGGGGTATGTCGCGCCGGCACCGCCTGAGGGATTCGCCAGTTGGGACGACTTCAATCGGACGCTGCCGCCCGAGCAGCGGGACTCATGGTTCGCATGCAGCGACCCCTCGGGTGTCGGTCCGCGGCTGTACTTCCAGCGCGTTCCCGAAGGCAAGGTCGCCAAGAATCGGCTGCACCTTGACGTGCGGGTCGGCACCGGACTCGTCGGTGCAGAGCGCCTGGCAACCCTCGAGGCCGAATGCGCACGATTGATCCCTCTCGGCGCGAAACGCGTGCGGCTCCTGCCCGCCGATGAAGAAAACGAGTCGTGCCTCGTGATGCAGGACATCGAGGGCAACGAGTTCTGCCTGGGCTGACGAACGTCCGCCTCGTTGAACGCGACACAGACCTGACTCGCTGATCGGCTCCCACGGGAAGGCCGTCCGTCAGCTCTGCCTTCGCACCGCGCCGCTGTCGATCTCGGCCGGATGGCCCTGCGCCCGCATCTGGTGTGAAGCGTCGTCAATGTCGACCGTGTTCCACGGCACCAGGAAGTTCGAAACGGTGCCCAGAGCCCTTAATCGGCCAGGCCGCCGACCTGCTCTGGCTGCTGACGAGCTTCGACGGCTTCGACCTGCTGTACACCACCGGCCGAGCCCTGTCCGCCGACGAGGTAGGCCCTGATCACGACCGCCGAGCGCAGCCTGTGCCGGTAAGGAGCGCGTGGGCCGTAGCCGATGCGGATGCCGGCGGCCGGGCCGTCCGGCGCGAGGGCGAGCGGCACGGCGAGCCGGGTTCCGCCTTGCGGCGCGGCACGCGAGCGCGTGCTTGCCCCGGGGGCTTCGTCGTCGTCCAGGTGAACCGGGGCGAAGTCCAGGTACAGGTAGCCGAGATCGGGTTCGCACTGCTGGTGGGTCATGCCCAGTCCAACGGCTCCGGTCGTTGGTCACACAGCGTTGACACTTTCCCATATAGGCATATGATTGCCGCCATGGCACGAGCGGCGACGACCTCGGACGCGTTCAATGCGATCGCCGAGCCGCAGCGGCGGGAGATCCTGGTGCTGCTGCGGGGCGGCGAGCGGCCCGTGACCGAGCTGGCGCGGGACCTGGGGATGAGCCAGCCGCAGGCGTCCAAGCACCTGCGGGTGCTCCGCGAGGTCGGGCTGGTGCGGGTCCGCGGGGCGGGCAAGCAGCGGCTGTACGGCCTGGACGCCCGCGGGCTGCGGCCGATCCACGACTGGGTGGGCGGCTTCGAGGAATTCTGGAACGAGACCTTCGACCGGCTGGACGAGTACGTGCAAGACCTCAAACAAGCAAGGCGGGAGGAACCAACGGATGGCGACGACCAGTAGCGACGGCGAGCCCGCACACGCGACCGCGGACCGCGAGATCGTGATGTCGCGGGTCATCGGCGCACCTCGGGAGCTGGTGTTCGAAGCGTTCACGCAGGTCCGGCACCTGTCGCGGTGGTGGGGACCGGAGGGGTTCTCCACCACCACGCGGTCCTTCGAGTTCCGCGTCGGCGGGGACTGGGACTTCGTGATGCACGGACCGGACGGAACCGACTACCAGGAGTGGATCACCTGGCGGGAGATCGTCCCGCCGGAGCGGATCGCGCTGCTGCACGGCGAGTCCCGCGACGACCCCGACGCCTTCGAGTCGGTCCTGACCTTCGAGCCGGCCGGCGAGGAGACCCGGATCGTGATGCGCACGGTGTTCCCCACCAAGGAGCTCCGTGAGGAGGCGGTGGAGAAGTACCACGCGATCGAGGGCGGCGAGCAGACCTTGCGCAACCTGGCGGCCTACGTCGCCGAACTCACCTGGAACGAGACCACCCCGAAGGAAGTGGAGAGCTGATGGCCGGAAAGGTGTTCTTCAGCGTGACGATGTCGCTCGACGGCTTCATGGCGCCGGAGGCCGTGCCCGTCGAGGACGTCTTCTCACCCCAGGGCCGGAACGACCCGCGGGTCCAGCGCTGGATGACGAAGTGGTCGGAGCTGCAGGCGTGGTTGTTCCCACAGCGGTGGTTCAGGGAGAACCTCAAGCTCGGCGAGGGCGGCGAGGAAGGCATCGACAACGACATCGCTCGGGCGACGTACGAGCGGACCGGCGTGAGCGTCATGGGCAAGCGGATGTTCGACGGCGGCGAGTTGGCATGGCCGGAGGAGGCCCCGTTCCACACCCCGGTCTTCGTCGTGACCCACACCAAGCGTGACCCGTGGGAGCGGCCGGGCGGCACGACCTTCCATTTCGTCAACGACGGCATCGAGAGCGCGCTCGACCAGGCACGCGAGGCCGCCGGCGACCGCGACGTCCGCATCGCCGGCGGCGCCGAGACCATCCAGGAGTATCTGGACAGCGGCCTGATCGACGAGTTCTCGATTACTCTCGCGCCCGTGCTGTTCGGCACCGGCATCCGCCTGTTCGACCGCGTGGACCCTGCCCGCATCGCCCTCGACCAGACCCGCACGGTCGCATCGTCCCGGGTGACCCACCTGACCTACACCGTCGGGAAGCGGTAGCCCGCCGCGCGGCTTGTCCGGACGGGATTCAGGATGTGGTGGCGTATCCCGGTATCCGAGCCATGATCCGCTGCAACTCGGCGTCGCTGGAAATGCCCTGGAAGTCGTACCTCGGCGTGTACGGCCGCTCCACTTGGGCGATCTCCTCGGCGGTCAGCTCGATGTCCAGCGACGCCACGGCCTCGTCGGTGTGCCGGATGGTGTTCGCGCCGACCAGCGGGGCGGTGACGACCGGGTTGGCCCGCAGCCACGCCAGCGCCACCTGGGCGCGGCTGACGCCCCGGCCTTCGGCGACGGCGCCGACAGCGTCGACGATTCGCCGGTCGCTCTCCGGGGTGGAGTAGAGCATGTCGGCGTAGCCGCCGTCGGTCTGTGACCGAGTGGTGGCGGTGTCGTCCCAGGCCCGGGCCAGGCGTCCGCGCGCCAGCGGGCTCCACACGATGGTGCCGACGCCCTCGTCGGCGCACAGCGGAAGCATCTCCCGCTCCTCCTCGCGTGCCAGCAGGTTGTAATGGTTCTGCAGGGACACGAACCGGGCCCAGCCG
Source organism: Microbispora sp. NPDC049125 (assembly GCF_040802045.1). Taxonomy (NCBI): domain Bacteria; kingdom Bacillati; phylum Actinomycetota; class Actinomycetes; order Streptosporangiales; family Streptosporangiaceae; genus Microbispora; species Microbispora sp. NPDC049125. The sequence continues at coordinate 25,984 of NZ_JBEZDW010000055.1, read as the reverse complement.
TTGGCCTTCTGGGTGTGCAGCGCCTTGCTGAACTCCCACGCGTGCATGGACGACGCGCCGAGGTAGCGCACCTTGCCGGCCTTGACCAGGTCGTGCAGCGCCTCCAGAGTCTCCTCGAGCGGCGTGCCCGGGTCGTTGCGGTGGATCTGGTAGAGGTCCACGTAATCGGTGCCCAGCCGGCGCAGGCTGTGGTCGATCTCGGTCATGATCGCCTTGCGGGACAGGCCCTTGCCGTTGGGGCCCGGCCGCATCGGGTGCCGCAGCTTGGTCGCGATCACCACGTCGTCGCGGCTGGCGAAGTCGCGCAGCGCGCGGCCGAGGATCTCCTCGCTGGAGCCGTAGGAGTACAGGTTGGCCGTGTCGAAGAAGTTGACGCCCTGCTCCAAGGCGTGCTTGATGAGCGGCCGGGACTGTTCCTCGGGCAGCGACCAAACCGGGTGACCGCGGTCGGGCTCGCCGTAGGTCATCGCGCCGATCGCGATCGGGGAAACGTCCAGACCGGTGGCCCCGAGCTTCACGTACTCCATCACTGTCTCCAGACCTGCTAACCTTCGCCTAAACGGAGAGGTCTCCGCACAAATGGGACCTTAACGGAGAGGTATCCGTATAGCAACCGGCTCATGTGAAGGGGTGGTCTGCGCCGTGCCGCAGCGAAGCGACGCCCAGCAGAACCGCGCGAGGATCCTCAGCGTCGCGCGGGACGCGTTGACGGAGGACGGTGACGCTTCGCTGAACTCGATCGCCAAGCGCGCCGGCGTCGGCCCGGGCACGCTCTACCGTCACTTCCCCAACCGCGAGTCGCTGGTGCTGGAGGTGTTCCGTGCCGAGGTGCAGAAGCTGGTCGACTGGGCGCCCGAGCTGCTGCGCACCGAGCCGCCGCTGATCGCGTTGCGGCGGTGGTTCGAACGACTCGCGAGCTACATCGTCATCAAGCGCGGGCTCGGCGACGCGCTCACCGCCGCCACCCACGACGCCGTCGCCAACGAGACTTACGGCCCGGTGATCGGCGCCATCTCCGTGATCATGCGTGCGGGCGAGGCGGACGGCACCATCCGGCCCGGTCTCGATCCCGACGACGTGCTGCTGATGATGGGCTGCGTGTGGAGGGTGCCGCCCGGCCCGGCCGGTGAGAAGCAGGCCGAACGGCTGCTGGATCTGGTCATCGACAGCCTGCGGCGTTGACGGCCCGGCGAGTGTGGCGATCAGCCGCGGGGGGCGTACATGATGACGGCCACTCCGGCCAGGCAGACGACCGCGCCGACGACGTCCCACCGGTCCGGACGGAACCCGTCCACGACCATGCCCCAGGCCAGCGACCCGGCGACGAACACCCCGCCGTAGGCGGCCAGGATCCGCCCGAAGGCGGCGTCGGGCTGCAGGGTGGCGACGAATCCGTACAGGCCGAGCGCGATCACGCCGGCGCCGATCCACGCGACGCCGCGATGCTCGCGCACGCCCTGCCATACGAGCCAGGCGCCGCCGATCTCCGCGAGCGCGGCCAGGGCGAAAAGGCACAGGGACCGGACGACCGTCACCACCGCAACGTTATCCCGCCCCCGGACCGTCCGGTCGAGCCGGTACGCCAAGGGGTCAGGGGGTGCGTTGCCGGGGGCGGGCTTTGACGTGCGCCCGTTCGCCCTGGGGGCCGAACAGGCTGAGGACCTCCGCCACCTCCGGTCCGGGGTTGCCGAAGAAGTGCGGGATGCGGGTGTCGAACTCGGCCGCCTCTCCGGCGGTGAGCAGCACGTCGTGCCGGTCGAGCAGCAGCCGTATCTTGCCGGACAGGACGTACATCCAGTCGTAGCCGTCGTGGATCTTCAGGTCAGGCTCGTGCGAGGGCCAGTTCACCGGGATCACTATCTTGTACGCCTGCATGCCTCCCGGGCGGCGGGTCAGCGGGATGAAGGTCCTGCCGTTCCGCTCGAACGGACGCGGATGGACCCGCGGATCGCCTGTCGCGGGGGCGCCGACAAGCTCGTCCAGCGGCACCTGGTGAGCCCTGGCCAGTAGCAGCAGGAGCTCCAGCGTCGGCTTGCGCCGTCCGGACTCCAGCCGCGACAGCGTGCTCACCGAGACCCCGGTCGTCGCGGACAGCTGGGCGAGGGTGGCGCCTCTGCGCTGTCGCAGTAAGCGCAGCCGGGGGCCCACCGCGTGCAGCACGTCGCCGAGTTCGTCCATCACCACATCTTGCTGCATCGGCAACGGGAGCGGTCAAATCCAGCCCCCGGGCGAGGACAGTACGGCCATGGATGAGATGGGATGAGGTGGCTGTCGAGCGCGCCGCGCGCGGGTGTCAGGGGCGGGTCTTGGCCAGCAGCTCGATGATCTCGGCTGTGGTGCCGCTCTCGCCGAGGCGGGGGAAGATCCACTCGACGCTGTTGCGGTGGGCGTCCGGGTTGAGGTCGGTCATGGCGTCGGTCGCCAGCGTGACGTGGTAGCCGTGCTCGTAGGCGGCCCGCGCGGTGGACTCCACGCCGATGCTGGTCGCGACACCGCCCAGCACGATCTGCGTGACACCGCGGCGGCGCAGCTGCAGGTCCAGGTCGGTGCCGTAGAAGGCGCCCCAGTTGCGCTTGGTCACGGTGATGTCCCCGGGGTGGCCCCCCAGGTCGTCGACGATGACGTCCCAGCCCTCCGGCCGGCCGCCGGCCCGGCCCGGGGACTCGGTGCGTCCCGGCGTGGCGTCCGCTCCGTCGGCCGCGATGCTGACCCGCACGAGGACGACCGGGGCGCCGTGCGCGCGGAAGGCGCCGGCCAGTTCGGCCGCGCGGACCACCACCTCGGAGCCCGTGTACGGCGTGGTGGGAGCGGACATGACGCCGTTCTGCAGGTCGATGAGAACGAGCGCCGTGCGTGCGTCGAGCGTGCTGACAGCCATGAGTGTGCCTTTCGTGGTGCGGATCGCCTCGGAGCCGTCCAGCGCGCGGCGCGCTGAGCGGGCGAAGCGGGTGTCACGGGTGGGTGAGTCTGTCCAGCAGCGCCATGGCCTCGATGACGGTCTGGCGCTCCGCCTCCGTGAAGTGGTCATGCAGGGCCCGGGTGAGCCATTCCTCACTCACCCGCCGGCGGTCGTCGAAGAACTCCCGGCCGGCCTCGCTGAGTGAGATCAGCTGCCGGCGACCGTCGCCAGGGTCGGGGCGGCGCTGGACCAGCCCGCGCTGGTCGAGCACCGCCAGCGTGGCCGCCATCGACTGCGGACGGACCCGCTCGGCCGCCGCCAGGTCGCTGGCCGAGGCGGGCCCCTCCTTGCCCAGCCTGCTGAGCACGGATGTCTGGCTGGGAGTGAGGTCACGGGTGTCGTAGGCCTCTCTCAGCCGGCGGCGCAGCCGGCTGAACACCACCCGCAGGTCACGGGCCGCGCGGGCGGCCGACTCGGAGATGCCCTCGGCGTCTGCGTCCACCATGTCACCCTAGAACCAACAGTCTGAACTGTCCAGTTTGGACTGTCGATGCCCGCAGGCCCGTAGGCATGCCGAGGACTCCCTTGTCAGAAGGCCCTGCCGAACATCTGGCCGGCCATCCGGAGCGAGTGGCCGACGGCGTCGAAGCCACGCGGCAGCATGACGCGTTCGTACGCGGCGACCGCGTCGATCAGCGATTTCTCGCCGCGTGCGGCGGAAAGCAGCTCGCCGGCCAGCGTGGCGGAGTCCTGCAGAGCGGTGTTCGCGCCGGCGCCGCCGGTCGGCGGCATGAGATGGACGGCGTCACCGAGCAGCGTGACCGGGCCGGACTTCCACGCCTCGACGGGCTCAGCGGCCTGGATTCTGATCGGGAAGAACGTGCCGGCGTCGGCGTGCGCGAAGAGCTCCCGGAGCGCCGGATGCCAGTCCGCGACGAGCTCGGCCGAGATCTTCCACAGCTTCTCCGGGTCCAGCGTGAACAGCTCCTCATCGGGGATCGCCAGCCGCTTGGAAGTTGCGACGAGGGTGGTCATCAGGTAGTCCGACGCGCCTTCGGGCCGGGACCGGAACCGTACCGGCCCGAAAGCGGCACCGCACCCGTCGTCGTCGGCGACCCAGCAGAATCCCCGGTCGAAGTCGTCCGGGATGAGAGCGCCGGTGGCTTCGTTGATCGTCATTCGGCCGTAGACGCATCGGAGACCGAGGTCTCTGACGGTCGCGTGCGGAAGCAACTGGCGGCGTACCGCCGAGCGGACGCCGTCCGCGCCGACGAGCAGATCACCCACGTCGCCGCCGCCCTCGGCGAACTCCACCCGCACCCTGCCGGAATCGGTGATCTGGTAGCCGGACAGCGTCCGCCCGAAGTGGACGACATCGCTCAGACCAGTGAGAAGCCCATCCCGGAACGCGTTCCGGTCCACGTGGGTGATCACGTCGTCGGGGGTTCCCGGGAAGGTCTGCGCCATCACCTGCTCCAGTCGGTGGGTGTACGCGGCCACGAGATCGCTGTTGGCCCCGCTGGCACGACGTACCAGGTCGAGCACCCGCGCCGGCAAGCAGGTCCTCAGCGCGGCGTTGCCGTTGAGGTCGATGTGGATGCGGTAGCCCTGGTTTCGGATCTCCGGCGACGGGTCTCGCTCGTATAAGGCGACGTCAAGCCCGCCTTGGCGGAGCGCCTGCGCGAGTGCCAGCCCGCCGACGCCGCCGCCGGCGATGAGAATCCGTGTTTCGTCCGCCATCGCGTCGTCCTTCCTGGTCGGAATCGCGCCGTGGAGCCGGCGCCCTTCCCATGGTCAACCGACCGCTCAACCGTGTCAAACATTTGCTTGATAAAACCATGCAGCTGTTTGAGCTTGCTCGTTGCATGTACAATCCGCGGGTGCCGTCCAAACCTCGCAGGTCACCGAAGCCACATGAGCGGCAACGCGACCCCGACCACACCCGCAAGCTGATTCTCGACGCGGCGGCGGCCGAGTTCAGCGCGCATGGTTACGTGGGCGCCAGGATCAGGGCGATCGCGGCCAGGGCGGGCGTCAACCAGCAGCTGATCTCCTACTATTTCGACGGCAAAGAGGGCCTCTACCAGGCCATGTCGCAACAGTGGCAGCAGCGGCAGCGCGAGCTGGTGCCGCCGGGCACACCATTGCCCGAGCAGCTGCGCCGTTATGCCCTGGAGGTGTTGCACAACCCGGAGGGGCCCCGCTTGCTGGCCTGGAGCGGGCTGCAGTACACCGGGCCGGACGACGATCCCGACCGCGCCTCCCGCACCCGGCAACTCGCCGATAGCGTCGACGAGCTGCGCGCGGTGCAGGAGTCCGGCCGGCTTCCGGCCGAGGTGGACCCGGCCTGCCTGCTCGTCATGCTGATGGCCGCCGCCATGGCGACCACCACGCTGCCGCAGGTCATCGAAGGCGTCTGCGGCACGGACCCCAAATCCGCCGGGTTCGTGGAACACTTCGCCGATCAGGTGGCCGTCCTCGCCCGGCTCATCGGGCTCGAACCAGCCTGACACAGCAGCTGCGCACGACCGATCCCGGCGCCGTGGCGTCCTCCGCCCTCAGACCGGAGGCGCGGCCTTGGCCGCGATGACGACGGTGGCGTTCAGTTCCTCGGAGGCGGCCAGCCGGGGGAGCAGCCCGTCGCGGCCGACGACCTCCATGGCCTGGCCCGCCTGGCGCTCACTGGTCTCGAACAGCAGGCAGCCTCCCGGCGCCAGCCACAGCGGCGCCGCGGCGGAGACCCGCCGCAGGACGTCGAGGCCGTCCGCGCCGCCGTCGAGCGCCACCCGCGCCTCGTGCAGGCGGGCCTCGGAGGGGAGAAGCTCGATCTCCCCGGTCGGCACGTACGGCACGTTGGCGAGCAGGACGTCCACGCGGCCCCGAAGCGTCGCGGGCAGCGGCTCGTACAGGTCGCCTTCGTACACCCGGCCACCGGCGGCGGCGAGGTTGCGGCGGGCACACTCCGCAGCGGCGGGATCGATGTCGGAGGCGTGTACCTCCACCTGGTCCCGGGCCTCGGCCAGCGCGGCGCCAAGCGCGCCGGAACCGCAGCACAGGTCGACGACGACGGCTCGCGGCCGGACGAGCGCGGCGGCCTGACGGACGAGGAACTCGGTGCGCCGGCGGGGCACGAAGACTCCCGGCGCCACGGATATCCGCAGACCGCAGAACTCCGCCCAGCCCAGCACGTGCTCAAGAGGGAAGCCGGAGACCCGCCGGTCCACCATGGCGGCGGTCTCGGCCGGGGTACGGGCCGTGGAGGTGATCAGCTCGGCCTCGTCCTCGGCGAAGACGCAGCCGGCGGCACGGAGCCTGGTGACGATGGCGGAGAGCGGGAGGGACGAGGGAGAAACCGACATTGGGGAGCCTTTCGGAATGCCGATGGGCGCTCCCTCAGAGCCCTGCGTCAGGGCACCACGATACGGAGGGGGAGCACCCGGCCTGTTCTGGCGGTAACGGGGCTCACCTCCTCGGTCGGTCCATCGCTGGAGGTGGAAAGACTACCGGGTCCGCCTCTCGTGGACGGACCGGGCCCGGCTGCACGGGCGCGCGGACGAAAGCTTGCCCTTATATAAGCAACACGTGATATTTTCACCTGACGGCCGTCCGGCCGGGATCGAGCGAAGTGGAGCGAGAACGTGATCGACGTCATCGAGCAGGTAAGCGCCGTACGACGGCAGGTCGGCAGCCGGGTCCTCGAGGCGGGGGAGGCCCGCGTCGTCACCGTGAGCCAGGCGTACGACATCTCAGTGGACGAGCTCTGGGACGCCGTCACCGACCCGGCCCGGATCTCCCGGTGGTTCCTGCCGGTCTCGGGTGACCTGCGCCTCCACGGCAGGTACCAGCTCGAGGGCAACGCCGGCGGCACCATCGAGCGCTGCGACCCTCCGAAGGGCTACGCGGCGACCTGGGAGTTCGGCGGAGAGGTGAGCTGGATCGAGGTCCGCCTCACGGCCGAGCCGGACGGGCGGGCGCGGTTCCTGCTGGAGCACGTCGCCCACGTGGACGACGAGCGGTGGGCCCAGTTCGGCCCGGGAGCGGTCGGCGTCGGCTGGGACATGGGCCTGCTCGGCCTCTCCCAGCACCTGACGCCCGGGCAGGGGCTCGAATCCGCGGACGGCGCGGCGTGGGCCGCCTCCGAGGAGGGCAGGCGGTTCATGACGCTCAGCAACGAGCGGTGGCGCGAGGCGAGCGTGGCCTCAGGCACCGACCCGGCGCAGGCCCAGGCCGCCGCCGACCGCACGATCGCCGCCTACACCGGCGTCCCCGAGGAGCCGGCCCAGCCGTGACGTCGGCGTCGGCGCCGGCCTCGGCGTCGGCGTCGGCGTCGCAAGGACGCTACACGCCGCTGATCGCCTTGCCGGATCGCAGCGTCTGCGTGTGGGGTTCACGACATCGTTCGCCCCATTCGCGGTGAGAGAAAGGTGAGGGCGACGGGCGGCCTCGGCCATGCGTGGTGCCGATCAGTCGAGGACGAGCTCGTACTCGACCTGTTGGAGCGGGTTGCCGTCCCCGAAGTCGTGTCCGCGGACGGCACCCGACTCGGTGAAACCGCTCTTGGCGTAGAAGCGGCGGGACTGAGGCGTGTCACGCAGCGTCCACAGATGCACCCCGCCGAAGCCGTCCTCGCGCAGCCTGCGCAGGGAGGCGGCCATCAGGACGTTCGCGCCGCCGGTGCCCCACCCGTCGGGGTGACTGTAGAAACCGAAGATCTCCGCCCAGCCCGGCCTCGTCGGCGAGGAGCCGAAGTAGGAGAAGGTCAGCGGCCGTCCGGCCAGCGCGGCCAGCAGGATGGTGTCCTGCCGCTTGCCGAGCACGTCATGCCACTTCCCGCGCCGCTGCCGCACCGCTTCGGCGAAGAACGCCGGGTCGAAGAAGCCGGCGTAGGCAGCTTCCCAGGACTCCGCGTGGATCTCCCCGAGCGTGTCCCCATCGCCCAAAGAGGCTTCAAATAGTACAAAGCTGTCTTTCACGACAGCACCCTACTGGGATGCCGCCGTGTCAGGGACGAACCTCTTCAGCGCCTGCTTGCCGAACTCCACCGCGGCGTTCCCACGTTCGAGCAGGTCGTCCTGGTACGCGCCCAGTACCGAAATCAGCTCCCGCTCGCCCCGGTCGACCTCGGCCAGCGACGCGCACAACCGCGCGGCGTCCTGCATCGCGGTGTTGGCTCCGTTCCCGCCGCTGGCCAGCGTCAGGTGCGCGGCGTCGCCGAGCAGCGTGACCCGGCCGACCGGCCAGGACGGCATCGGCCGGTCGTAGACCTTGGACCGGCCGACGGCGCTCATGTCGGCGGAGCGCACCAGATCCCGCAGGTCGGGATGCCAGCCGTCGATGAGGTCCAGCACGAGCTCGCGCGCGTCGTCCCGGGCACGCCCGGGGTCGGTCGCCGCCGGGTGCTCCGGCGGCACCAGCAGCACCCACCGCACGTAGCTGTCGCGGTACGGCATGTCCAGCCCGGGGGCGATCTCGGCGGCGGCCTCGGAGGGCTCCCTGCCGAACTGCATGCGTCCCAGCATCAGCGTGATCCCGGGGCCCTTCACCATCGTGCCGCGCCCGGGAACCAGCCGCAGGAAACGGTCGGTGACGGGGGTGCGCCCCATCGCCCCGCACAGGTCCGAGTCGACCAGCCCGACCTCGGGCGCCAGGTTCCGCCGCACCACGGAGTTTCCGCCGTCGGCGCCGACCAGCACCTGACCGGTGGCCCGCGTGCCGTCGGCGAAGCGCGCGGTCACGGTCCCCTCGGCGTCCTGGGTGAGACCGGCCAGCCGCTTGGCGTACGCGACCCGGTCTCCCAGGTCGCCGAGCAGGATCCGCCGCAGCACCTGCCGGTCCACCGCCCTCGCCTCTGCCGGCGGCCCCTCCAGGTCGCGGCTCAGCACCGTGAGCTGCTCGTCGAACAGCAGTCCCGGCCCGGTCAGACTCCCGCTGGTGACCTCGACCAGCCGGTGGAGCCGCGGCGGCAGGCTCGCGCGCAACACCTCCATCGCCGGGGGCGCCAGCCCGATCCGGTATCCCTGAGATCGCTCGCCTGGGCCGTCGTCGGCTTCGTAGACGCGCACGTCGACACCCGCGCGGACGAGCCCGTGCGCGAGCGTCAGCCCGCCGAGCCCCGCCCCGACGACCAGCACTCTTCCCACCGTCATTTCCATCCTCCACACCCACGTGAACGACGTTCACGTGTACATTGTTCACGTACGAGGGGATGGACTGTCAACCCCCGGCTGGGAGGAGAAATCGGTGGGGCAGCGGCGCGCTCAAGTGCTCCAGGCGGCAATCGAGTTGCTCGACGAGGTCGGCCTCGACGGTCTCACCATGCGACTCCTGGCCGGCCGCCTCGGGGTGCAGGCGGGCGCCCTCTACCGGCACTACCCCAGCAAGCAGGCCCTGCTGGACGCCATGGTCGAGCATCTGGTCGCCCCGCCGGCCGCCGTCCCGCTGCCCGCCGGGCCCTGGGACGAGCTGCTGCGCGGCGTCGCGATCGGCGTGCGCGAGGTCATGCTGGCCCACCGCGACGGCGCGCGCCTGTTGTCCACGTTCCAGCGCCCGAGTGACGAGGCCGTCGCCACCTTCCACGGCCTCGCCGCCGCCCTGTCCGCCGCGGGCGCTCCCGCGGACACGGCCATCGTCGCCGTGGACACCGTCCTCGCCTACGTCAACGGCTACACGACCGAGGAACAGGCCCGCAAAGCCGGCACCGACGCCTGGCCGAGGGAGCTCCGCGACCGCGCCTTCCGCGACGGCCTGGAGCTGATCATCACGGGCATCAGAGCGAGTCTGTCCTGAATCGGCGACCCGTGGTCCAAGGGCGTAAGGGGCGATCCGCTACTCGCAGGTCTTCGTGGCGGGAGTGCAGACCTTGACCTCGGGGAAGCGTGGCGACGCCTGGTCCAGCAGGGGCTGGCGTTCGCCACGCAGATGCAGGTCGAAGAAGGCCCGGACGTACGTACGGCCGATCTCCACGGAGCGGGCCGGGGACGAGCCACCCACGGTGCCGAGACCGAGCGGGCCCGCCAGGACCGCCACGTCGGTGAAGGACTGGTGCTCCCCGCCGGGCACGAGGAGCCAGCGTTTCCAGCCGGTCAGCAGCTTCCAGTCGCGGTCCCACGAGTTGTCCCGCCCGCCGGGCGGGTGGCCCGCCGAGCCGAGGAACAGGAACGGCCGCGACAGCCCGCGCTTGGGGATCCGGGCGTAGGTGGTGCCGTCGATGTCGATCCCGGCGCGTACCCGGGAGTCCTTCACCATTGCCGCCAGGGCGGCGGCCCCGCCGATCGACTGGCCGGCCATCCCGATCTTCGACGGGTCGATCAGGGAGGAGCCCTCCCACTTGGCGTGCGGCCCGGTGAGCCGGTCGAGGACGAAGGAGACGTCGGCCGCGCGGACCGTGACATCCTTGGTTCCGAAGCCGGGGTCGGAGTCGCTGTCGCACGCGACGCATTCGGCGATCCGCCCGTCGGGGAAGGTCGTCGCGTAGTTCTCATATGCATGGTCGACGCCGGCCACCACATACCCTCGGCTGGCCAGCTCCTCGGCCAGGGATGTGAGTGTGGTGCGGGGCATGGTGAACCCGGGGGAGAGCACCACCAGGGGCAGAGTGTCCTTGCGCCCCGCCGGTTTCGCGTCGCTGAACGCGTTGGTGCGTGTTCTGCTCAGCAGGTCGTACGGCGCGCCGGTCACCCTCTTGCCCTTCAGGAGCAGCTCCGACTCCTTCGCGGTCATGTACGGGGCGCGCTGCTCCCCGGCCGCCCGCGCCGGATACCACAGGGTGACCATGAGCTCCCTGGCCTTCGCCTCGGGCACCCATGGGTCGGGGCGGGAGGTGTCCTTCAGATACAGGGTGGTGGTGCCGACCGGGTGGGGCCCGGTGGGCGGAGGCATGACCGCGGGGCCGGTGGGTGTGACCGACGGGGCGGCCATGGATCGGGGAGGGGCCGGCGCGGCGCAGGCGGCCGCGGCGAGGACGACCAGCCCGGCGGCGGCCGCCAGGCCGCCACGCAGAACCGGCCTCGGTCTGAAGGCATGACTCATGAAACGGTCCGTCCTTTCGGGGGGACGACCTGATGACAGGGGAGTACGCGGCAGGTTTGGGCGGCGGTGTCACTTGTGCAGCAGGGTCAGGGCCTTGGCCAGGGCGGGGTCGCGCCCGGTGGCGGCGTCCCGCGGGGTCGGCGGCACGTAGAAGTCGGGTGCCACACCCACCCGGTCGATCACCTCGCGGTTGGGGGCCAGATGATGCTGGGACGGGAACCCCAGGAGGGTGTTGTCGCTGAGGAGGTACGGCTGCGCGGGCCCCGAGACGACGCCCGCGGTCCGCGTTCCGATCAGCCGGCCGAGACCAAGGTCCTTGACGGCGGAGCTGAAGTGCTCGCACGCGGAGGCGCAGCCGCGGTCGGTGAGCACTGTCAGCGGCAGGTTGAGCAGCGCCACCGTGTCGTCGGTCCGCATGGTCTCGCACGTGCCGTCCACGGCGCACTGGTACGCGGTGACCTTGCCGTGGGCGAACGCGCCCAGCAGCCGGTTGGCCTCGTCGGGGCTGCCGCCGCCGTTGCCGCGCAGGTCGAGCACGAGGCCGGTGAGCGTCCGGCCGGATCGCAACCGGGAGATTTCCTTGAAGACCCGGTCGGCGGCGTCGGGCGCGAAGCCGCCCAGCTTCACGTAGGCGATGTCGTCCTTCAGCAATTTGGATGTCACGAGCTGCGTGGTGGCGGGATCAGGCTGGTAGAGGCCGGGCTTCAGCGTCACGGTGCGGTGGCGGCCGGTGTCCGGCCGCAGCACCCGGAGCCGCACCGGGCCGGCTTCCGGATAGCGCGGGTAGAGCGCGGCGACCGCGGCCGCGATGACGGCTTCGCCGATGAAGGGCGCCGATCCGTTGATCGACTCGATGACGTCGCCGGGGCGCAGCCCGGCGGCCTTCGCCGGTCCGCCCGCGACCACGGTCACGAACAGCGGGGCCAGGGCGGTCCCGGGGTTGCCGGCCACCTGGGGGCCGGCGTTGGCCCGCAGGCCCAGGCCGTATTGGTCGCCGTCGTAGTAGTCGGGCGGCCGCTGTTCGCCGTGCTGCCAGCGGGCGTGGTTGTCGCCCAGACTGTCCACGATGGCCTGCAAAGTGGCGGCGGCCAGCTTCTTCCGCAGGCCGGCGTCGTCCGGCAGCTGATCGGTGACGCGCCGGTAGACCTTCTCGAACGCGGCCCAGTCGGCTTTCCTGTCGCCGGTCAGCGCCGGCATGGTGGCGTCGGGCAGGTCGTGCCCGTCGCGGATGAGCTCCTGGGTGAAGGCGACGAATCCCGCGCCGAGCAGGGTGCGCGCGTCCAGCGTGGCTCCGCTGTAGTACTCGGCGAGGATGCAGAAGTAGGCCTGCTCGACGACGTCGATCGTGGTGGGGGTCTCCGGCGCGGGGTTGCCCCGGGGCCGGTCGCACACGGCCGGCCCACCGGTGGCCGTCGCGCCGGGCAGGGTGCGCGGCGGCGTGCTCGCCGTGCAGGCCGCCGCGAGGAGCACGGCGAGACCGGCCGTCACGGTTTTGACGGTCTTGGCGGTCATGACACGCGCCTGCGGATCCACCGGAAGCAGAGCCCCGCAAGACCGAGGGTGAGCAGGGCGTAGAGGCCCGTCTCGACCCACTGGAAGGGCCAGAAACGCTCGAAGGGCTGGTAGGTCGCCCGCTGCCGGTAGCCCAGCCGGTTGATCTCGACGAGGCACGGGTCGAGGTCGCCCCCTGCCGGCTGCGCTCCTTGTGGCCGCCTCTCCGGCGGTGCGCAGGGTCCGGAGGATGTGGACACGGCGATGGGGAGAGGGCCGCCGTCCCCGGTGATGGGCCCCGACGGGCCGATGAGCGTGCTGGACAGGAGCCAGGCGCCCGTGTGGCCGGGGATCGCCGGCTCCAGGGTCAGGCTCATGGATCCGCCGTCGCGCGGCATGTGGAACCCGTCGACGTTGTCATGGCCGAGCTCGAAGGTCGAGGTGACCGGGGGCAGCAGGTGGGGCCGCACCACCAGCGGCACGACGACCTGCACCACCGCGAAGACGGCCAGGGTGACGGCCATGGCGGTCAGCGTGCGGCGGACCATCATCCCCACGGTCACGCCGAGGACGAGGGCGAAGGCCGCGTACGCCATGGGGACGATTCCCCGGGCGCCGAACACCAGCGGATCCAGCAGCCCGAAGCCCGGGGCGGCGGATCTGTCCAGAGGGCCCGCCCACCAGGTCACCGCGAGGCTGCACAACCCGGCGGCGGCCACGGCCGCCAGGCCGGTGAGACCGAGTTTGACGGCCAGCCAGCGGGTGCGGGTGATGCTCTGGTTCCACACCAGCAGGTGCGTGCCGGCCTCCAGCTCGCGGGCGATCAGCGGCGCTCCCCAGAAGAGCCCGAACAGGGCCGGCAGGACCAGCACGATGAGGGTGACGATCAGGAAAGGGCCCTGCTTGTCGTCGAAGAACCGGTCGAAGAACCCCGCGCAGCCGCCCGCGGCGGTGGCGCATTCGGCGATCCCGGAGGAGTAGTCGGATGCGAGATCCGGGCCGGTGAGAGCCAGGAGGACGGCGAGCAGAACGAGTGCGGCGGCCGCCATCGTGGCCGCCCCGCGAAACTGCCGCCAGGTCAGCCAGATCATCGCTGCACCTCCAGTGCGACCGGCCGGACGGCGGCGGGCTTCTCCATGTAGGCCAGGACGAGGTCTTCCAGGCTGAGCCGGCTGACCGTCCAGGCGGGGTCGTGGATCGGTGCGTCGGTGCGTACGACGAAGGTGCTCTGCCGCTCGGTGTGGCTGGCGGACACCACGTGCTGGTCGGCGGGCAGGCGGCCGGGATCGCGGCGCGGCCCGGTGAGCCGGTGATGGGTGGCCAGCAACTCCTCGACCTCCCCGGCGACCCGGACACGCGAGTCGACCAGCACGATCAGGTAGTCACACGTCCGTTCGAGGTCGGCGACCAGGTGGGAGGAGAGCACAACGCTGAGCTCGTGCTCGGCGGTCGCCTCCATCAGGCCCTGCAGGAACTCGCGGCGGGCCAGCGGGTCGAGCGCGGCGACCGGCTCGTCCAGGATCAGCAGCTCGGGCCGCTTGGCCAGGCCCAGGGTGAGGGCGAGCTGGGCCCGCTGGCCGCCCGACAGCTTCCCCGCCCGGCGGCCGGGGTCGAGATCGAGCCGTTCGACCCGTTCCCGTGCCAGCGCGGCGTCCCAGCCGGGGTTGAGCCGGGCTCCCAGCCGCAGGTGGTCGGCGACGCTCAGCCCGGTGTAGACGGGAGTGTCCTGGGCGACGAAACCGACCTTGGCCAGCTGCGCCGGGCTGGCGGCGGGACGGCCGCCGAGCACGGTGATGGCGCCTGCCGTCGGCGCGAGCTGGCCGCCGGCCAGCTTCAGCAGCGTGGTCTTGCCGGCTCCGTTGGGGCCCACCAACCCCACGACGTGCCCGGCCGGGATGTCGATGGTGCAGTCTCTCAGCGCCCATCGCCTGCCGTACCTCTTGCCCAGCTCGTGGGCCCGCAGGACGTCGGTCATGAGGTTCCTTCCGCAGCTCTCATGACCAAGGTGCGGTGCTTGCGCTCGGTCACGCTATGTCCTCCTGTGCGGCGGTCCGAAACGTCGTCATGAACAGGGCCTCGATGCTCTCCTCGTCGAGGCCGGCCAGGCGGGCCTTGGCGAGCCAGCGCTGCAGCTCCCTGCGCAACGGGGCGTGGGCGGCCAGGGAGGCGTCGGTCAGCGTCTTCGTCACGAACGTCCCGACCCCCGGCCGGGCGGCCACCAGGCCCTCGTGTTCGAGCTCGCGGTAGGCCTTGAGGACCGTGTTGGGGTTGATCGCCAGCCGAGCGACCACGTCCTTGACGGTCGGAAGCTGGTCGCCCTCACGCAGCAAACCCAGCCGCAGCGCTTGCCGCACCTGCTGGACCAGCTGCAGGTACGGCGAGACACCGGACCGGCCGTCCAGATGGAACTCGATCACAGTTCCTCCATTTATCTAGTCTCATAGCACTTTAGGGGGATGGATGTTAAGAAGCCATAAGGACCGCCGTGTCACGCGGGCAGACTTGGGGGCTTGGCGGTCGCTGGAGTTCCTGCGCGCTGTGGGCGCGGATGCTCTAAATCTGTCGGTGATGCCGGCCGAGCGGCGCCGGTTTCTGGCCACGGCCGGCCGCCGGTTGACCGCGCAGGCGCTGCAACGGCGCGATCCACAGCGCGCTACCCGATCCTGCTGACCTTGCTGGCGCAGTCGTCGACCGAGGCGCTCGATGAGGTGGTGCAGTCGGTCGACCAGGCCGTTTCCGCGCGGGAGAGCAAGGCTGAGCGCACCATGCGCGACGCGCTGGCCGAGCGTGGCAGATCGGGCGAGGACCGGCAGTCTCTCCTGGACGACCTGCTGACGATCATCACCGATCCAGCTGTACCCGACGATCAGGCCGGTGGGCTGATCCGTGGCGGGCGGGTCGGGTGGCCGCGTCTGCGGTCGGCGATGGCGCAGGTCACCTCCAGGCTGCCGCGCGATCACGGGCGGCTGGCCGCCTTGAAGGGCTCGTATGGGTGTCTGCTACCTGGAGACGGCGGCCACCGGCGGCGATTTTCGGCACTACGGGGAGTTGTGCCGGCCTGCGCAGCGGGGATGTGTTCGTGCCGGGCTCGCACCGGTATGGCGACCCGGCGGCTTACCTGCTGACGCCGCGGCAGTGGGCCTTGCAGCGGGCGGAGTTCTGCCGGCTGGCCGGCAAGCCCGTCCAGGCCGCCGGTGGCCCAAACCGAGGCCGAGCGGGAGCTGGGGGGACTGGAGGAGGTCGTGGCCGCCGGGGACGGCCCAGTGCGCCTGGACGAGGCCGACCCACACCCATGTGACCGATCGGCACACCACCTACGGCACGAAGATCGCGACGAACCGTGAGGCCCACTACGTGCTGGACGAGACCTTGGGAACGCCACCCCGACACCCACGGGGTGACGCCGGTCGTCTTCGCGTTGTTCGACCTGCTGGGGTTACAGCTGTCGCCCCGCACCCGCGACGTGGGCAAGATCGCTCTGTACGGGGCATGGCCACGGGGACGGGCCGAGGCCGACTACCCGTCGTCTTGTGAAAGGCCCGTCACTATCTCTGCTCCGGAGTCAGAACGTGTCGGGTCCGGTCCCCGATCCAGGCCGCTTCGAGGATCGCGGTCAGGCTGGCGCTGTCGGTCGGGCCTGGATGGTTCTGGATCAAGCGGGTGACGCCGGTGGCCATCTCCGCGAAGCGCGGGAGGTCGGCGCGTGCCACGCCGATGTCCGCCAAGGTGGTAGGGATGCCGATGTCGGCAAGGAGCCCGTCGAGCCAGGTGAGGAACGTATCTGCGGCCTCGGCATCCGAGGCGTCGGTCACGTCGAGCCCGCACACCCTGGCGAGGATGGCCAACCGGTCGCCGATGGCATCCCTGGCCGCGTCCAGCGCGTAGGGCAGCAGCAGCCCGACGCCCAGGCCGTGCGGCGTGTGGGTGGCTGCGCCGATAGGGTACTGGAGGGCGTGCGGAGCCGCGTTGCCTGCGTGGGAGAATGCGATCCCGGCCAGCATGGACCCATAGGACATGTCCGCGCGCGCGTCCTTGTCGCCTCCGTCCCTGACGACATGGGGCAAGCTGCGGGCGATCCGCTCCGCGGCCAGGAGCGCGTAGTGATCGGTGATCGGGTTGCGGCCGAGGAAGACCTGCTCCACCGGGTCGCGCGGTCCGTGGGCCCGGGGTCGCGCGGTGAAGCTCTCCACCGCGTGGCAAAACGCGTCGATGCCGGAGTGGGCGGTGACGCTCGCAGGGCAGGTGTAGGTCAGCTCGGGGTCGACGATGGCGAAGTCGGGCACGATGTGGACGCTGGAGACCCCCACCTTCAGCTCGCGGTCCGGGTCGGTCAACACCGAGACGGGCGTGACCTCGGAGCCGGTGCCTGACGTCGTCGGGACCGCGACGAGAGGAAACGTCGGCCCCGGCACCTTCGACTCGCCGTAGAAGTCGCGCGGCGTCCCACCGTGGCGCCGGATGACGCCGACGATTTTGGCGAGGTCGATCACCGTGCCACCCCCGATGGCGAGGATCACGTCGGCGTCCACCTCCTCGGCGACCGAGACGGCCAGGGCGACATCGGTGAGTGGCACGTCCGGAGTCGCGTCGGCGAACACCCCGACGACTGCGACCTTCTCCCGCACGGCGGCCACGATCTCGGCCACGCCCGGCTGCGCCAGAAGAACCCGGTCGGTCACGATGAGGACTCGCGAGCCGCACTCGGCCACCACTCGTGGGATGTTCTGCGCGACCCCTTCGCCCACTATCAGCTGGCGCGGCCCGCGGACGGTCTCAAGCATGTCAGTGCCTCTCTGGAACGTCGGCGGTGATTTGCTGGGCGGACGTCCAGGTCACCTGCGAGACCGGGACGGCGTCGGCAAGGTTGGCTGCCGGGTGGCGCAGGCGCGCGCCGGGCTCCCGGACTCGGTCGTGCCCGCCGGCCCTCGGGTACATGGCCCCGGTCCCGTCCCACGGGCGGAGGCCGGTCAGGTCATGTGTGCACAGGGCGCGGTGATCCTCGGCGGGCACCCGGAGCCGCAGGCCGGTCACGGTAGGTCGATCGCCGCGTAGGTGACGTCGAGGTACTCAAGGATGCCCTCGTGCGACCCCTCCTTGCCGATCCCGGACTGCTTCACGCCTCCGAACGGAGCTGACGGGTCCGAGATCAGACCACGGTTGACGCCGACCATCCCCGTCTCCAGCCCCTCGGTGAACCGGAGCGCCCGCTGGAGATCACGGGTGAAGACGTATCCGACCAGGCCGTGCTCGGTGTCGTTGGCCTTCGCCATCACCTCGTCGTCGGACGTGAACGAGATGATCGGCGCCACCGGGCCGAAGATTTCCTCCTCCAGGATCTGCGCGTCTTCGGGCACGTCGACGAGGACCGTAGGCGGGTAGAAGTGGCCCGGCCCATCCGGACGCCCGCCGCCCACCAAGACACGGGCGCCGCGATCGACCGCGTCGGCGACGAGCTCGTCGATCTTGGTGACCGAGGCCTCGTCGATCAACGCCCCGACGTCCACGCCGTCGTCGAGACCATGGCCCACCGAGAGCGCGCCCATCCGCTCGGCGAAGCGCGCCGTGAACTCCTCGCGCACCGGCTCCTCGACGTAGATTCGGTTGGCCGCGATGCAGGACTCCCCGATGTTGCGCATCTTGGCCACCATGGCACCGTCGACCGCGACGTCCAGGTCCGCGTCGGCACACACGATCAAGGCCGCGTTGCCGCCCAGTTCCATGGAGGTGCGCAGCACGTTGTCCGCCGCCTGTCGTAGCAGCACGCGCCCGACCTCGGTCGACCCGGTGAACGAAAGCTTGCGGGTCCGGCGGTCGGCCAGCAGTGCTGAGACCACCTCGCCGGAACGCTTGGTCGTCACGACGTTGACGACGCCCGGGGGAACGCCGACCTCCTCCATGATGCGGGCCAGGAACAGCATGGTGAGTGGCGTCTGGGCCGCCGGCTTGGTGATCGTCGTGCAGCCCGCCGCCAGCGCAGGAGCGATCTTGCGGGCACCCATGGCCAACGGAAAGTTCCAGGGCGTCACGAAGACGCACGGTCCGACCGGCTTCGGCACGGTGAGGACGCGGTATCCACCAGCGGGAGCGGTGTTGTAGCGCCCCTCGACGCGCACCGCCTCCTCGGCGAACCAACGGAAGAACTCGGCGCCGTAGGCCACCTCTCCCCGAGCCTCGGCGAGCGGCTTGCCCATCTCGAGCGTTATCAACCGGGCGACCTCCTCGGATCGCTCGGTCAGTGCCCGGTACGTCGCGGTCAGCAACTCTGACCGTTTGCGCGGCGGGGTCGCCGCCCACTCCGCCATCGCCTTGCTCGCCGCGTCCAGAGCGGCGAGCCCGTCAACGACGCCGGCGTCCGCCACCTCGGCGATGGTCTTGCCGGTGGCCGGGTCCTCGACGACAAAGGTGGCTCCGCCGGCGGCGTCGCGCCAGGCGTCGCCGATCCGGAGTCGCCGGTGCTCGGGGGCCAGGACGTTCATCGGGTCACTCATCGCGTCGCCTCCTGTGATGTTCTTGGTGATGTCCAGCGTGACCTCAGCGATCGCGCCACGCGCGTTGACGAGCGGGTCACACGACCTCGTCGGGGCCGAGGTTGCCGAGCGGGTCGAACGTGGCCTTGGCCCTGGCTGCAGGGCGACGCTCCGCGCCACCGATCGCCTTGCCGGGCCATGGTCGCTTCAGCGTCGTCAGGCCGTGCTCACCGGTGACGGTCCGCCGGGGCTCGATCACCACGTGCGGGCGCATGCCGACGTCGCCGCCCTGCGCGGTTACCTCCCGGCCTCGGACAGCGCCAGCCCGGTGCCCGCATCGAACAGGTGCGCACGGTCCAGGTCGACCGTGACATGCAGCCGCTCGCCCGGCGTACCGGTGACGGTGGGCCGTGCCTTGACCTTGAGGATCTCCGTCCCCACGCGGACGTCGACCACCGTTCTGTCACCGAGCGGCTCAAGGCCGTAGAGCTCACCCGGCAACGACGCGTCCCCACGCTGCTCGACGGACAGGTCCTCCGCGCGCAGGCCGAGCAGCAGCGGACGACCGTCCTCAGCCGTGGTCCAGCGGGGCCGCGGCAGCGTCCAGCCTTCCGCCCCGACCAGACGATCTCCCTCGGCGTGGCAGGCGAGCAGGCTGATCGGCGGGCTCCCGACGAAGCCTGCGACCCACTGGTTGGCCGGCCGCTCGTACACCTCGGCCGGCGTTCCGACCTGTTGCACCTTCCCCTCCTTGAGGACCGCGACCTGGTCGGCCATGGACAGGGCCTCGACCTGGTCGTTGGTCACGTAGACGAAGGTCGCTCCGAGGCTCCGGTGGATACGGGTGAGCTCGGTGCGCATCTCGACGCGGAGCTTGAGGTCGAGGTTCGTCAGCGGCTCGTCCATGAGAAACGCGCGCGGGCTACGGACCAGCGCCCGGGCCAGGGCGACACGCTGCATCTCACCGCCCGACAACTGCGCGGGACGACGCTGCAGCAGACGTTCGATGTGCAGCAGGCTCGACATCCGCTCGACGGCAGCGGCGATCTCGCTCGAAGAACAGCGGCGTGCCCGCAGCGGCGAAGCGATGTTCTCGTACGCCGTGCGTCGCGGGTAGAGGGCGTAGCTCTGGAAGACCATGGCCAGGTCGCGTGCGGCCGGGGCGTCACCGGTCGCGTCCCTCCCGTCCAGATGCACCGACCCGGCGTCAAGCTTCTCAAGGCCGGCGATCGCTCGCAGGGTCGTCGTCTTGCCTGCCCCGGAGGGCCCGAGCACGACGAAAAACGAGCCGTCCGGCACGTCCAGCGTCACCCCGTCCAGGGCCTGGACTTTGCCGAAGGACTTGCGCAGCCCGTGCACTGCCACGGTTCCCATCAGGCCACCAACTCTTCCGTGCTCACGTCGTAGACCGCCGGGGCCCCGCCGGTGTGCCGCAGCCCGACCGGTGCGTCAGCATCGAAACGGACAGTCGGTGGCATCCGAACCCGTACGTCGCGCTGGCCGTCGTGGTCGACCACGTAGATGATTTCGTCGCCCAGCCACTCCGCCGAGACCACGCGGGCCGGGACCGAACCTTCCGCCCCGGGTTCTGTGACTTCCAGCGCCTCCGGACGGACGCCCGCGACCAGGCGACGGTCGCGCGGCAGGCCTGGCGGTGGCGTGAGGACCAGTCCGCCCTGACTGCGCAGCTTCCCGTCGGCCACCTCCACCTCGATCAGGTTCATCGGCGGGGAGCCGATGAATGCGGCGCAGAAAAGACTCGCCGGACGGTCGTAGACCTCCAGCGGCGTGCCGATCTGCTCGACGCGGCCCTTGTTGAGGATGGCGATTCTGTGACCGAGCGACATCGCCTCGACCTGGTCGTGGGTGACGTAGACCATCGTCGTCCCCAGCTCCCCTTGCAGGTGCTTGATCTCCGTGCGCATGTCCGCCCTCAGCTCCGCGTCCAGATTGGTGAGGGGTTCGTCCATGAGGAATGCGCGCGGTCGTCGCACCAGGGCGCGAGCAAGCGCGACGCGCTGCTGCTCCCCGCCGGACAGCCGGTGCGGTCGCCGGTCCAGGAGCGGACCAAGCCGCATCAGCCGGGCGGCCTCGTCGACCCGCTCCTGCACCTCCGCCTTGGGCAGTCCCTCGGCCCGCAATGGGAACGCCAGGTTGTCGCGGGTTCTCAGATGCGGGTAGAGAGCGTAGAACTGGAACACCATGGCGATGTCGCGCTCGGCGGGCGGCAGGTCGTTGACCAGCGTGTCGCCGATGCGGATGTCGCCCGACGTCTGCCTCTCCAGGCCGGCTATGGCCCGCAGCGTGGTCGTCTTGCCGCAACCCGAAGGGCCGAGCATCACGAACAGCTCGCCGTCGCCGATGGACAGGTCCACCTGCTCGACTGCGACCGTCCCGTCCGGGTAGCGCTTGTGCAGGGTGGTCACCTCGATGCCCGCCATCAGCGTCGCACCGCCCCGAGCGTCACACCGGCGACGAGGTGCTTGCGCACAAGGTAGGCGAAGACGAGCACCGGTAGGGCGAAGACCACGGAGGCGGCGGCCACGAGACCCCAGTCCACAGTGGTTCCACCGATGAGGCCGGCGATGGCGGGTGGGGCCGTCCGCACGCTGTCGCTGGAGGTAAGGAAGATGGCGAACACGAACTCGTTCCAGGAGAAGATGAGTGCGAAGACCGCCGTCGCGGCGATGCCGGGCAGGAGCAGGGGAAGGGTGAATTTCCAGAACGCCTGCAGGCGGGTGTAGCCGTCGAGCATGGCGGCATCCTCGTACTCTGCGGGCACCTCGTCGACGAACCCCTTCATCATCCAGATCGTGAACGGGACGTTGAACGCGGTGTAGATGAGGATCAGGCCGAGCTTGTTGTCGATGAGTCCGAGCTGGCGGTACATGAGGAAGATCGGGATCACGACCACCACGGGCGGCATGAAGCGGGTGGACAGGATGAAGAACAGTTGGTCCTTCTTGGCCTTCACGGAGAAGCGTGAGTAGGCCCAGGCCGCCGGGACGCCCAGCACGGTGGCCAGCGCCGTGGAGACCCCGGCGACCACGACGGAGTTGAGGAACGAGACGGACAAGGCCGAGCGACCGCCGCCGGAGCCGGCGAACACGTCCTTGAAATGGTCCAGTGTGACCTTGAAGTCGAAGAACTTGGCCGGGATGGCGTAGACGTCCCGGTTCTCCTTGATGGACGTCTCGATCATCCACAGCACCGGGAAGAGCATCACGACGGCCAGCACGGTCAGCAGCGCGACCTCCAGCACGGAGCGGCCCCGGCCGCCACGGCGCCGCGTGGGGGGTGTGTGATCCCGGCCAGGACCTGCGGACACGGCCTCGTCGACGGAGACGGCCATCAGTCCTCCTTGAGCTTGTTCAAGTAGCGCAGGTAGAGCTGCGTGAGGACGAGGACGATGAGGACCATGAGGATCCCGTACGCCGAGGCGGTTCCGGTGTTGAAGCCCAGGAACGCGACCTTGTAGACGTGGAACGACAACGTCTCGGTGGAGACCCCCGGACCTCCGCTGGTGAGGATGTAGACGAGGTCGAACAGCCGGAAGGCCTCGATGGCCCTGAACAACACGGCGATGAGGAGCAGCGGCCACACCAGCGGAAGAGTGATGGTGCGGAACCGGAACCACTCGGACGCCCGGTCGATCGAGGCGGCCTCGTACAGGTACTTGGGGACCGCGGTAAGGCCCGCGAGTGCGATGAGCATGATGAACGGCGTCCACTGCCAGGTGTCGACCACGATCAGGGAAAGCAACGCCGTTCCCTGCTGGGTGAGCCACTCCACCTGCCCCAGGCCGAGCGAGCCGAGCATGCTGTTGATCACGCCGAACTGCGCGTCGAGCATGAACCGCCAGAACAGCCCGACCACGACCGGCGACAGCATCATCGGAACCAGGAACGCGGTGGTCAGCAGTCCCCGCCCGTGCGTGCGCCGTGAGATCAGGTACGCGATGGTGAAACCGAGCACGGTCTGCAGGGCGACCGCGCCGACCACGTAGATCAACGTCGTCAAGGCCCTCAGGTGGACCTGCGCCGACGTCAGGATGGCGGTGTAGTTCTCGAACCAAACGAAATGGGCGGGCCCCCCGCGGGTGGCCGAGTAGTCGGTGAAAGACAGGTACAACGCCCACAGCAACGGGAACACCGACATTGCGAGCAACAGCAGCAACGCGGGGGAGATGAAGGCCCCGGCGAGCAAGCGGTCGCTCAGGCGGCGGGACCGGCCCGGTGCGGGCGGCGTCGCGGACGCCTCCTGCACCGGGTGGTCGGTCGTCAGAGGGACGGGGTCACTCACAGTCCGCCGCCGCCCTTGCGGCCGCTGGAGTCGAGCACGGCCTGCTGCTGCTTGGCGATGTCGTCGAGCGCGTCCTTCGGCTTCTTCGCGCCGTTGAGAGCCGCGTTCACGTTGGTGTTCTCAATGTCGATGAGGCGCGCGTACTCGGGCACATTCCACATGTCCCGCATCCGCGAAACCGATTCGGTGTACACCTTGTTGAACGGCCCGGCGTTGAGGAACTCGGGCGACTCCAGAGCGTCCGTACGCGATGGCACGCCACCGGCGGCGGCCCACTTCTTCTGGATGTCGGCCCGCTCGAACCACTTCATGAAGTTCAGGGCCTCCGCCTGGTTCGCCTTCGGGGAGTAGGCCGACACGTGCATCCCCATGCCGCCGAGAGGCACCAGGTTCGTCTTCTGGCTCGGCAGGGGGGCGAACCCCAGCTTGTCGAGAATCTGCTCCCGCGTGGTGCCGAGCGTCGACTGCTTCGGGTCGAGCAGGCCGCCACTCGCGGCGATCCAGTTGAACGCGATGCACGCCTTGCCCTGGGCGACCGCCGCGTTCACCTCGTCGATGAACCAGTTGCCTGAGCCCTTGGCGGTCAGCGGCTTCATCTTGTTGACCAGGACGTCCATCGCCTCCTGGCCCGCGGCGTCGTTGACGACGCCGTCGATCTTGCGCGTCTTGGCGTCCCAGAGGTTGCCGCCGTAGACGCCGTTGACCGTGTTGTAGGTCACGGCCGCGGCGTCGGAGCCGTTGGCCTGGTGGAAAGCCAGCCCGCTGACGCCGGGGTGGTCCGCCTGGCACTTCTCGGCGACTGAGATCATCTCGTCCCAGGTCTGCGGTGGCTTGTCGCCGATCAGGTCCTTGCGGTAGATCATCGTCCAGGTGTCGCCGAGCAGCGGCAGTCCGTACAGGCTGGCGTTCTCGTCGCGCTTCCCGGTCTCCGCCTGGGGGTACTGGCCGTAGGCCGCCAGGAGGTACGGGTTGTAGGCCTTGACGTCGATGTTCTTCTTGACGAAGTCGGTGATGTCGAGGATGTTGCCGTTGGTCACGGCCTCGCCGATGTGCTGCGAGTCCAGGATCGGGATGTCGAAGTCGGTCTTGCGCGCTGCGAACTGGGTGAACATCGCGTCGTGCCAGTTCGCGTTCGGCACGGTCTTGACCTTGATGGTCACGTTCGACCGTTCCTTGGTGTACTCCGCGTTCGCGAAAGCCTCCAGCGCGTGGGCGGGGGGCCAGTCGAACCAGATGAAGCTGAGGGTCAGCGGGTCCTTGGTGAGCTCCGGGATGGTCGCCGGCGCCTTGGGGGCGCCCCCCTGCGCGCTGTCGTCCTGGCCGCAGGCCGCCATGGTCGTGGCCACCAACATGGCCGCCGTCGCCAGCTGAACCGTTCGACGGGGAACGGACAGTGGTCCTGTTCGCCTTGGATGCCGCATCTTCTTGCCTGCTTTCTAGGTGGGGAGGTTCTGGAGCCCTGCTGCGTGGTTCGCCGAGCAGTTACTGGGGGGTGTTCAGGCGTGTTGCCGGCTGTCGCAGGGCTGACCCGCAGACCGGCGTCACGGGTACGCCGCGACGTAATGGGGCTTCAAGCAGTCAAGAAGTCCTTTGGTCCTTATCGGCCCGGGGGCGAACCGAGTAGGACGTCGAGCATGCTCATTGGAGCTCCAACTGATCGAAGCGGAGCGATGACGGGGGGGGTTTCGCGAGGGTGAAGGATGGCTGGCATCCGCCACCTTTCCTATACGATCCGGGTGGGGGCGTCAACATCCCGCAGCGTTGCGACCGAATTCAACAGGTTTCCGAAAACGTAAGAAAGGCCTCACGTCACGATGGACGACGAAGTGATGACCGCGCGGCGCCGTGGGGCCATGACGGGCGGAGCGCCGCCGCGAAGATCTCGCGGCCGGCTTGCCGACGAGGTGTACGACACGCTGCTCGGGCAGCTGATGTCGCTGCGGATCGAGCCTGGCTCCCGCGTCACGATCGACGTCCTGGCGCGAGAGCTGGGGGTCTCGCAGACGCCGATCCGAGACGCTCTGAACCGCATGGAGGCCGAGGGCCTGGTCGTGCGCGTACCCCATGCCGGCTATCGCATTCCCCCCCAGATCACCCGTCAGCGATTCGAGGACATGCTTGAGCTCCGCCTGCTCCTCGAGCCGGCGGCGGCGCGCAGATCCGCCGAACGCGCATCCCCGAAGCAGGTGGCCGGTCTGCGACGGATGCTGGAGGAGATGGCGGAGCTGGAGGGGGGCGAGGGGCCCATGGCCTATGGCGCCTTCGGGCTGCGCGACGCCGCTTTTCACGATCTCGTCGCCCTGAGCGCGGAGAACCAGGTCATCCGCGAAGCGCTCGCTCGCCTGCACACGCACGTGCACCTGTTCCGGCTTCTCCACGACACCCAGGTCACCTACTTGGCCATGGCAGAGCACGAAGAAGTTCTGGCCGCGGTCGCCGCGCGTGACCCCGAGGCCGCCGCCTACGCCATGCGCCGGCACATCCTGCTGTCCGGCGAGCGGTTCCGGCGATTGTTCGACGAGGTCAAGGGCGCTGACGGAATGGCGGTAAAGGCTTGACGGGCGGGCCGGGCCAAGGAATGCTAACCCAATCGGATCGGATTGGATCGGATCCACCTCACCCGCTCCAGATGCGAGGAGAAGCAGGTGCCCCGAGCACTGCTCCTGACCGGCGACGCCGCCGAGGAGCTCGACACCATGTACCCCTACTATCGCGTGCAGGAGGGCGGCTGGGACGTCGACGTCTCGTCACGGACGATGCGTGACGTTCAGCTGGTCATCCACGAGTTCGACCCCAA
>NZ_JBEZDW010000054.1:0-44957 GCF_040802045.1 Microbispora sp. NPDC049125 | reverse complement strand
TGGGCGTTGATGACCAGGCGGGTCAGGCGTGAGGTGCGGGCCAGGCGGTGGATGTCGCTGATCGGCAGCAGATGCCCGGTAGCGATCAGCAACCCGGGCGCGAGCCGATCCGGGGCATGCCCACACGTACGACACGCATCCGCAGACGCCCCGGTGCCCGAAGATGCTCCGGCGTCCGCTGACCCGCCGGTACCCGCACGCGCGCCAGCACCTGCACGTGTGTCCCGGTTCGCGTGTTTCCCGCTTCCCACACCCGCATCTTCGCCCGTGCCCGTGCCCGTGCCCGTGTCTGTGCGCGGGCCGGTGCGCGTGCCGGCGCCCACGCCGGTGCTGCTGCCCGCGCGTGTGCCTGTGTCCGGTTGTGGGTGATCGTGCCCAGGCGGGGATGCCCCGCCGGGTGGTGCCTGCTGACGGGAGTACCCCCCGGGTGGCCGGGTGTGATCGTGTCCGGGCTCGGGGGAGCGGGGGTGTTCGGGCTGATGGGGTGGGGTGTCCGGCTGGAGGGGCGGGGTGGGGATCGACTCGGCGGGCTGGCCGGACTGGCCGGGCTCGGTGGGGCTGGCGGGTCCAGTGGTCGAGGCGTCGGTGGCTGCGCCGTCGGCGCGAGGCCCGGCGGTCGGGCTGGGGGCCGGGTCGGGGGTGGCAGTGGGCGGCTCGTCCGGGGTGCGGGCAGGGTGGGCGGTCTCCTGCCGGAGGCCGTCGTCGTCCTGCTGCCGGGGGCCGTCACCCTGCCAAGGGTCGTCCTGCTGTTGGGGGCCGTCCTCATCCTGCCGGAGGTCGGAGTCTTGCCAGAGGGCGTCGCCATACTGTTGGGGTTCGGTGTCGTTGCTGTCGTCCATGCTGGGTGCGGTCACGTCGTCGGGCATGGATTCGGCGCGGACCAAGATCAGCAACTCGCTGGAGACCTTCTTGGTCAGCAAAGCGGCGAACGCGTCAGCCTGGCGCACCCGCAAAGGCCGGTCGTCGTCTTTGTCCTTGGGACGGGCGTAGGCCGTCATGAACTCCACCAGCGCGGCGGACGCCTCCCGCGCAAGGCGGAACTCCCCCTCCACCCCACCGGTACGCGACTGCCGCAACAACAAAAACCGAGCGGCGTAATCGTCGTCGCACTCCTTGTCCAGCGTCCCCGGATTCAGCAACTCCCGCAGATATCGGCCGACCTTGGCGATCTCCGCCGGAGAACCGTTCCCGGCCAACTCCGCCACGATCGGCTCAGCCCGCACCGCGTCCTCGTCACTCAACTTGGCCGTCACCGCCGTGATCGCCTCCACCGACCCCTCCGGCAACAGACCCAGAGCAAACCGCTCCCGGATCACCGGCAGACGAGCCAACTCCACGGCCATCCGCATCAGCTGAGCCGCACCCCCCTTCCCCATCCCCGGCCCGACCCTCCCCACCGGCCCCCCGCCAGCACCGACCGCATCACCGCCGACGGACGCGCCTGCCGTGCGGTCCGCAACAGTGCCGCCCGCACCGGGAGAGAGGAGATCGGCAGTGGCCAGGCCGCTGGCGGAGTCGCGGACGGCCGGGTCTGTGGTGGCCGGATCGGGAGTGGCGGGGTCTGTGGTGGCCGGGTTTGTGGTGGCCGGGCTGGGAATGGGCGTGCTGGAGCGGAGCCAGGTGCCGGTGGAGGCATGCCCGTGCGCCTTGGCCTCACCGGTCACGTGCACCCGCTGCACCCGGGCGGCCAGCGCCGAGGTCACCAGATCTCGCGCCCGTATCAGCGTCTCCGCCTCATCCAGGCACAGTGCTGGACTGTCCGGCACACCGGCAACCGCCAACCGCCCGGCGATCCGCAACAACTCGCTCGCCAGCACCCCCGACCCCGTCGCCCTAACACCAGCGTCGCCGACACTGGTGCCGACGGGTTCGCCGATCGCATCACCGGCGACTGACCGCTCACCGCCGGGCGATCCGCCCACCGGAACGCCGCCACGAGCGTTGTGGTCATCTCTGCCGGGCGAGGCGAAATACGGATCGAGCGGGGTGCCCTTCAACAACTCCGGGACCGCCCCGTTCACACCGGCGCCAGTGCCGACGCCGTCGGCGAAGGCGAAGGAGAAGGCCGGAACGGGTGAGGAGTGCTCCTCGGCCGAACAGTCATCGATCGAACCAACTGACACCCCCGAGCACCCCCTTCACCCCGCCGGAACGGTCCAACAACCCCCACGCTATCGACCGCCACCGACAAAACCCGGTGCAAAGCACGGGCATAAGACCAGGTCACAAGCGCCGCGCAAAAGATCTACCGAACGACTGGACCCCGTCTCCGAGCTGCTGGGGAGCGTTTCGAAACGGCCCCACGCCCGCTCCCCGAACGGCAGGACCCGAACGACCCCACGCCCGCTCCCCGAACGGCAGGACCCGTATGGCAGGAACCGTATGGCTGGGGAGGGGCCGCCGCGGGTGGCGAGCCGTCGGCGGCTCCCGGAACCCGCGGGCGCGGATGGCGCGGCACGGCTCATCGGTGCGCCGTTCAGCAGGAACGTGACCTGCTCAGGCAAGCCGGCCCGCACAATGCACCGGCGCGGGAGGAATCTTGACGCTCATATCTATGTCGTGTAATTTAATGACACGACATAGAACTCCCTGGGAGACCTCAAATGAACACTCCGGCAGATCCGATCAAGCGTGTCTCCGTGGTCAGCACCGGCTCGGTGTCCATCCGGCCAGAGCACGTCGGGCCGACATGGAAGAACCTCTACTTCTGGCTGTTCACCTCGACACGGTGGACCACCCCTCGTCCGATCAACGTCTATGTGATCGAGCATCGTGAAGGCGTTGTGCTCTTCGACACCGGGCAGGACCGCGCGTCCGTGACCGACCCCGGCTACTTCCCGGGAGGGCTCAACGGGCTGATCTACTCACGCCTCGCGAAGTTCGCCGTCGAACCGGACGAGACGCTCACGGCCGGGCTGTCGAGGCTGGGGTACGCCATCGACGACGTGGGCACTGCGGTGCTCTCCCACCTGCACCAGGATCACATCGGCGGGCTGCCGCTGCTCGGCCACGCCGACATCGTCACCAGCCATGACGAGTGGGAGTCCCTGCAGAAGCGAATGCCGGAGGCACGTGGCCTGATGCCGTCGCACATCGACCTGCCGGGGCTGAACTGGAAGCGGATCACACCTGAACCGCTCGCGGATCCGGCGGTGGCCCCCTTCAGCACCGGCCACGATCTGTTCGGCGACGGAAGCCTCCTGCTCCTGCCCACTCCGGGGCACACCCCCGGATCGCTCTCAATGCTGATCCGTCGCCCAGGCCACGCGCCGCTGATCCTGGTGGGCGATCTCACCTACGACGCCGACCTCCTGGCCGCCGGCCAACTGCCCGGCGTGGGGAACAAGAAGCAGATGCGTGACGCGGTGGGCAAGGTGAACGCCTTGCGGGCCGCGATGCCCGGTCTGACGGTTCTGGCCGCCCACGACCCCGGGGCGGCCGGTCGCCTCGCCGAGACCCTCAGCCACGAGCGGAGCGCGTGAGCGCTGGAGGTGCCTCAACGCCGGCCGCCATCGATCCGGCGTGACCCAGGCAAGGCTCACCAAGGAGTAAAGCCATGATCAGCGAATTCTTCAGATCCTCGCGAACAGAAAGAAAAGTGCATTTCACCAACGCCTTGCGCATCGAGCGTCCGGTCAGCGCGGTCTTCGACTATCTGGCCGATCTGCGCAACCTTCCCGCCTGGAACTACGCGATCCGCGAGACCCGACCCGTCACGCCAGGACCGGCCGGTCTCGGGAGCGTTTATCAGCAGTTGCGCAGCCTCCCCCGGCCGATGCGGGAACAACTTGAAATCGTCGAGTACGAGCCCGGCCGCCGCCTCGTCATAGAAGGCGGCTTCGGCCTCCTCCAAGGACGCTCAATCTACGATCTGGAGGAGGCCGCCACCGCGACGAACCTGGTCAACGAGATCGAGCTCGAAGCCGGGGCCCGGAACGCGCCGGGCGGACTGGTGACCCGCGGCATAGCGCACGCCGTCGCGCGCAATCTCCGCGTCTTGAAGGACATCCTCGAAGCGCATGACCAGGGAACGGGATCACGGTGACGGCTACCTGGGGTGGAACCGCCCCGGGACCCCACACCGGCCTGTCTCCTGCTACGGGCGGCGGCCCCGGACAGGCCGATGACACGTCATCATCTGACATAGCATGCGTGCGAGAGCGTACGGGTGACGGCCGCAGGGCGCGCCACCTGAGAGTTTTCCGCTGAGAGAGGATCCGGCACGGTGAGGGACGCTGAGGAGTTTCGCTACCTTGTCTTGGCCGTGCAGCGAGAGGGCAACCGCATGCTCGCCGCCGCGCTCCGCCCGCTCGGCCTCACGCCGTCTCAGGCCGAGGTGGTGAGCGTCCTCGACGACCGCGGGCATCTCACCCTCTCCGGGCTCGGTGAGTTGCTCGTATGCGAGTCGGGGGCCAATCCGAGCAGGCTGGTGGACCGGCTCGTGACCGCCGGGCTCGTCGAGCGGACGACCAGCGCGAACGACAGACGGCACGTCACACTGACACTCACCGCGGCGGGCAGGCAACTGGCCGAGCGCGTCCAAGCGGTCCAGGACGGCCTGCACGAAGCGCTCGAGGAAATGCTCGCCGGGCAGCCGGTCGCGCCTACGCTGACCACGCTTCGAGCCGTGGCCTCCCACTTCCCCGCCGGAGAAACGGTGCGCCGGCGCAAGGAGGCCGCAGCCCCTTAGGTTCTGGGGACCGTGGCCCGGCTCGCCCGATCAGTGCCCGAGCCCGCCTTCGCCGAGCAGAGGCGCACACACGTCCGCCGCCTGCTGAACGGCTTCACCGCCTGACGACTCCGCCACTCGATCAAGGCGAGCCGGGCCGAAACGCCGACAGCCCGGTCACGCACCAGTCACCGAGCTGCGCGCATGCCCGTGAAGACCGTGGTGGCGGCCAGAAGGAAGGCGTCTGACCGGCGCATGATGCCCTCCGGCGCGTCAGGATCGAGCAGTACGTCGAGTGTCTTGCCGTCCTCCACGTCCGCCGGCTCGCTCAGCGTCTCTCGCAGCCGGGTCAGATGTGTGTGCAGGTAGGCGCGGGCCGTCTGTCCCAAAGGTGCCGGCAGGTCGAGAAGGGAAGTGAAGCTGCCGACTCCGGTGAGCCCGGCGCGGCCGAGCATCGCCGGCCAGTCCTCGACCACGCCGGTGCTGCCGGGCAGATCGGCTCGCATGGTCTCGAACCAGTGCTCCTGGGCCGCGTCGAGCCGGGCCTGCAGGCCCGGCCTGCCGATGCCGATGTCGCGTGGGAGGAAGCGCATGGGCAGGCCGCCCTCCGCTACGGCGAGCAGCCCGCCGGGCCTCAGCAAACCGGCGAGCTTGTTCAGGGCGCCCTGCTGGTCGCCGAGATGGTGCACCGCCCTGCTGCTCCAGATCAGATCCGCCGCGCCGAGGCCGCCTTCCCCGTGCTCGTCACCGCCGTCCAGGTCCTCGGGCAGCTGTGCGTGCCGGACGGCCACCCTGCCGCCGAGGCCCAGCCGCTCGGCGCGGGCCAGCACGCGGTCCAGCAGCCCGGGCGTGCCGTCCACCGCGACCACTTCGACGTCCGCGAAGACCTCGGCCAGCACGCAGGTCATCACGCCCGGCCCGCTGCCGATGTCGAGGACGCGCCGGATCTCCCTGTCCGGGCCGAGCAGATCCCTCAGACGGGCCGCCGTCCGGCGGAGGACCGGGAGCTGCAGCTCGCCGCCGTGCTCCAGCTGGGTGGCCATGACCTCCCAGTCGATGTCGGTGTGTCCGTGACCGTGACCATGTCCGTGTCCGTGTCCGGAATCGTTGTGTGGGCTCATGCCGAGGAGGGTGCACCCGCCGCCAGACGGACGGCAAATCCTGTTGCCGTTTCTGGAATCCGGGCCGCATACGCTTGTCTCCGCTCGTTTCCCTCGAGTAGACGATGGGCACCGACTCATCCTCCCAATCCACAGCGCAGACCAGCGATTGATCCGCTGATGTCCGATTTTCCGGGCCGCCGCAGCGGGGCGGATCAACCTACACCGGGGGGCATGTCCGGGAGTGCAGGACTGGCCGGGCCCGCCGATCTGCCGACGGCTTGGAGAAAGCGTGTGCCCCAATCTCTCAGATGATCGACGAATTCCGGCGGTTGGAGCACCTCGAATTCGGCGCCGAGATTGCCCAGCGCTTGCGTGGGCCAGTCCAGACTGGTGGAGATCATCGTCAGCCGGCAGCGATGGTGGCCGGCCGGTTCGACCTCGCCCCATTGGCCGACCATCCGGCGCACCTGCTCTGCGGGTGCGTGAACCAGCACGACGACGGTGTGAGCGGTCGGGACCTGGGTCACGGTGCGGACGAACGCGGCGGCGTCCCCGCCGGGCAGTGGCCGTGGCAGGAAGGCGGAGCCGGTGTTGCGCGGCTGGGCCAGCCGGTCGAGGCGGAAACTGCGCCAGTCGTGTCTGGTCAGGTCGTAGGCCACCAGATACCAGCGGCCCCCGAGCGCGACGAGACGATGGGGTTCCACCTCGCGTTCTGTTTGCGCGCCGCCGCGGGTGGTGTAGTGGAAGCGCAGCCGTTCCTGGTCCCGGCACGCCTGGGCGATCATCGTCAGCACCTCCGCCGGGATGACCGGCCCGGAGGAGGCCGCAGAGACGGTCATCGAGCGCAGCGCGTTCACTCTGGCACGCAGCCGGGGTGGCAGGACCTGCACCACCTTGGTCAGCGCGCGCACCGCCGCCTCGTCCAGCCCGGCGATGCCGCTCTGCGCCGCGTCTCCCATGCCGACCGCCAGCGCGACTCCTTCCTCGTCATCCAGCAGCAACGGGGGCAGCACGGCCCCGGGCTCCAGTTGATAGCCGCCGTCGGTGCCCCGGGAGGCGTGTACCGGATACCCCAGCTCGCGCAGGCGGTCGACGTCCCGGCGCAGCGTGCGTTCCGACACCCCGAGACGAGCGGCCAGATCCGCGCCCGGCCAGTGGCGGTGTGTCTGCAGCAACGACAGCAGCGTGAGCGTCCGGGAACTCGTGTTGGCCATGTCACCATTCTCTGAGGACTTCCGGTCAAAAACCGACCGGAAGCCTCGATAGCGTGATCCCATGATCACTAACGAGATCCAGTTGACCGCCCAGATCGACGCCGCCCCCGCCCCCGAGCACTTCACCGTCGTCCAGACGGAGATCGAGGGCGAGGTCGTGGTCCGTACCGACTACCTGGGCCTGGCCGCCACCTACCTCGAACTGATGCGCGCCGACTGCCACCTCCCGATCCCGGCCTGGCAGCCCGGCCGGCGGGTGGGCGTCATGGCGATCGGCACCGTACTGAGCTCGGTCAGCCCCAACCTGCGAGAGGGCGACTTAGTGCAGTCGATGACCGGCTGGAGCACCCATTCGGCGGGACCGGCCGCCTCTTACGTCAAGCTGGACCCGGACGCCTACCCCGACCCCAGCTACTACCTGGGCCAGGGCCCGACCGCCTACTACGGCATAGCCGACGTGGCCAAGGCCGGCGAAGGCGACGTCGTGTTCGTCTCCGGCGCGGCCGGCGGTGTCGGCTCACTGGCCGGACAGATCGCCCGCAACCTGGGCGCCAAGAAGGTGATCGGCAGCGCGGGCAGCCAGGCCAAGGCCGACTATCTCGTAAACGAACTCGGCTTCGACGCCGCCTTCGACTACCACCACGACCCGGTCGCCGCGCTCAAGGAGCTGGCCCCTGAGGGCATCACCGTCTTCTTCGACACCGTGGGCGGCGCGCTGTACGACGCCGCGCTCGAAGCCGCCGCACCGGGCGCCAGGTTCGCCCTGTGCGGCTCACTGTCCACCCAACTCGGCGCCGCCGCAGACCGCTTCCCCGAGCCCGACCGCGACGCCGCCCTGACCAGGGGAGTCGAGCTGATGCAGTTCTCCTGCTACCACACCCCCGACCAGATCGCTGCCTGGCACCACCACTTCCGCACCGCACTCGACCAGGGCCGCTTCGTCTACCCGCGAACCGTCATCGAGACCGGCATCGACGGCGTGCCCGGCACGTTCCTGGCCATGCTGCGCGGAGAATACCGAGGCAACGTCTCGGTACGACTGGCATGACCACGCTGCCCCGCCACGCGCTCAACCGGGCTCTGCTTCTGCGGCAGTTCTTGCTGGAGCGGACCGGCCTGGCGGCTACCTCAGGGGCGCGGATCTCACCTACGCGACCTCACCTACGCGAAACCCACCCGCGCGAAACTCGGCGGCGCGGACCTCACCGGCGCGGTGGGTGTGCCGTCGTGGGCGGCGGAGGGGGACGGGGTCGGGGTCCGGCGTCCCGGCGCTGGGGTGGGCGGCGGGGTGCCGGTGGAGCCTCACGCCAGGTGAAGTTTCATCCGGGGTTCAGAAGCATCGGAAATGGGACGGTCGGTCGGAGGGCGTCGGCGTGAGCCAAGCCTCGTGCCGGGCAAGGGATATGCCGGGTTTGGCGGCCCGCCGGATTTTGGCGGCAGGAGCGAGCACCACATTGCGGTGAAATGACCGTATAGCCAGCAGATCTTCCCGCGTACCCCCGCGCGCGATCATCGCATCGGCCGCCGCCCAGGTCCGCCGGACCGCCCGCGACGCAGCCCCGACTCCGGCCCCTGAGCCTCCCGCCGGTCCGGAACCGTCTCCGCCCCATCTCGGCGACATCGAGGCGAACACGCTGGACATCGTCGAGAGTGCCCGCAAGGGTGGGTGCATGATCAGTCTGTACGCGCACGCGGGCGGCGACGAGGGCTTGCACAGGCTGGAAGAGATCTTCTACACGAAGGTCCTCCAAGATCCCTTACTCAGGGAGCTGTTCCCCGAGCGTCGCCCGACGCATGTCGACCACCTGACCTGGTTCACGGCCGAGTCGTTCGGCGGGCCGGACCGCTTCACCCGTGAGCTCGGCTTCGACTACCTCATCGGGGTGCACCGCCACCTCGACATCTCCGACGAGCAGCGCGACCGCTTCGTGGAGCTGTACATGGAGGCCTTCGACGAGGCGGGGCTGCCCGGCGACGAGCCGTTCCGCGAAGCCGTACGCGAGCACCTGGAGTTCGGCTCGCGGGTGGCGCAGCAGAACTCCCGCGCGGTGACCGACGAAGAGCTCCACCCCCTGCGCGAGGTCCCCCTGTGGACGTGGAAGGAGCCGGACAGCCCGGCGACATAGCGAGGCTTCCCCAGCCATACGCCGTCCCGCCGAGGCCGGTTTCGCCGCACCGGCCGCCGGTGACGCGCGGTCCTATGCCCTTGGGGTGACGCGACCCCTGTCGTAGGCGAGCAGTTCCAGCTCGCCGAGGCGGGGATGGCCGCGAGGGCGGCCGGCGCCGCGGCGCGCGGCACGCCGAGCATGTGACGCGGGTCTTCCAGGGCGGTGCGGCGGCGATCTCTATCGCGTCCAACGCGGGGGGCTCCCCTTCAGGCTGGAGATCGACGAGGTGGCGGGCGACGCCGGACTGCACGGCGACGACCGACGAGGTGAGGGCGACCATCGAGTAGCGGCAACAAATAGATATGTCGAAGGGAAAGGCGCGGATCGCCGTGCGTGATTCCGGCGGACGGAAAGCGAGCCCCCATAAGAATGGTCCGCCGGCAGTTCTCCACCGAGGCTGACTTGATTCGGAGAGAATG
The DNA here is from genome assembly GCF_040802045.1 of Microbispora sp. NPDC049125. Taxonomy (NCBI): domain Bacteria; kingdom Bacillati; phylum Actinomycetota; class Actinomycetes; order Streptosporangiales; family Streptosporangiaceae; genus Microbispora; species Microbispora sp. NPDC049125. The sequence goes on along the minus strand of NZ_JBEZDW010000054.1, from coordinate 35,384 downwards.
CCGGAATTCGGGGACATAGGCACATTCAAGGGGGAAGAATGCCCAAGGGCCCTAAGGTTGTTGGATTTCTCGCGATCAGCGCCGCACTGACCGGCTGGATCGTCGCCTTGGGCACTCCGGCCGTCTCGGCATCCGCCCGGGGCGCCGTCGTGACCGTTCCCGGTGTCGATCACCGGGCCCTCGGTGACGATCCGCGAGCGCATGAACGCCATCGGGCCGGGCAACACGGCAGGCACCGGCAACGGGAGCACGGGCGGCAGCGGGAGAACCAGCACCTGCTCCGCGATGTCACGCTCGCCGTGACGCCGGCCCAGAAGGATGAGACGGATTCGCAGGCTCTGCCGTACAACTCACAGAAGACGGACGCGAGCGCGAACCCCCAGAGCGATCAGCACAGCCGGTCGGACGTCGCGAGCGGCGGCGGGGCCCCTGAGGCGATCGACAGGTACCTGCGGGATCTGGCCGCGCGGAACCAGTTCACCGGCTCGGTGCTGGTGGCGCGGCGTGGGAAGGTGCTGGCGCGGTTCGCCTCCGGCTTGGCCGACGAGGCCAACGACATCCCCAACCGGCCGGGCACGATCTTCCGGGTCGCCTCGGTCACCAAGCAGTTCACCTCCATGCTCGTGCTGAAGCTGCGCGACCGCGGCCTGCTCGGCCTGGACGACCCGATCTGCCCTTATCTCATCCCGACGTACATCACCACCTGCCCGGCGGACTGGCAGCCCATCACGATCCGTGAGCTCCTGATCCACACCTCCGGAATCCCCGACTACCAGAACCTGCCCGGCTTCTACACCATGCTCTCGCAGCCGACCACGACCCGGGAGATCATCTCGCGGTTCGTGAACCTGCCGCTGACCTCCCCGCCCGGCACCACCTGGAAGTACACCAGCTCCGGCTACATCGTGGCCGGGGCGATCATCCAGTCCGTGACGCACAAGCCGTACGGCACCGTGCTGCGCGAGGAGATCACCCGCCCGCTGCACCTCAAGCACACCGGCTACAGCAGGGGCAATCCGCCCGACGGGTACGCGAAGGGCTATTTCACGGTCGGATCACCGGCCCCGCCCATCAACGGGTCCGAGGCGTTCTCCGCGACCGGCCTCTACACCACCACCGACGACCTCGTCCGCTGGGACCGCGCGTTCGGCGCGGACCTGGTCGCGCCACCCGCCACCGTCGAGGAGGCGTTCACGCCACAGGCGCAGTGCCCCGCCAACGGCTGCCTCAACCTGCCGTCGAGCGCGTACGCCTTCGGCTGGCTCGTCGACACACTTGAGGGGCACCGGCTCCGGTACCACCCGGGGCTTCTCACGGGCTACTCGGCGAGCAACATGTACCTGCCCGACGACGACATCGAGGTGGTCGTGCTCAGCAACGTCGAGAAGACCGACACCAACGGCATCGCCCGCCGGCTCGCCACGATCGCCCTCGACTCCTGACCCTACGACTGGCGGGCGTCGTGCTCGACGCCCGCCAGGCACCGCATGTCGGGGAGCGGGGCCTAGACGTTGTAGTCGCGGATCTCCCAGTAGCGCGAGGGATGGCTGTCGCAGTTGTACTGGACGGCGTTGAGGTTGTTGGCGGTGCTCACACCACCGGCGATCGTCAGGCACTTCCCGGTCTGCACGTTCTGGAACTGCACGTAGATGCCGGCACGCGCGCCCAGCCCCCATAGGCGCGACGCGTCACTGTCGCAGTTGTACTGGACGGCGTTGAGGTTGTTCGCGCTGCTGACGCCGCCGGCGATCGTCAGGCACTTGCCGGTCTGCACGTTCCTGACCTTGAGAGCGCCGCTGGAGTAGCCCCAGATGTCCCAGCGACGTGAGGGGTGGCTGTCGCAGTTGTACTGGACGGCGACGACGTTGTTGTCGGTGCTGACGCCTCCGGCGATCGTCAGGCACTTGCCGGTCTGCCAGTTCACCAGCTGGACGTTGGAGGCGGCGTAGACCCTTGCGGCGGACGCCGGGGTGGCCGCCACCGTTCCCAGGGCGACCAGCGGAGCCAGGACGGCCACGGCCCGGAGCCCGGCCGAGCGAAGAATGGTTCTTTTCATGCGCCCAGAGTGCGGGCCGCTCCACCTGCCTGACGTGAGTAGGACCCTACTCAACCCGTCTCGGTCTCGACAAATAACAGCGCTTATATAAGTACTGTTACAATGCTCCCATGGACGACCCCGCCCAGGAAAGCCTCTGGCGGCCGCTGTGGCGGCTTCAGGCATCGATGGACGCCGACATCGCCCGGCTCTACTCCGGCAGGCGCATCGAAGGGCTCAAGCCGAGCTTCGTGATGGAGCTGCTCCGGCTCCACGCCCGCGGGCCGATGACCATCACCGAACTGGCGGACTCCGTCGGCCACACGCATTCGGCGCTCAGCCAGAAGGTGGCCGCGATGCGCGCGGCCGGCTGGGTCCGTACGGTCGCGGGCGACGACGCGCGCAGCAAGAAGGTGACACTGACCGACGACGCTCGCGCGATCGTCGGCCGCCTGGCGGCGGAGTGGCGGGCGACCGAGGCCGCCATCGCCGAGATCGAGGCCGAGATCCCCTACCCGCTCACCCGGGTCGTCACCGACATCGAGCGGGCCCTCGCACGCAAGAGCTTCCACGATCGGATCGCCGAGAAGCTGGCGCACGACCCCGCCTGGCGATGAGGCGCGCGCTGCTCGACGTGGCCCCGCTGCGGGCCTCACCACCGTTCCGGCGGCTGTTGATCGGCCAGGCTCTGTCCGGACTCGGCGGCCAGATGACGTCCGTCGCCGTGATGTTCCAGGTCTGGCGGATGACGGGCAGCACGGCGTGGACCGGCGCGGTCGGCCTGGCCCAGGCCGTTCCGCTTGTCGCGCTCGGGCTCTTCGCCGGCTCGGTCCTCGACCGGGTGGACCGGCGCAGGTTCTACCTGGTCACGGTCGGCGGCCAAGCCGCGTGTTCGCTGCTTCTGGCCGTCCAGGGCTTGCTCGGGTATCTGCCGGCCGCAGGGGTGCTGCTGGTGGTCGCGGCGCAGTCCTGCCTCACCGCCAGCAGCGGCCCGGCGTCACGCACCTTCATCCCCCGCCTCCTCCCCAAGCACCGGCTCGCCGCCGGGCTGGCGCTGAGCCGGATCACCTTCCAGGGCTCCATGTTGCTGGGCCCCGCACTGGGCGGGCTGATCCTGTCAGTGGCGGGTGTCGCCGGCTGCTACCTGGTCGACGCGCTCACCTTCGCCGCGGCGATCTTCGGCGCGCTGGGCCTGCCGCCGATGAGCCACGACGGCGAGCCCGCCCGCCCCGGCATACGCGGCGTGCTGGACGGCCTGGCCTTCCTGGCCCGCACCCCCGTCGTCCGCGGAGCACTCCTCACCGACCTCGCCACCACCGTGCTGTCGATGCCGGTCAGCCTGTTCCCTCTGATCAACGCGGAGCGGTTCGGCGACAGCCCCCGCACTCTGGGACTGTTCCTGACGGCCATCGCGGCCGGAGGCGTCGCCGCCTCCCTGTTGTCCGGAAGCTTCACCCGGCTGCCACGCCCGGGCCTGGTCATGCTCGGCGGATCGGCGGCATGGGGAGCGGCACTCACGCTCTTCGGCCTGTCGCCCAGCCCGTGGGCGGGGCTGGCCTTCCTGATCCTGGCAGGCGCCGCCGACACCGTTTCCGTGGTCTCCCGCAGCACCATCGTGCAGACACACACCCCGAACGCGCTGCTCGGCCGGGTCAGCGCGGCCGAGCAGATCGTCGGGCGAGCCGGGCCGGACATCGGCAACATGCGCAGCGGTCTCGTCGCGGGCGCCAGCTCGGGCATGACAGCCCTGGTCAGCGGCGGCTTGCTCTGCATCGGCGCCGTCGCGCTGGTCGGGGCGGCCACACCAGGCCTGCGCCGGCTGGCGGCGCCTCCGCCCGGGCCGGCCGACGAGTAGACGCTTTTCCTCCGCGACGCATTATCCCGACCGGCGCGGCTTTTCGAAAGAAGGAACATTCGTGTAACCACGGGAAGGAAAAGTGCCTTCTTCCCCCGCATGGGTGAACCGGTCGATGATCCGAACGTGCGGAAGGAAAGGACTTGGAAATGACAACAATCGCCATTGTCGTCGGCAGCACGCGGCCGGGCCGGATCGGCCGGAACGTGGCGGACTGGGTCCACCAGAGCGCCTCGAAGCGCCTTGAGGCCGACTACGAGCTCGTCGACCTCGCCGACCACGACCTGCCGCTCTACGACGAGGCGCTCCCCGCCGCCGCCGGCCGGTACGCCGGGGAGCACACCAAGCGGTGGGCCGAGATCGTCCGCCGGTACGACGGCTACCTCGTGGTCACTCCCGAGTACAACCACGCTCCGCCGGCGGCCCTGAAGAACGCCTTCGACCTGGTCTACGCCGAATGGCACAACAAGGCCATCGGCTTCGTCGGTTACGGTGCCGCGGGAGGCGTGCGGGCCGTCGAGCACCTGAAACAGGTGGCGGTCGAGCTGAGCATCGCGCCGGTCGCCGCTCAGGTCGGGCTGGTGATCCCGGCGGACTTCCCGGCCTACCCCGAGTTCACACCGCTGGAGCAGCGCGAGTCCGAGCTCGAACGCGTGCTGGACCAGCTGGAGTCCTGGACGAAGGCGCTGGCCACCGTACGCGGCTGACCTCCCGGCGTGGAAGGCGGGGAAGGCGCGGAGGGCGGGGAAGGCGCGTGGCTTGTCCACGCGCCTTCCCCGTGTGAGGCTGTCGTTGTCAGCGGCGAAGGGAGCGCGATGTCAGCGGGATCTCGGCTGCCCGGCGACGTGGAGCCCGGCGCGTGCGCGGCGTTCCGCGACGCCCTCGACCGGGTGGGGAGCAAATGGGGGATCGCGATCATCGCGGCCGCGAGCGGCGGGCCCATCCGGTTCGCCGAGCTCCACCGGACGATTCCCGGCATCAGCCGCCGCATGCTGACCCTCACGCTGCGCACCATGGAACGTGACGGGCTGCTCGTCCGCACCGTTTATCCCACGGTGCCCCCGCAGGTGGAGTACACGGCCACCTCCCTGGCCACGGAGCTGTTCACGTCCACGCGCGCACTGTCGGACTGGGCGGAGAACAACCACGAGAAGATCACGGCCGCGCGGGCGGCCTACGACGGCAACGCCGGCGCGCGTCAGTAGCGGGCGGTCCTCCCGCTGCGACGTACGCCTGCTCACGAACGGACAGACGTACGCCTTGATCTGGTAGATGTCCGGCGTGTACGTGGTCGCCATGACGTGGCCCTGCCGGCTCTCCTCGCCCATGGCGTACACGTAGGCCTCGCGGGACCCGAGCTCGGTCATGATCGCCGCGGCCTGCTCGGCGTCCGACCCGGAAAGCTTGCGAGAGTGACGCGAACCGGGCGCGGGGCGCCGGACCGGAGCGTGTCCGGCGCCCGGTCAGCCCTCCACCCAGCCGTACTTCTGCGCGAAGGTCAGCAGACCGCGCCGCAGGTGGACGATCTGCGTGCCGGTCAGCTCGGGGGCCTCCACGAGGAGCACCTCGGTCAGCTCCTGGACGAACTCGTTCGCGGACAGGACGTCGCAGAGGCCGTCGTCCTCCTCCGGCCTGCGCGCGGGCGCGCCGCCCTCCCCCGGCTGCGCCGGTCCGGCCGTCACGGGCCCGTTCTCCGTGCCCCCGGCCGCCTGCCGCGGCGGGCGCTCCTCCTCTCTGACGCGCACCGCGAAGGCCTTCAGGCCCCGTTCGCCCTGGGCGACCTCGAACTCGACGGGCGTCCCGGGCGCTACCGACCTCTTGTCGTCGAGCAGGTCGTTGACGTGCAGGAACACGTCCTCGCCGCCGCCGTCGGGGACGATGAACCCATAACCGCGAACGTCATCGAACCGCAGCACCTTGCCAGTCCTCACCACGACCATCCCTCCACACACGAACAACACATCACCGGAAATTATGGCGGCGCGGGGCCGCTGCGGGCCGCCGGCACCAGCTTGTCGGGAACGGGATCGTCCCCGTGGCGCATCCGCTCACGCACGTCCTTGCCGTCGCCGGCGAGATGCCGGCCGTCTCCGCCGATCCGGGCATCGGGCTGCGACTCCTCGTCGCCCGTGCAGCCGCGCGGCATCCCCTTGGCTTCGGGTTGTGCGCCTCGCCAGGCCGGGGGATTCGCCGGTGAGGCGGCGGGGACCAGGCGGGTGAGGAGGGCTCGGAGGCTGGGGGTGCCAATAGGCCCGTCAGGGCCTACCTGGAATCGAACCAGGTTGAGAAGGAAGCCTCCGAATGGCCTCACCCGCCGGGCGCAAGGAAAGCGGGAAAGCTGGAGCCAGACCGGCGCCCGTACGGGCAAACCGGTTCCAATGAGAAGGAAGCCCTCCCATGGCCTTGCTGTCGGCAAGATATCAGGCCGGGATGAGCTCGTGCAGTGTGGCGGGCGTGTAGACCCGAGCCCCGTCCGGCAGGCCGGCGGGCGTCCCGAGCCCGATGTACGTGCTGTGGCCGCCGATGGAGGGCTTGGCCCGGAGGAGGCCGGCCAGGTAGCCGACCCGGAGGTAGTCCCGTTCCACGATCGAGCGCACGAGCAGCGACGCGGTGACCCGGTTGCCCTCCACCTGGTTGAACGCCGGACGGCCGGACAGGTAGAGATGCAGCCACTTCACCCACCACGCGCCGTCGTCCCCGCGCAGGAAGACGAGCGGCAGCGCGATGCGGCCGGACCCGCGCAGGTCGGACTTCATCCGCACGGTGCGCGGTTCGAACGGTCTGCCCTCCTGGGCGGCGTCCCTGGTCATGTAGCCGAAGAACGCCTCCGCGGCTTCATTGAACCCCTCCCCCGTGTAGATGTTGACCTGAGGGATGATGATCGGCCGAGTGGCGCGGGACAGACGCACGTCGATGAACTCCGAGGCGCCGTCGGCTGCATCGGTGAGGTCGCCCGAGTAGGTCGCGAAGTCGTTGCCGTAGGCCGTCCACGAGATGTGCGTCGGGTTGTCATAGGTGGGGTCGAGCATGAGCGCGGACAAGTCGTAGTCGGTGCGCCGCGCGGCCTGACGCCAGTGCACGAAGAACCGGAGCAGTTCACCGTCCACCGGCGAAAGCGAGCCGCGGGGCAGCATCCCGAGCCCGGGCACGACGGCCTTGCCCGACAGGGGCAGCGCCACGTCGAGCACGGCGGGGTCGACGATCAGCTCGCCGGGGTCGGGCAGGCGGCGGGTGATCTCCTCGTCCAGGATGGCGAGGGTCCGGTGGAGGGCCTCCTCATCGAGCGGGGAACGCGTGTCGGGTGTCGTCCACGCCCTGCCGTGCCGGTTGACGAAGATCCGGCTCACTGGCGCGAGCCGGTTCTGCAGATGCTCGCGCAGGGACAGCAGCACACGGCCGGAGGCACGGGCGGCCGACCTTTCCGCCGCCTCCAGCACGGCGGAGCCACCCCCCGCGCGCAGCAGGTGGTCGAGGCGGCGCAGCAGGGCGCCCGGCGTGTGCTCCAGCAGCGAGACGGCTTCATCGGTACGGCCCGCGGCCAGCGCGGCCTCGACCCGGCTGCCGGAGCTCGCCGCCTTGCGCACTCCCCTGGCCACCTCGAAGACCTGGGCCGCCCGAGGGAACTGCGGGTACTCGTGGGGGTGCAGCCGCTCACCGAGCCGCTTCCACTGCTCCCGGTGGCGTAGCACGTCCCCGTGCTTGGCGGCCGGGACGGCGTCCAGGGCGGTCAGCAGGATGCGGCGTTCGGCGCGGCGGAACGAACGCAGGCGGGTGGGGGTGGCCAGGGTGACGTCGCCGCCGGAGCACGCCGCGGCCAGCCGGAGCACGTCTGTCACGGTGTCGGCGAGCAGCGGCCGCCCGGCCGCCAGCCGTGCTTCGTTGACGACGGCCCGGTTCTCGCGTACCGGGACGTGTTCGGGCTCGTCGCCGGCGCAGAAGGCGGCCAGCGCGCGCAGAGCGTCCAAGTCCTCGGCGGCGAGCGGCACCTCGGAGCCGGCCAGTGACAGATAGAGCTCCCGCGCTTCGTCCCGCAGGCTTCCGCCCAGCTCCAGCACGGTCACCCGGTCGCCTGCCAGGGGGATCAGCTCGGCGTGCGCGGCCAGCAGGTCGGCGTAGGTGTGCTGGTAGCCGCCGTACCGTGGCAGGTCCAGCAGGTTGAGCGAGCCCGGCTGGAGCCGGGCGGCGGCGACCGGGTCGAGCATGGCCTCGCGCAGCAGCCCCGCCCAGAACTCCAGCGTGTCCGGGACGTTCCTCGGGAAGTCGATGAAGTAGGCGTTGTGCTCGACGTGGTCGCCGGTCAGGCGGCGGACCGCGGCCAGGACGCGCACGCCGAGATCGATCACCTGCTCGCCGGGCAGCCGGGACAGGCGGTCGAGCAGAGCGGGGGAACACGTGAAACCGACGCTCAGCAGCGCCGCGTCGAGCTGCCGGGCGGCCACCTCACCCCAGCCGGGCATGGTGTCGTTCCCCGCGTCGTCGACGGGAACGCGCAGGCGCCGGGCGATGATGAGATCCTCCACGGAGGAACGATATAGGGCGGACACGGGCGGATCGCCACTGAAAAACAGGGACAAGCCCGGACGCCGGGAAGATCCTCGCCGCCTCCGTGTGACTCGGACAGGACCGGGTGGTCTCAGAATCCGATGGCTTCGCGGAGCAGCAGGACGATGCCGCGCCCGGGGTGGGGTTCCGCGTTGAGGATGAGCAGGCGGTTGACGGCGCTGGGCTGCCCGTAGACCTCCAGGGCTCGGGCGTTCTCCAGTGGCAGGGCGTGGTCTTCCACGCGGCGCAGCGCGGCGGGCAGGTCGGGCACCACCTTCTGCGCGCCGACGATCCAGATCGCGCGGCCGGCGCCGCCGGCGTAGGCGGGGAGCTGGCTCCCGCTGGCCGAGGGGACGACGAGCGAGCCGGTTTCTGTGACCGCGGCGACGCTGCCCACGACGACGTCGGGGCCGGCGAGCAGCCGGCGGATGTCGTCGGCTTCGGTGACACGGTCCATGGCCAGGAGACGTGGCTTCAGCGCCTGATACCGCCCACTGGTGTTGATGTCCTCATCGATGCCGGACAGGCGGAGGGTCTCGCTGGCGCCGGTGAACACGCCGGCGCCCTCGGGTATCAGATCCTTGATGCGGGTACGCGCGGCGGCGGCGTCGTCGAGGATCTCGACGGTGAAACCGTTCGCCGTCAGCGCGGTGGCCGCCCGCTCCAGGCGCTCCGCCGGCGCCGGGTCGGTGAACTGCGTCTCCGCCCATGCCACATGGGCGGAGCCCGCGAGCGGAGTGGTGTCGAAGTACTTGACCTCGAAGACGCGCTCGGTGAACTTCCAGCCGTCCGGGGTGCGCCGGTAGCCGTCGTGGAACAGGGCATAGTTGAAGATCGACCTGCCGTCGCGCAGACGCCCGAGTTCGCAGACGTAGGCGCGGCCGGACGCGGTGTCGCCGTCAAGCTGGATCGCGCCCGGGTGCGTGGTCTGCACGAAGTACTCCCACTCCCCCGCCAGCCGCTCGGTCCCGGCGCGGATCTCCTCCCGGCCGGTCAGCTCGATGCCGGCGTCGGGGATCCGATACACGGCGTCGTGGGTGAACAGCGACGCGAAACGGTCGTAGTCGCCCATCATCGCCGCGTCGCCGAACTCGCCGCGCAGCGTCTCGATCTCGATGCGGTCGGCGACGGCCTGCAGATCGTTCATCGGTTCACCTCGTTGTCTGTCCAGCCCGGCGTACGACGGCATCGGGCTGCTGTGGGATGGCGCCGCCTGAAGAGTCCACGCCGACCTGGCAAAGGTGGCGCCGGGAGTGGCCAGGGTGCCGCCCGGCGCGATCGCCAGGCGAACGAGCCGGTCACATTCCCGCTGGGTCTCCCGTTCTCCGCATGGCGGGTTGTTCTCACCGGTACGACAACACAGGCCCCCGGAATGTCAGGTGACGCACCCGCCTCCCGGTTCCGGGGTTGCGTCCGAAACGACAGCGGATCCGCTTCAGCGCGGCCGCCTGCTCGCACTGCGCCTTCGACTCACTCTGAACGGGCCGGCAAGCGTGGGCTCATGCCTTCGAGCGCGATGTCGATGAGCCGGCGCCAGTCACCGGCCGCATAGCGGCTGATCGCGGCCACCGCGCCGGCGATCATGTAGAGGTCGTCGACCTTGGAGTCCGGCCGCAGGGTCCCGTCCGCCAGCCCGCGGTCCAGCAGCGCCTGGCCGATCGCGAGCAGTTCGACGGCCACCTGTCCGCGGGGTTCGGTCGAGCCCAGGGCCGCCTCGATGGCGCTGGAGACACCGCGCGCCCGGTCGTGCACCTCACCGATCCGGCTCAGGAAGCAGACCAGGGCCTGGCGGGTGTCGGGGTTCGGCAGGCACTCGGCACGGGCGAACGCCAGGATTTCCGCGAAGCGCCGCTCCGCCACCGCTTCGATGAGCGCCTGCCGAGTGGGGAAGTGCCGATAGACGGTGCCCACGCCCACTCCCGCGGCCCTGGCGACCTCCGCCATCTGCACCTCGTCGCCGTGTTCGGCGAACAGCTCGCAGGCCACCTCCAGCACCCGGCCGCGGTTGTGCTCGGCGTCGGCACGGGCCTTGCGATCAGGCTTCTTTGACATCCGTGGTCGGCTCCCGCCTATACTCAATACGGAACCGGATTCCGAATCCGGTTCACTAGTGGAAGGGTATCTCATGTCCCGAGACCGCTTCATCCTCCTCGCTCCCGAAGACTCCCCGGCGACCTGGGCCGTCAAGGTGACGGACGACGACACAGAGGGCCGCTTCACCCTCGCCGAGGGCCGCGGAAGCATCCAGATCACGCTCGACGACGCGCGCGACGAGTTCGTGTACGTGCTGGAGGGTGAGCTCGACGCCCGCTGCGACGGCCGTACGCACCGGCTCACCGCGGGGATGTGCGCGCTCCTGCCACACGGCCTCGTACGCGACGTTTCCGGGACGCGGGCGCACCTGCTCCGGCTGTCCTGGCCCGGCACCACGGACAGCCGCTACGTCCTCGGCAAGAGCCAGGCCAGGCCGGGACGGATCAAGGTGCCGCCCGCGTTCGCGGCGAAGGCCCGAACCACCGACACCGGCGGCACGCTGTCGGTGATGGAGACGCTCGTGGTCAACGAGATCCCCCGCCACATCCACCACAAGGCGGACGAGGGCGTGTACGTGCTCGACGGGGAACTCACCGTCGAATTCGACGGCGAGACGCATACGGCGGCCAAGGGACAGTTCGTCCTGCTCCCCCACGGGGTCCGGCACGCCCTCCGCCCCGGGTCCACGCCGCCGCCGCGAGTCATCCAGATCTCCGCGCCGGGCGGTTGGGAGTGTTTCATCGAGGACCTCATCGAGGCGGGGGCACGAAGCGGCACCGGCGGACGACTCGAACCCGCCAGGCTCAACCCCATCGCCGCCAAGTACGACATCACATACGACGAGGCATAGGGCCATGCGAGTCTGCGACACCGGGGCCGCGCGATTTAGGATCGGGCCATGCCCTTGGCCGCAGACGACGTCGACCGCTTCGAGAACTGCAGGCCGCGCCTGGAGGCCATCGCCTACCGGCTCCTCGGCTCCGCCGGGGAGGCCGAGGACGCCGTACAGGAGACGTTCCTGCGCTGGCAGGCCACCGACGTCGGCCGCATCGAGGTTCCCGAGGCCTGGCTGACCAAGGTCCTGACCAACCTGTGCCTCAACCAGCTCACCTCCGCGCGGGCGCGCCGCGAGACCTACGTGGGCCAATGGCTTCCCGAGCCGCTGCTCGCCGGTGACCCGATGCTCGGCCCGGCCGACACCGCCGAGCAGCGCGAGTCGGTCTCGTACGCGGTCCTCACGCTCATGGAGCGCCTCTCCCCCGGCGAGCGGGCGGTGTACGTGCTGCGGGAGGCCTTCGACTACTCGCACAAGGAGATCGCCGAGATCCTCGACGTCACCGAGTCCGCCAGCCAGCAGATCTTCCACCGCGCCAAGAAGCACGTCGCGGACGGCAGGGCCCGCTCGGCGATCGACCAGGCCGCCGCCCGGCGGATCGTCGAGGAGTTCCTGTCCGCCGCCGCCAGCGGCCGGATCGAGCCGCTCGTGCGCCTACTCACCGAGGACGCCGTCTCGATCGGCGACGGCGGCGGGAAGGTCCCGGCGCGCACCAAGGCGTTCGAGGGCGCCGTCGCGGTCGCGAAGTTCCTCAGGGGCCTGTTCGCACCCGGCGAGGCCAAGCGCGCCCTGGTCGGCGGCGTGCCCGGCGTCTACGCCTGGACCGCCAACGGCGGCCCGGCCGTCGTGGCCGTCGTGGACGGCCGGGTCGTCGGCGTCATGTGCCTGGAGGTGACCGCCGGCGGCATCGCCGCTGTCCGTGCCCAGGCCAACCCCGACAAGCTCGAACGCGCGACCGCGCGGTGGGCGGCCGGCGACCACGGGGAGCCCCTGTTCCACGCATTCTGATCGCCATGTGAGGTGCTTCACACCGCGTTCCTGTCAGGAAACGGCGCGCCGCCCGGTTCAGGTGGCAAACCACAAGACAGGAGCAAGGGCATGCAGCACCGCATTATCGTCCTCGGAGCCGGATACAGCGGAGCCGTCGCCGCCGGGCGCCTCGCCAGGCGGCTCCGCCGCGAGGACGTCGCCGTCACCCTCGTCAACGCCGAGCCCGACTTCGTCGAGCGCGTCCGCATGCACCAGCTGGTGGCCGGCCAGGAGCTGAAGCCCCGGCCGTTCAGCGAGATGTTCGCGGGCACCGGCGTCGAGCTGCGGCTCGCGAAGGTCACCGGCGTCGACGCCGACCGCAAGACCGTCACCGTCGCCGACGCCGCCGGCACCGAGGAACTCACCTACGACACGCTCGTCTACGCTCTCGGCAGCGACTGGAACGACCAAGGCGTCCCCGGGGCCGCCGAGCACGCCTACGGAATTGCCGGCCGCCCCGGAGCGCTCCGGCTGCGTGAGCGCCTGGCCCGCCTCGACGCCGGGCAGACCGTGGTCGTCGTCGGCGGCGGCCTCACCGGCCTGGAGGCCGCGACCGAGATCGCCGAGGCCCGCCCGGACCTCGACGTCGCCCTCGCCGCCCGCGGCGACCTCGGCGACTGGCTCTCGTCCAAGGGCCGCGACCACCTGCGGAAGGTCTTGGCCAAGCTCGGGATCACCGTGCATGAGCACACCGCCGTCACCGGCGTCGAACCCGGCCGCGTCACCACCGCCGACGGCACAGCCCTCCCGGCCGCGGTCACTGTGTGGACCGCCGGCTTCGCGGTCCACCCGATCGCGAAGGCGACCACCCTGGAGGTCGCCGGCACCGGCCAGATCGTGGTGGACGGCACCATGCGCTCGGTCTCACACCCCGATGTGTACGCCATCGGCGACGCGGCCATGGCCATCGGCCCGGGGAACAAGCCGCTACGGATGTCGTGCGCCTCGGGCATTCCGACCGCGTGGCAGGCCGCCGACGCGATCGCGGCACGCCTGACCGGCGGGAAACTCCCCAACGCGCCGATCCGCTACTTCAACCAGTGCATTTCCCTGGGTCGCAAGAACGGCTTGATCCAGTACGTCACCGCCGACGACCGCTCCGTACGGGCGGCCCTGACCGGACGGATCGCCGCCGTCTACAAGGAGCTGATCTGCAAGGGCGCCGCCTGGAGCGTCGCCAACCCGATGCTCGGGCTGCCGGTCCGCCGCCGCCCGGTCACGCGGGGGCGGGCCGCGGCGGGCTCCGCCGTCAAGGAGCCGGCGTAGAGCGCGGCCCCGTGCCGGCCGGCGATTGACAAAGCGGCGGCTGTCCAAGACCCTTCCTTGGAGCATCCGAGGGGGCGGAATCTGGGTGGAATTTCACGTTCTCGGACCGCTCAGTGTCTCCCGCGACGGCCGGCCGGTCCCTGTCAGCGGAGCACCGAAACTCCAGCTCACCCTTGCCGCCCTGTTGTCCAAGGCCGGCCAGCCGGTGTCGATCGACTGGCTGATCGCCGCCGTCTGGGGTGACCAGCCGCCCGCCTCCGCGCGGCGCAACATCCACCTCTACGTCCACCGGCTGCGGCGGGTGTTCGGCGCCCATGTCCTGCCTGGACGGCCGGGCGGGTACGCGCTCATCACCGACTCCCTCGACGCGGCACGTTTCCGCAGCCTTGCCGCGCAAGGAGGCGCGGCCCTGGACCGTGGAGATCTCGAACAGGCCCGTGACCGGCTGCGTGCGGCGCTGGACCTGTGGCGGGGGCCCGCGTTCGCGGAGTTCGGCGACCATCCGCTCATCGCCGAGGAGGCCCGGCGACTGGAGGAGTCGCGACTCACCGCCCACGAACGGCTGGCGGAGGCCGAGCTCGAACTGGGCCGGCACATCGAGGTTGCCGCCGAGCTGGCCGATCTCACCCGGGAGCATCCGTACCGCGAGAGCTTGCGCGCCCATCTCATGCTCTCGCTGTACCGGTCCGGCCGTCAGGTCGAGGCGCTGGAGGTCTTCCGCCGGACCCGCGACCTGCTGAACGCTCAGCTCGGCATCGAACCCGGTCCCGCGCTCCAGCGTCTGCACGAGGCGATGCTCCGCGGCGACGAGGAGCTTCTCCCCTCCCTGGGACCACCACGGACGGCCTCCACGCAGCGGAAGCCGGAGGAATGGGCCGCGGACGACTGCCCGTACCGGGGTCTGATGGCATTCCAGCCGGAGGACGAAGCATGGTTCTTCGGCCGCTCTCAGCTGGTCGACCGGCTCCGCGAGCTGGTCGACCGACTTCCGGTGGTCGGCGTGTTCGGGGCGTCGGGAAGCGGGAAGTCATCTCTCCTGCGCGCCGGCCTGCTGGGGTCGATCTCCAGCCGGCACGGCACGGCCGGGCCTTGGCGGGGCCTGCTCATGACGCCGGGCGAGCACCCGCTGGACACGCTGGCCGACCTGGTGGCGAAGACGTCCGGCGGAGATCCCGATGCGCTCCGCGACGATCTGTCCGGCGATCCCGCCGCCGTGGACACCGCCATGGACACCGCCGTGAACGCCGCGCTCGGCGGCGCCGGGGAGACCCGCCTGCTGCTGGTGGTGGACCAGTTCGAGGAGATTTTCACGCTGTGCGCCGACGAGGGAGAACGCCGCCGCTTCGTCGAGGCCCTGCTGGGCCTGGCGCTCGGCGCCGGCCGCCGCGTCGTTCTCGTGCTCGGCATACGGGCCGACTTCCTCGCCCACCTGACTCAGCACCCCGGCCTGGTCGAGGCTCTCGGCGGCGAGGCCCAGTTGCTCGTGGGACCGATGTCGCCGGCGGACCTTCACGAGACCGTCGTCCGTCCCTCCGCCCGGGCGGGGCTCACCGTGGAGCCCGACCTGCTGGCCACGGTGCTTGCCGACGCCGCGGAGGAGCCGGGCAGCCTGCCGCTGGTCTCGCACGCGCTGCTGGAGACCTGGCGCACCCGCACCGGCCCGAGCCTCACGCTGCCGGCCTATCAGGCGGCCGGCGGCGTGCGCGGGGCCATCGCGCAGAGCGCGGAACGGGTCTTCGACGAGCTCGCCCCCGCGGAGCGGCAGGCCGCACGACGGATCTTCGTGAGACTGACGGCGCTGGGAGACGGCACCGAGGACACCAGGCGTCCCATCTCCCGGGCGGAGCTCGTCGGCGTGGCCGACCCCGAGGTCACCTCGGGCGTGCTGGACCGGCTCGCGGCCGCACGGCTGGTCGTACTCGCGGAGCAGACGGTGGAGGTGGCGCACGAGGCGCTGATCCGGGCCTGGCCCCGGCTTCACCGCTGGCTCACCGACGACCGCGAGAACCTGTTCGTCCACCGGCGGCTCACCGACGCGGCGCAGACGTGGCGGGAACTGGAGCGCGACTCCGGAGCCCTGTACCGAGGCGCCCAGCTTCTCGCCGCCAAGACCTGGGCGGAGGATCACCCGCAGGAGCTGAACGACGTCGAAAGCGCCTTTCTGCGCGCCAGCCGCGCGCTGGAGGACAGCGAGCGCACCGCGGCGAGACGCCGCACCCGGCTCCTGCAACGCCTCCTGGCCGCGATGGCCGTGCTCTTCCTGCTCGCCCTGTCCGGCGGAGGCGTGGCCGTGCGGCAGGGCCAGGAGGCAGGCCGTCAGCAGCTGGTCGCCCTCTCCCGGCAGCTGTCCTTGGAGGCCCGATCACTCCTCGGCACCGATCCCGATCTGGCCGGCCTGCTGGCGATCGCCGCGTTCCGTCTCAATCCGGAGGCCGAGACGCGCGGCGCCCTGATCAGCGTGTCGGCCGCGGCGCGGCGCCGGATCGAGCTCAACGCCGAAGGCCCCTCGATCTTCGGGGTCGCGTTCAGCCCGGACGGCTCCCGGCTGGCCTCGGCCGGCAGCGACGGAACGGTCGGCCTCTGGGACCCGCGCGGCCGGGCCCGCGTCGCGACCTTGTCCGAGCACGCGGAAGTCGCGGGCGCCGGGGAGGTCCAGGCCAGGGCGGTGGCGTTCAGCCGCGACGGCAGGCTGCTGGCGTCCGTCGTCAGGGAGCCCGCGCCCGGGGCGTCCAAGGGCTCGATCGTCGTGTGGGACCTGGGCTCCCGCCGGCCGGTGTTCCGGCAGCCCCGGAAGAGACTCACCGACGCGATGGCGCTGAGCCCCGACGGGACGAAGATCGCCGTCGGGGCCGGCAAGGGTGCCGTCGAGGTGTGGGACCTGACCACCGGGACCAGACGCACCCTGAAAGGACGGCGGGAGGAGGTCGTGGCTCTCGCGTTCAGCCCCGACCAGGCGTTCCTGGTGTCGTCCACAGGCGGAACCGAGAAGCCGCGCGTGTGGGACGTCGCCTCTGGGACCGTGGTGGCCACGCTCGGCACCGACAACGTCCACAGGCTGGGTTTCGATTCCGCCGACGGCACCCTCGCCACGGGATCGCCGTATCACGGGGTGCGGTTCTGGCGCGTCGCCCACGACCGCGTGACGGCGCTGTCCGCGCTGCCCAGGCGGTCGCCGTACATCTGGGACATGTCCGCTCCCGTCGCCGGGCGGATCGCCGTCACCGACGAGGACGGCCTGATCACCGTCTGGGACATCGCGCGGCGGCAGCCCGTCGAGACCTACCAGGACAGAAGCCGCACCGAGGCGCTGTCGCTCACCTTCAGCGCCGACGGCTCGATGCTCGCCTCGAGCGGACTGGGCCCGACCATCGTGATCCGGCAGCGCGCCCTCCCTCCGTTCAGCGGGCACAGCGGGGCGGTCAACGACATCGACGTCAGCCCGGACGGCCGGATCGTCGCGTCGGCGAGCAACGACACCACCGTCCGGCTGTGGGACGCGCACGGAAAGCCGGTCGCCACCCTGGGCGGCCATCCCGATCAGGTCCGGGCCGCCGCCTTCAGCCCGGACGGCCGCCGGCTCGCGACCGTCACCCGTAGCCACACGCTCACCGTCTGGGACGTCGCCGGCAGGCGCAGGCTCACCACCGTCGATTACAAGGGACTCGGCGCCTCCACCGACGTCGGCTTCGACCCGCGCGGGCGCTTCCTCGTCGCGACCGCGCTCACCCGGTTCCGCTGGGACGTCCGCGATCCCGGCGATTTAGCCGAGACGCCTTTCCCTGGTCCCGGGTACCTCGCCTCGGCCCTGGCGTTCGGCCCGCGCGATCGGCTGCTCGCCACCACCGCCCCCGACGGAAACCTGGTCGTCTGGGATCTGGCCCGGGACCGGGAGGTCCACACCCTCAGGACCGGGCAGGGCTCGGTGCTCGACGTCGCCTTCAGCCCGGACGGCGAGCTGATCGCGACGGCCGGGGCGGACCGTACCGTCAGACTCTGGGACACGCGGACCGGGAAGCTTCACGACACGCTGAGCGGTCACACCGCACCGGTCCAGGTCATCGCCTTCAGCCGGGACGGCCGCGCGCTCGCGTCCGCGGGCGACGATCGGACGATCATCGTCTGGGACTTTCCGTCCAGGAGGCCGGCGGCCACCCTCACCGGCCACAGCGCACCGGTCAAAGGTCTCGCCTTCACCGCCGACGGAGACCTGATCTCCGGGGGAGACGACGGCAGGATCATCCGCTGGCCGCTCCGGCCCGATCCGCTCGTGGGCCGGCTCTGCCAGGAGATCGGCCGCGACCTGACACCGGAGGAGTGGGCCACTTATCTCCCCTCTGTGGACCGCCGGCGCACGTGCTGAAGGATGAACGGCGGCCCAGCGGCTCGCGGCGGACTGACCTCCGGCGGTGCGATCACATCCACGCCCGGCCCTTTACAGCGTAGATTCATTGGTTCGTTCGAACACGGGCCACTCCCCCGCTGGCCGTCAGCGCTCTGTCGGCGAGAGAGGGCCGGCCGTGCTCATGCGCGCGGTCACCTGCCACCAGAGGGCCAACTGCAGCAGGGCCAGCGCCACGGCGAACGGCGGCAGCGTCCAGGCCCCGATTCCCTGGGCGATCGTGCCGGCCAGCCATGGGAACACGGCGCCGCCGATCACGGACACGCCGTTCAGCAGCCCGATGGCCGTGGGCACCAGCCGGGCGACGGTCAGCCTCGGCGCCACGGCCATCGTGGTCGGGAAGATCGGCCCCAGCCAGAAGCCCAGCAGGAAGAAGGCCGCGGTCGCCACCGCCGTCACCGGCACGAGCCATGTCAGCAGGGCGGTCGCGGTGATCCCCGCGAGGCAGGCGAACGTCATGCCCGTGTCGGTCATCCCGAACCTCGCGGACACCGGGCTGATCAAGAAGCGGCCGAGGGCGAGCCCGAGCCAGTATCCGGAGACGGTGTACCCGGCCAGCAGGTCGCCCTGCCCACGCCCGTCGACCAGGAAGCTGAACCCCCAGTTGCCGACGCTCATCTCCAGCCCGACATACACCGTGAGGAACGCGGCGCCCAGCAGGACAGCTGGCTCCCGCGACGCGGCGGCCAGCAGCCGGTCGCCCGCCGCCGGCACTACAGGCGTGCCGTCACGCGCCTCGTCTCCTGTCTCGTCACGCGTCTCGTCGCGCGTCTCGTCGCGCGTCTTGTGCGATGGGAGGACCAGGTGGAAGCCGGCCACGACCGGCAGGCAGACCAGGGCCAGGACCAGCCAGACCATCGTCCACGGCTGGCGCTCCAGAATCCAGGTGGCCAGCAGGGGCCCGAGCAGCGCGCCGACACCGAAGAACGCGTGCAGACGGTTGAGCAGGGTCGTCGCCCGGGGCAGGCCCGTGAGGTAGGCGTTGAGCACCGACTCGATGACGCCGGTGCCGTACCCCGCGAGCAGCTGGATCGCCACCAGGGCCAGGAACGGCGGCCGGGCGGCGGTGCACAGCCCCGCCAGCACGTACGCGCCGCCTCCGGCGACCAGGGACGTCCGCACGCCGAAGCGGTGGATCAGCGGGCCCGCGGTCGAGCCGGCCAGCATGAACCCGGCCGAGAAGCTGAAGAAGGTGGTCCCGATCACCGCGTTGCCGAGGCCGTAGTCGCGGATCTGCGCGGGAAGCAGCACCCCGCCGACGCCGGCGCTCACCCCCACCAGGATGAAGGCGGCGTACGCGAGAACGACAGGCGCCCACCACCGGCGCCGCAGCGCGTCCACCCGACCTCCCCGGTACGAGCGGCCTCCGGCCGCTCATCCGCCTTCTGTTCCGGGACCGGCCGCGCGCCCGCACCCGAGAGGTGCGGTACGCCCGCGATCACCGCCGAGGCAGCCTACACGCCGCGCGAACAAGGGCGAACCGGCCCGGGGCGAGGCCCGGCACGCGCGGCGATCAGGGGCGGTTGACGACGAGTTCGGCGCCGAGCTGGGCGTACAGTTCGAGCTGGTCGTAGAAGACGCAGTGGACGGCGATGCGATCGCCGTCCATGGTGCGCAAGGAGCACCCGCGTACGTTGATGGGCCGGCCGGTGGCCTCGATGACCTCGCCGTTCGGCATCAGTATCGGGCCGAGGTGCGTTCCGGTGATCGTCCACTGCGTGATCACGACGTTGCCGCAGACGACGAACGTGTTCCACGGCGTCCAGCGCACGTCGGGGAAGGCTGTGAGCATCACGCCCAGGAACGAGGCGATCTGGTCGCGGCCCTCACCGATTCCGGCCGGCGACACGTAGACGGCTTCGTCCGTGTAGCACAGCAGGGCGGCCTCCAGGTCGTGCGCGTTCATCGCATCGAGCAGGCAGTCCGCCCTGTTGGCCATATCCGACATGTGCGAGTCCCCCTTCCTCGCGGTCCGGGGCCACCGTCAGACCAGGCTATCGGGACGCGGACGACGGCTTCAGCCCGAGGTGCTCGTTGCGTCCGGGCCCGGAGGGCGCGCCCGTCAGCGACGGCCGGCCCGGGTCAGGGCAGCAGGCGCAGCGCCTCGGCCAGCACCGGGTCCCTTCCGGCGGAGACGTCCTCCGCCGTCAGCCGGACGTAGTGGTCGGGCGCCGTGCCGCTGCCGTCGACGACCTCGCGGCGGGGGCCGAGGTGGTGCCGTTCGGGCAGGAAGAGGGCGCTGTTGTCGTCGAGCAGGTACGGCCGGGCCGGTCCGGAGACCACCCCGGCGGTGCGGGTGCCCACCAGGACGCCGGCGCGCAGGTCCTTGACCGCCGACGTGAAGTGGTCGCAGGCGGACGCGCAGTCGCCGTCGGTGAGCACCGTCAACGGCAGGTTCACGAGCGCGACGCCGTCGTCGGTGGGGTTCGTCTCGCAGGCGCCGTTCACGTCGCACTGGTAGGCGGTCACCTTGCCGTGGACCCACCCGCCCAGCAGCCGGGTGACCTCGTCCGGCGAGCCGCCCCGGTTGCCGCGCAGGTCGACGACGACCCCGCGGAGCTTCCCGCTCTCGCGCATGCGGGCGATGGCCGCGAACGTCTCATCGGCCGCGCCGTCCCGGAACCCCAGCAGCCGGACGTACGCGACGTGCTTGTCCACCAGGCGGGAGGTGACCGCCCGGGTGCTGTCCGGGTTCTCGGGGAACGAGGCGGACTTCAGCGTGACGGTCCAGGTGCGGCCGGTGGAGGGCCGGCGCATCGTGAGCCGGACGGGGGTCTCGCCGGGAGCGTCGGAGAAGAGCGCGTCCACGGCGCCCGTGGACAGCACGCCCCCGGCGAACGGCGGTGCACCGTTCACCGCCTCGATGACGTCGCCCGGCCGCAGGCCCGCCTGGGCGGCCGGCCCTCCGGAGATCGAGGTGACGTAGAGCGGCGGCACCGCCTGCCACGGCGCGCTGCGGACCAGGCCGGCGAAGGGTGTGGTGACGAACCCCAGCCCGTACTGCTTGTCCGGGGCCGCCCCGGGGGGCATCAGGACCCGCTGCCACTTGGCGTGGTTGTCGTGCAGGGCGCCCACCATGCCCCGGAGGGCCGCCTCGGCCAGCGCCTGCCGCAGGGCCGCTTCCCCGTGCACCGCGTCGTCGATCCGCCGGTAAACGGCGGCGAACGCGGCCCAGTCGGCCTCTCGGTTCCCGGTCAGCGGAGGGGCCATGGCGTCCGGGACGGTCCGGCCACGCCGGTCGAGCTCGTGGACGAGCCCGGAGAAGGCGGCGTTCAGCAGCGTGCGGTCGTCCAGTTTCGCGCCGCCGTAATAGTGCTCGAAGAGGCAGCGGTACGCCTGCTCGATCGTGCCGAGGGTCGTCGGCCGGAGATCCTCCGGCTCCTTGGTCGGCTCGACGCACGACGGAGCCCGTACGGAGGGCGCCTGGTCGAACCGCCCCGCCGAGCCGCTCGCCCCCTGAGCCTGTCCGGTTGAGCTCCCCGCCCCCGCCACGCAGGCGGCCAGGAGCATCGCCCCCAGGCCGGCCGTGAGCGCGGCCGGCAGGCGCTTGATTGATCTGCGGTCGTCTTCTGTCATGGAGACGGTTTACGGGAACGCCGGTTGCAGCGCGGTATCGGTGCGCGGGAGCCCTCCCCTGCCGGCTCAGTGCCCGTACCCGGGCGTGATGGGCGAAACTCGGGGAAACCGCCGGCGCGAGATCATGTCTTTGCCGCGCGTTCCCGGTCAGCGCCACGGCTCCTCGGGCGTGCCGGTTCGCCGGGTGTGGTGGTCCAGCAGCCTGGACAGCAGCTCGATCAGCCGCTGCCGCTCCTCGGGGGACAGCGGAGCCAGCAGCTCCTCCTGGCATTCGGCCAGCCGCTTCTCCAGCCGCCGCAGCTGCCGCCTGCCCGCGGCGGTCAGCGAGATGACGTTGCGCCGCCGATCGGAGGGGTCCGGGGCGCGCTCGACCAGTCCGCGATCGGCGAGCTCGTTGATCGTCGCGACCATGTCGCTGAGGTGGATGCCGCTACGGCGGCCCAGCGCGGCCTGGCTGGCCGGGCCGAGCTCCTCCAGCGTCGCCAGCAGGCGGTAATGGTAGCCGCGGGCGCCGGCGGACGAGAACCCGTCACCCACCAGGCGGTGCGCGTGACCGGCGGTCTGGGTGAGCAGCCAGCTGGGCAGGCTCTCCCACCTGGCGGGCGTCTCGGCGGACGGGTTCTCCATGGGACAAGCCTACCGAATCGTTGGGAACACTAATGAATATGTTATCGTTTGACCGACGAACGTTAGTAATCCGAACGTTTGACCACCGAACGAATCTCCCCCTGGAGCCGAGACCATGATCAAGCCCTTCCGCATCGACATCCCCCAGGCCGACCTCGACGACCTGGCCGACCGGCTCGCCCGCACCCGCTGGCCCAACGAGGTCGCCGACGCCGGGTGGGACTACGGCTTCCCCCTGGCGCGGCTCAAGGAGCTGGCCGAATACTGGCGCACCGGCTACGACTGGCGCGAGCACGAGGCCAAACTCAACGAGCTTCCGCACTTCACCACCGAGATCGACGGCCAGAACATCCACTTCGTCCACGTCCCGTCCTCGAAACCGGACGCGCCGGCGCTGATCCTCACCCACGGCTGGCCCGGTTCGTTCCTGGAGTTCCTCGACGTCATCGAACCGCTGTCGCGCGACTTCCACCTGGTGATTCCGTCCATCCCGGGTTACGGCTTCTCCGGGCCGACCCACGAGCGCGGCTGGGACGTCGTCCGGGTCGCGCGGGCCTGGGCCGAGCTGATGCGCCGTCTCGGGTACGAGCGCTACGGCGCGCAGGGCGGCGACTTCGGCTCGGGCATCTCCATGGCGCTCGGCGCGGTGGCCCCCGATCAGGTCGTCGGGGTGCACGTCAACTACCTGCCTACCCGGCCGGCCCCGGACGCCGGCGTCGAACTGTCGGAAACGGACGAGGCCCGGCTCGACAAGGTGCGGCAGCTCATGGCGAACCGTCCGCCGTACCAGGCTCTGCAGGCCACCACCCCGCAGACCATCGGCTACGCGCTGACCGACTCGCCGGTCGGCCAGCTGGCCTGGATCGCCGAGCGCTTCGCGCAGTGGACAGATCCGCGCACGCCGGTCGGCGTCGATCGGATGCTCACCGACATCTCGCTGTACTGGCTGACCGCCACCGCGGCCTCCTCGGCGCGGCTGCACCGCGATGCCCCGCGGCGGATCGAGCCGTGCCCGGTGCCGCTCGGCGTGGCGGTGTTCGCGCACGACATCACACAGTCGGTGCGCCCGCTGGCCGAGCGGCTGTACGACATCAGGCACTGGTCGGAGTTCGAGCGCGGCGGCCACTTCGCCGCGATGGAGGTGCCGGAGCTGCTCGCCGAGGACGTCCGGGACTTCTTCCTCGCCCGCGTCAAGGACGACGACCGCGCCGCCACCGGCTGAGCCGCGTCCGTCGTTCCGGTCAGCGGCCGGCGGCGAGTGTGAGGCCGACGAGCTTGGCCAGGAAACGATCGACCTGCTCCTCCAGCGGCGGCCAGGGCAGGTCGGGCTGATTGACCCGCATCGACACGGCCCCGTGCACCGCCGCCCTCAGGTCCAGTGAGACCTCCGCGGCGTCACCGGCCGGGGCGAGCCCGGCGTCGATGCACCGCTGCACCGCCGCGGTGGTGCGCTCGGCCAGCTCCTGCTTGAACGACATGGCCATCCGGCGGTTGAGCGTGCTCTCGTGCAGCACCTTGTACAGGCCGGGATGCCGCTGGACCCACGTGCCCAGCAGCAGGACACGGGCACGCAGCCTCTCCGCCGGATCGGCGGCGCCGGTCTCCGCCTGGTCGACGGCCTCCAGGAGCTCGCGATGGAACCTCTCCAGGGCGGCCAGGACGAGCGCGTCCCGGTCGGCGAAGTGGATGTACACGGAGGTCGCCGCGACGCCGACCTCCCGGGCCACCGCGCGCATGGACAGGGCCTGGTCGTCGCCGTGCTCGTCCAGCAGCCGCAGGGCGGCGCCGACGATGTCCTCGCGCAGCCGCTCGCCCTGGCCGCGCGGGTTGCGGCCCCGCCTGCCGGCGGGAGGGCCGGCCTGGGTGGAGGGGGTCGTGTCCATGGTGGCCCCATTGTAGGCAGGCCACTATTGCACTACAGTCGTAGCGCTACAGTCGTTTACTTATGGAGGAACGCCCATGGAGAACCAGGTGAAGGCGCTGGACCCGGTGTTCGCCGAGATGAGCGCCGCCACCGACCGCCTGCTCTGGGACGAGGCCCCGGAGCTGACCGCGCGCGAGAAGGTCCTGCTGTGCCTCACAGCCGACGTCTGCCTGCAGACTCTCGGCCCGCCCTTCGAACGGCATGTGACGATGGCTGCGGACTGCGGCTTGTCGGCCGACGACCTGCGGGAGATGCTCCGCTTCGTCGCCTACGACAGCGGTTATCCCGCCGCCCTGGCGGCGCTCACCCGCCTGACCGACCTGGAGCGGGAGCACGCCCTGCCCGCCCCCACCGGCCAGGGCCACGAGGTGAACGCCGACGGCACGGGCAGCCCGATGCCGGAGCCGATGCGGCAGGCCGTGGCCGCCCTCGACGCGCCGTTCGGCGTCTACATGGACCTGCAGTCGCGGATGCGCGCCGGCATGCGGCTGCTGTCGGTCCGTGAGCGCGCTTTCATCACGATGACCGTCGACGTGCTCTTCCAGACCCTGCGGGAGAGTTTCCGCGCTCATCTGACGCGCGCCCTCGGCGCCGGCGCCACACCGGAGGAGGCCCGTGCCGTCGTACGGTTTGCCGCACAGTTCGGTATGACGAAGGCCTGGCGCGCCATGCACGTGCTTGACGCCCTGCTCACCGAACTCGGCGCCGCCCGGGTCTGACACGGGGAAGAAGACGCGTGGTGGGGCGGCGGCCGTGAAACCGCCGCCCCACCGGCCGGTGGTGTGCGGTTAGTTGGGCAGCCAGTTGCGCATGTCGATCACCTCCTCTCACCCGGATCGATGCGAGCGCGCTCGGCCGAGTGGCGTACTGATCGCAGCACGCCGAGCACGCTCAACGTGCCGATGGCCCCGGCTCCGCAGATCACCTCGTACGCGGGCAGCACCTCCGCGGCGGCGCCGCCGACGGCCATGCCGAGCCCCTGGAGGGTCATGACTCCGGCGCCGAGCAAGGACATCGCCCGCCCGCGCGTCTGCTCGGGCACGGCGTCCACGAACCACCTGTCCATGCCCAGCGTGTACGCCGCGCACAGCCCCGTGAGCAGCATGAACACCACCCCCAGCGCCGGCGGCGGATGGACGGCGAACGCGGCCATGGGCAGTAAGGACACGGCGGCGAGCGGGAGCGCGATCCTGTCGCGCGTGACCGGCGTGAGCAACGTGCCGGCCAGGAGCTCGCTCACCACGGTTCCCGCGGGCATCGCGGCCAGGAACAGACCGAACCCCGCCGAGCCTGCCCCCGCGGCGTCCGAGTAGGGCGCGGCCGCTCCCTCGGCGACGACGAAGAACATCGGCGGGATCCACCACATCAGCAGCAGGGCCCGGATGCGGCGGTCGCCCAGCAGCCGCACGGTCGAGACGGGCGACCGGTCCGTGGTCGCGCTGTTCCCGGATGCCCGGGCGGGCCTGTCACGGGTGCCGAGGCGAAGCAGGAGCGCGGAGCCGAGGAAGGTGATGACGGCCACGCACAGCGCGGCGCGGGGCGGCATCCAGATCAGCGCCAGGCCGCCGAGTCCATAGCCGATGATCTGGGAGGTCTGCGCGACGATCCGCACCAGCGAACGGCCGAGGACGTACAGGTCGCCCTGCAGGATGTCCGCGATGCTCGCCGCCCGGGTGCCGGTGAACAGCGGTGCGATGACCGCGACGGCGCACCGAAGGACGAACAGCGCGGCGAGCGGCGTCCACGGTGCGGCCATCGCGGTCATGCACGCCGCGCTGAGCAGGTCGCAGGTGACGAGCAGCCGGCGGGGCGGGTGCCGGTCGGCGAGGCCGGACAGCAGCACCCCGCTGAGCGCGTACGGCAGGAAGCCGAGCGCGAAGATGAGTCCGGTCAGCAGCGCCGAGCCGGTCTGGCGGAAGACGAGCACGGCCAGGGCGACCTCGGCGAAGACCCCGCCCAGGACGGACAGGACGTGGGCGGCGAAGACAGCCCGGAACTCCCGCACCGCGAAGACGGCCCGGTACCGGGTGACCGGAGTGTCCCGCGGGTCACCGGTCTCCCCGGCGACCACCGCTCGCCTCGTCCGCATTGATGAGCTCCTCCCGCCGCGGGCCGTCGTCGATGTCCCGATAACCGACGCGGCGCACGCGCCGGTTTGGACAGGGGCGGCCCGTTGAGCGCATGATCTTTCCCGGCTGATCAGCCGGGGTCGGCGTGGAAGGAGGCGCGCCCTGCCGCCGGCGGGGGACTCAACGCGCCATGGCCGCGAGCCGGTCGGCGACGCACGGCCCGATCCCGGGGTGTCCGGTCACGCCGGAGGCGTCTCGGCCG
Source organism: Microbispora sp. NPDC049125 (assembly GCF_040802045.1). Classification (NCBI taxonomy): domain Bacteria; kingdom Bacillati; phylum Actinomycetota; class Actinomycetes; order Streptosporangiales; family Streptosporangiaceae; genus Microbispora; species Microbispora sp. NPDC049125. The sequence continues at coordinate 8,931 of NZ_JBEZDW010000054.1, read as the reverse complement.
TCTCGGGGCGGGGGAAGGAGTCGAGCAGGCGCTGGACCGTGTTCAGGTCGCCGGACACGGTGATGTCTCCGGCGTGCACGGCTTCCTCCAGGCTGCGCCTCCGGGTCAGCACGGCGGCGAACGTCCTGGGGTCGGTGGTGACGGTCGCGTCGGGCGCGGAGGGTTCGCCGCGGGTGATGCCGATGACGCCGCCGGCGACGCGCACGGTGACGCGGTCGTCGCCGAAGACGAGCACGTAGGTCGCGGACAGGCCGCCGCCCGTCTCCGCGGAGAAGTCTCCCTGCAGCGCCAGCATGAGGGCGTCGACGCTGATGCCGGCGTCGAGATCACGGAACGGCGACTGCCGGCCCCAGCGGCCGAGGTGGACGAGGACCGGTTGAAGCTCCCGTCCCCAGTCGGTCAGCTCGTACACCCAGGACCGCGCGGGCGGGCCGAGCTTGCGGCGGCGGACGATGCCGGTCTGCTCCAGCTCACGCAGCCGCTGCGAAAGGCGGTTGGGACCGGCGTTGGGCAGCCCGCTCCGCAGGTCGCTGAACCGTTTGGGGCCCAGAAGCAGTTCGCGTACGACGAGGAGGGCCCAGCGCTCGCCGACCAGGTCGAGGGCGTGTGCGGCGGCGCAGGCGTCGCCGTAGGTTCGCGCGCTTCCCACGCCGTCGATGCTTGGCACGCCGCCGAGTCTAGCCGATGAACTGTTCCGATACGGATCCTGTTGGTATCAAAGTTGTACTGAACACTTCTCCTATGTAATCTTCGACTCGTTCTCAGAGCGAAAGCTCGTTCTCGAAGCGAAGAAGGAACGATGATTCTGATCACAGGAGCCAACGGACGCCCCGGCTCCGCCACCGTCCGCGAGTTCGCCCGCCACGGCACACCGGTCCGCGCGCTCGTGCGGGACCCGGAGAAGGCCGGAGACCTGCGGGCGCTTCCGGGCGTCGACGTGGTGCACGGCGACATGCTCTGGCCGGAGACGCTGGAGTCCGCGCTGGCCGGGGTGGACCGCGTGCTGATGATCTCCGGCGCAGGACCGGAGCTGCTGGAGACGCAGTGCACGTTCATCGACGCCGCGATCAAGGCCGGAGTCGGGCACATCGTGAAGTTCTCCGGCAAGGACTCGGTCGACGGGTTCGACAACGAGCGGTTCCGGTCCTCCCGCAGCCACGAGCAGATCCTGCGCTACCTCATCGCCTCGGGTGTGCCGTGGACGCTGCTGCGGCCGAGCCAGTTCATGCAGGTGTACTTCGAGGAGGTGCCGGACATCGTCGCCCACGGCGAGCTTCGCCTGCCGCTCGGTGACACGACCATGGCCCCGATCGACATCGAGGACATCGCCAAGATCGCCTACGCCGTGCTCACCACACCCGGCCATGAAGGCAGGACCTATCCGATGACCGGCCCCGAGGCCCTCACGATGGCCGACGCCGCCCGGCACATCTCCGACGCCATCGGCAGGCCGGTCCGCTACCGCGACGTGACCTCGGAGGAAAAGCAGCGGGACTGGCTGGCGGCCGGGTACCCGCCGCCGCGCGCGAGCGCGTTCGCGCAGCTCTTCCGGGAACGCAGACGGCTGGGCCGCTCGACCGTCGACCTGAGCACCCACGAGCACTTCGGGATCGAACCGACCACCTTCGCCCAGTTCGCCCGTCGCAACGCTGGCGTCTTCCGCGGCGCCGACGACTACACCGTCACCCCCGCATGAGGACGTCGGTGAACCGGGAGGAGCCGGTGAAGGCGTTCGTGCTCGTCCACGGTGGCGCACACGGGGCGTGGGCGTTCGGGCGGCTGGCGCCGCTCCTCGCCCAGGAGGGCCACCACGTCGTCGCGCAGGACCTGCCAGGGCACGGGCTGGGGGCGCGATTCCCCCGTTCGTACACCACACGGCCCCTGAACCCGCAGGAGTTCGCGACAGAGCCCTCCCCTCTCGCGCACCTGACCCTGCGTGACTACTGCGACCAGGTCACGGGCACCGTCCGGCGGCTCGCCGAACGGATGCCCCATCACCAGATCGTTCTGCTCGGCCACAGCATGGCCGGGCTCGTGCTCAACCGGGTGGGTGAGACGGTCCCCGGGCTCATCGGCCGCCTGGTCTACCTGTCCGCCTGGATGATCGCCGACGGCACGTCGTTCAGCGACTACATGGACGCGCCGGAATACTCCACCGGCCTGATCCCCTCGATCCTCCGCGCCGACCCGGGCGTCACCGGCGCGCTGCGCATGGACTTCCGGTCCGGCGACCCGGACTACCGCGCCCGCGTCAAGGAGACCTTCGCCGCCGACGTGGACGACCACGACTGGGAGGCCGTCGCCAACCTTCTCACCCCCGACACGCCCATCGGCCCGCTCACCGAACCGGTGACCGTCACGCCGGGCCGATGGGGCCGCATCCCCCGCACGTACATCACCTGCACCCGCGATCGGGCCCTCCCGCCCGCGGCCCAGCGGCGCTTCGTCGACGAGGCCAACAAGAGCAGTCCCGGCAACCCCACCGACGTGCGAACGCTCACGACCAGCCACTCTCCCTTCGCCTCCCAGCCGGAGGAACTGGCGGAGATCCTGCTGGGACTCTGACGAATGGAGCGAGCATGATCTGGACAGCCGGCTTCCGCACCGCAGTGATCAGCCCCTACGAGGAGCTGAAGCTCACCGAACCGCGCGGCTTCGACGACCAGACGGTGCGCCAGGTGCTCCACATGGCCGGCGGAGGAGAACTTCTCCGCGTACGCCTGACGAACCGCTACGGCCGCACCCCGCTGACCATCGCCGCCGCGAGGGCCGCCACCGAACACGGGCAGGCCGCCCTCACCTTCGACGGCGCCGGGAGGGTCACCATCCCGCCGGGAGAAGAGGCCGTCAGTGATCCGATGGAACTGGCCGTCGCCCCCGGCGCCGACCTGGTCCTCGACCTCTATCTCCCCGAGAAGACAGGTCTGGCCACCTATTCCCACATGCCCAAGGAGACCGCTCTCATAGCCGGCGGCAACCACGTCACGTCTCCCACGCTTCCCGGGGCCGAACAGGTGGAAGCCAGGTTCTTCGTCTCGGGCGTCGACGTGCTCGTCCCGGACGACACCGCGATCGCCGTGGCGTTCGGCGACTCCTGGTTCGAAGGGGTCGGATCCACGACCGGCGCGAACAACCGCTCCGTTGACTTCCTCAACCGGCGCCTCAAGCGGGGATGGGTCGTCAACCAGGGCATCGCGGGAAACCGCCTGCTGCGGGACGAGGTCGGGGAGCACGCGCTGGCGCGCTTCGACCGCGACGTTGTCTCGATCCCCGGCGTGACCCACGTCCTGGTGCACTTCGGCATCAACGACCTCGGCCTTCCCGGCATGACCGGCAGGCCTCCCGCCACCTCCGTCGCCCTCATCGAGGGGTTCACGACCCTGGCCCACCGCGCCCACCAGGCCGGCCTGAAGATCCTCGCCGCCACAATCGGCCCCTTCGCGGGCGCCGTCCCCCCTGGGATCAGCACACCGGAGGGCCTCGCCGCCCGGCGCGAGGTCAACGACTGGATCCGTACCACCGACGCCTTCGACGCCGTCTTCGACGTGGCCCGGGCCGTCGAGAACCCCGAAGACCCCGACTACATCCACCCCGCCCTGGACAGCGGCGACGGCATGCACCTCAACGACGAAGGCGCCCGGGCCATGGCCGACGCCGTGAACCTGGAGACCCTCGCCCTCTGAAGGCTCGTACGAGCGCCCGTCACAACTTTCCGTTCCAAACCGGCATGAGGCCCGCGTCGAGTACCTGAGTCACCGCGGAAGCAGGCGGTGACCACAGCGAATGTCAGACCAAGGAGACAGGCGTCATGGCGGGCAAGCGGTCGGAGATGGTCAGGGACCACTGGCGCAGCATGAGGGCGGCGGCCGTCGCGAACCCGGACGAGGCCCCTGAGGAGCTACGCGAAAGAGTCGAACGGTATTGGCCCGGCCTGACGGCCGAGCCTGCCCGTCCCGGCGGCGTTGACGCTGATGTCGCCCTGGGTGGATCTGACCGTCGGCAACGAGACGTTCGAGTCGAATCGCGAGCGGCCGTCCGTCCGTCCCTCCACGGGCTTCCCCATGGAGACGGACCGGGTGAAGGCCGGATCCGGGTGATCTCCCACACGACGATCGCCGGGGCCGTGGTCATGCCGGCTCGTCCGCCGGTCCCCGCGGCCCCGGGGCGTCCTGCGCCGTGGCGGACAGTTGCGCGGCGTCCCGCCCCGGGGAGGTGCCGAAGGCCTTGCGGTACTCGCGGCTGAACTGCGACGGGCTCTCGTAACCGACGAAATACCCGATCTCCCCCACGTTCTCGGGCCGGGTCATCAGCAGGGTCCGGGCCGCCTGGAGACGGATCTGCTTCTGGAACTGCACCGGCGTCATCGACGTCGCCGCGCGGAAGTGCCGGTGAAACGACGACGCGCTCATACCGCAGAGCCCCGCCAGATCCGCGATGACGAACGGCTCCTGGTAATGCTCGCGGATCCAGCGGATCGCCCGGGAGATGTGCGCCAGGCTGCCGTTGGCCAGGCCGATCTGCCGCACGACCGCGCCCTGATCGCCGCTGAGGAGCCACCAGAGGATCTCCCGCCGATACCCGCGCGCCAGCGCTCGCAGATCGTCCGGCCGGTCCGCGACGCGCAGCAGGCGTAGGACGGGATCGAGCAGCTCCGGCGTGGCGTCGCTCACCCCCATCCCGGTGAACGCCGGAGGTCTTCCGGCCGCGGTCGTCTCCAGGAGCAGCGGCGCGATGGCCGCCGGACGCAGAGTCATGCTGAAGACCGCGAACGGCTCATCCGGACTGGCTTTCAGCGCCTGCCCGATCACCGGGAGGTCGACCGACACGACGAGGTACTGGCCGGCGCCGTAGTCGTACGGGACGCCGTTCAGCACCGTGCGCTTGACACCCTGCGCGACGATCGCCAGCGACGGCTCGGAGATCGCGGCGACCGGGGGTGTCGGCCGGTCCACGGACGCGATCGTCACTCCTTCCGCGATCACCCTCCGGTCGTCACCGGCGGTGTGCCGCATGATCAGCCGCCGAATCTCGTCAAGCGGGTCCATGCCCGCCAGCTAACCATCCGCGCACCGGGCGGCGTGACCGGACCCCCGGCACGCCGGACACGCGAGGTTGACAGGATCGTGCAAGGCGGAGGCAGGATCGGGCTCACGGCGCAGCGGGCCGCCATGGTGCCATGGGCAGGTCAGCAGCCCTGTGAATCCAGAAGGCACGTAGCGATGAAACGCAGAACCCTCGGCGCGACCGGGATGTCCGTCAGTGAGCTCTCCCTCGGCGCGATGATGTTCGGCAGCATGGGAAACCGCGACCACGACGACGCGGCCCGCATCATCCACCGCGCACTCGACGCCGGCATCAACATCATCGACACCGCGGACGTCTACTCTCACGGCGAATGCGAGGAGATCGTCGGGAAGGCCGTGAAGGGCCGCCGCGACGACCTCGTCATCGCCACGAAATTCGGGTTGCCGATGGGTGAGGACCCCAACCTGCGGGGCGGCTCCCGGCGGTACATCGTCCGCGCGGTCGAAGACAGCCTGCGCCGCCTGGACACCGATCACATCGACCTCTACCAGATGCACCGTCCCGACCACGAAACCGACGTCGGCGAGACGCTCTCCGCCCTGACCGACCTCGTCCGCGCCGGCAAGATCCGGGCGTTCGGCTCCTCCATGTTCTCCGCGGAGCTGATCACCGAGGCGCAGTGGACGGCACAGCGCACTGGGACGTACCGATTCGTGGCCGAGCAGGCGATGTACTCCATCTTCACCCGCAAGCCCGAGGCCGCCGTGTTCCCGACCGCCCAGCGCCACGGGCTCGGCGTCCTCACCTTCAGCCCCCTCAACGGCGGGTGGCTGTCCGGCCGGGCCGACCTCACGACCGGCCACCGGGCCTCGTCGCAGCCGTCCCGGTACGATCCGGCGACGCCGGCCGGCAGGCTCAAGGCCGCCGGGCTCGCGGAGCTCGCCGTCCTCGCCGACGAGGTGTCCATGACGCTGCCGCAACTCGCGATCGCCTTCGCCCGCGCGCACCCGGCCGTCACGTCCGTGCTGATCGGGCCGCGCACCGCCGGCCAACTCGACGGGCTCCTGCCCGGCGCCGACGTCGACCTGACCGACGACGTCCTGGACCGCATCGACGCCATCGTGCCGCCGGGAACGGACCTCAACCCCGAGGACAACTACGGCACCACCCCGCCCGCGCTGCAGTACGCCCGGCTTCGCCGCCGCCAGGCCTGATCGGTTGTACGGGCCCTGGATCTTCAGGCCAGGTTCGAGGCCTCACCCGCGCGTGCGGAAACGGCCCTTGGTTGTCGTCGTTCTTCTCTCAGCCAGAACAACGATCAATCAAGGGCCGTCCAGTGCTGCACCGGGGTCAATCGTCCTGACCCGGACTGATTCGCGCCGTCACGAGAGGCTGCAGGTTGCTCCGTTCAGGGCGAACGCGGTGGGCTTGGCCGCGTTGCCCGTGTGGGTGGCCTGGAAGCCGATCTGGGCGGAGCCGCCGGCCGGCAGTGAGCCGTTGTAGCTGACGTTACGGGCGGTGACCTGGCCGCTGCTGGGGGAGTAGGTGGCGTTCCATCCGTTGGTGATGGTCTGCCCGCTGGGGAGGGTGAAGGCCAGGGACCAGCCGTTGATCGCGGACGATCCGGTGTTGGTGATCGTGATGTCCTCGGTCAGGCCGTTGTTCCAGGCGTTGACGGTGGCGCTGACCCGGCAGGCGCCCGGCTCGCCGCTGGGCGACGGCGAGGGTGTCGGAGTCGGCGTAGGCGTGGGAGTCGGGGTCGGGGTCGGCGTGGGAGTCGGCGTAGGCGTAGGAGTCGGGGTGGGGGTCGGGGTCGGCGTGGGGGTGGGGCTCGGCGGGGCGTTGTTCAGGGCGTTGAGCACCGCGTCGTAGGCGGGCTTCTTGTTGTTGCCGCTGAACAGCAGCGGGGTGTCACCCGAACGCCAGGAGTCCTGGTCGCGCACGCCCCACACGGTGATGCCGGCGCAGCGGGCGACGGCCAGGCAGTCGTTGACGATGTTCGCGTAGGTCGTCGGCGAGGCGCCCTGGACGTCCAGCTCGGTGATCTGAACGTCGACGCCGAGCGCGGCGAAGCTGGAGATCGTGGTGCGGTAGTTGCTGTTGTAGGCGCTGCCGCTGTTGAAGTGCGACTGCAGCCCGACGCAGTCGATCGGCACGCCGCGCTGCTTGAAGTCCTTGACCATGTTGTAGACGCCCTGCGTCTTGGCCCAGGTCCAGTTGTCGATGTTGTAGTCGTTGTAGCAGAGCTTGGCGGCCGGGTCGGCGGCGCGCGCGGTGCGGAAGGCCACCTCGATCCAGTCGTTGCCGGTGCGCTGCAGGTTGGAGTTGCGCCGGCCGCCGTTGCTGTCGTCGAAGGCCTCGTTGACCACGTCCCAGGCGTAGATCTTGCCCTTGTAGTGGCCCACCACCCCGTTGATGTGGTTGATCATCGCCTGGCGCAGCGCGCTGCCCTCCATGCCCTGCATCCAGGGCGGCTGCTGGCCGTGCCAGGCCAGCGTGTGCCCGCGCACCCGCTTGCCGTTCTGCACGGCCCAGTTGTAGACGCGGTCACCGGCGCTGAAGTTGAACTGGTTCTGGTTGGGCTCGGTGGCGTCCTGCTTCATCTCGTTCTCGGCCGTCACCATGTTGAACTCACGGGCCGCGATCGTGGTGTACGCCGAATCGCCGAGCCTGCCCGAGGCGATCGCGGTGCCGAAGTAGCGCCCGCTCTGCGCGGCCGCCGCGCCGAGCGTGCTCGCCGCTGCATCGGCGGGGCCCGGCACCGCGAGTGCAGTGATTGTGCTGACTACACCCAGAGCGCCGGCGAGCAGGGCCCGCAGGCCGCTGCGGGATCGCCGGGAGTTGGGCGGGGGTAGGGCGTTTGTGCCCATGCCTGAGCCTCCATGACTGAATCGCGGGGGAAACGAGAGAAGCGGAAATACGGGAAGACGCGGAAAAGCCCACGGAATCGACATCGCGCCCCGTCACCGTGGACGCACGGCACCGGGGCATCGCGGATAGCGCCCTGCCGCGCACCACCGAGCCGGCAGGAGACCGCCTTCGGAGAGTCAGTGTGGAAACTATCCCGAAACATGTCAAGGCCAGCCATATAGTTTTCGAACGCTCTGCCCGTCGTGCACCGCCGGCATATACCGCGACCTCCCGTGCGTCCTCCCGAAATGTTGCGGCAGCGCCGTCACGGCGAGGCGGGACCCACTGCTGTAACTTTCAGCACCGGTCCTTCGGGAACCGGTGCGGCGACCCCGAAAACCCCAGATGAGCCGCGCTCGGCTTTCCCGTTCCCGGCGCGCCCGGCTGAGAGCCTTGACGGCACACCGTCGCCTCGTATTGGCTCCGCACCACCACCGTCACCACCATCCATCACCTGTGAAGAAGGGATACGCCCGGCAAGCTCCCGGCCAGCGCTGACAGAAGCCGCCCCGCGTCACCGAGGCCGGAATGCCTCGGCCCCCGGGACGGACAGCATGTCCCTGCGTCCACGACACATGACACAAGAGTTTCCGTGTACGGCGGGAGATTGGCGTGGCCTTATAAAACGCCGTCGCCACGATGCGGTTTCCAGCCGGCGATTCTCCTGCCATACGCCGGCATGTCACCATTTCCAGCCGCATGAGCCGTCACCTCACGGCGGCGATCCACCGGAAAACGGACCACCATGGATGTTAGCGCTAACACAATGATCCGAGCAGCCCTGCCCGCCGGCGCTGGAGAGAGGTTGAACATGCGTACGTGGAAGCGAGGGTGGGCTGCGGCGCTGCTGGCCGTGGCCGTGGCGGCGCTGGGCGTGGTGATGAGTCCGGGGGTGGCCGGGGCGGAGTCCAACGGCGGGGTGCGGGTGATGCCGCTGGGTGACTCGATCACCGAGGGCACCCAGGTCCCCGGCGGATACCGGATCGGCCTGTGGCA
>NZ_JBEZDW010000053.1:0-46892 GCF_040802045.1 Microbispora sp. NPDC049125 | reverse complement strand
GTGGGCACGTGGTCGTAGTAGCCGGTGAAGTTGTACAGGTGGTGCAGGGTGACCAGGAACTTCAGGTTCTTGGACCGGATCGCGTCGGCGAACAGTTTGACCAGGTCGAGCTTGGGGCCGCGGTCGACGGAGTTCCATTCGTTGACCTGGCTGTCCCACATGGAAAAGCCGTCGTGGTGCTCGGCGACCGGCCCGGCGAACTTGGCCCCGGAGTCGGCCACCAGCTGCGCCCACTCGTTGGGGTCGAAGGCACCGCCGGCGGACTTGAGTTTCGGCGCGAACTGGACGAAGTTGCCCGCCTTGTCCCGCGCGCCGTCGATGAAGTTGTTGTACGGCCACGCCGAGGGGTCACCGTAGACGCTCTTGTGGTGGGTGTTCTCGGGTGAGCCGTTGATGTACATGGTCCGCGGATACCACTCGGTGCCGTACTCAGGCGTGGCGAAGGCCCCCCAGTGCCAGTACACGCCGAACTTCGCGTCCTGGAACCATTCCGGCGCGGCCGGATGCTGATCCACCGACGCCCAGGTCGGCTGATACGTGGCAGGCGCGGCATCGGCCGGAGCGGTCAGGCCCGGAGCCGTCAGAAGAGCTCCAACGAGCAGGGCCGAACCGGTCAGAGCGGTTCGCCGGCGTAGCCGGAACCACTTCGTGGTGGGCATGCTGCCTCCTGATCATGAGGGTTGTCGTATCGATTCGACAGTGGAATCGCGGATGGAGGGGTGGACAGACGGAGAAGACGCGCTTCTCGTGTGATCAGGCGGTGCGGGCCGGCCGGTACCGCCGGCGGCCCGCACCCCGGGCGGTTCAGTAGGAGTAGGTCGTGGCGCAGACGGTCCCGTTCAGGGTGAACGAGGCGGGCGGCGGGTTGGCACCGGTCTGGTTGCCGACAAACCCGAGACTGACGGTGTTGCCACCGTTCGGAGCGAGGTAGGTGTTCGAGCTCGTCGGGGTGACGACCACGTGGCGGCCGTCCGTCGAGAAGTTGCCGTTCCAGGTGCTGTCAGAGACGGTTTCGGTCGCGGCTGGGAAGGTGAACGCCAGCGTCCATCCCGTGATGGGCGTGGGACCGGTGTTGGTGACGCTGATGTTCGCCACGAAACCGCTGCCCCAGCCCGTGGCGAGGTTGTAGGTGACGGCGCAGGTGCTGTCCCGCGGCGTCCCCGTGATGAAGGTGACCGGCTGCGAGGGCATCGATAGATAGCCCTTCTGGTCGGTCGCGAGCACGTTCAGCGTGTAGGAGGTGCCGGGGACCAGGTTCCGCGCGGTGAACGAGGTCGAGGTCGACTCGCCGAGCAGCACGCTGTTGGTGCCGAACTGCTGGTAGACGGCGTAGCGGGTGACGGCGCCGCCGGTGGACGGCCGCCAGGAGATGGTCGCGGTGTCGGCGGTGACGTCGCTCGCCGCCGGGCCGCCGGGCGCGGTCAGGGTGGTGCTGACCGGGTTGGTGGCCGACGGCGTGAGCTTGAGCGTCACGATCGAGTACGGCGGAATGACCTGCGTGCTCGCGGTGCCCTGCCTGGAGGTGGCGATCGCGGTGTACCCGGAGCCGAGGGTGTGGACGGTCGGCGTGGTGCCGCTCGGGGTCCAGCCGTCGTAGCCGAGGTGCACGGTGTAGGCGTTGCCGGGGTCCTGGTTGACCAGTTCGACGCTGAGGCCGCCGTCGGCGTTGCGGGCCGCGTGCACGGTGACGAGCCGGTTGTCGGAGGCCGCCTTGACCAGCGTGTCGCCGGGCATCGCCACCTTGCTGAGCATCTGCAGCGCGTAGTAGGGAGCGAACGGCGTGTTCAGCGGCGGTTCGCAGACGTTGTCGCTGTTACAGTTGCCGCTCGATATCAGACCCCCGTCGCCGTACGACGTCGACCCGTCGGGCGCGGTGGTGACCTCGCCCATGCCGTTGCGGGTGTCCCAGTAGTCCACCGTGAAGACGCCGTTCTCCAGCGCGGCGAAGTAGACGTCCGCCGTGAACAGGCCGCCGACCTGTGTGTCCGACTGGTAGTTGGACGAGGTCTCGGTCAGCGCGATGCCGATGTCCGGGCCATTCCGACCGGCGTACTGATTGATTTGCTGTCGCACCTGCTCCAGCTCGCCGGGAAGCAGCCGCACCTGCTGGAGGACGTCAGCGGCGGTGGTGTGGTTCGGGTAGTAGTGCATGATCACGAAGTCGATGTACGGTCCCGCGATCGACAGCACCGTCTGGTTCCAGGCCGCGGTGTCCCCGTCCCCGACGACGCCGTCGGGCCAGTTGCCCGGATCGGTGACCACGGCCCCGATCTTGATCGTGGGATCGACCGCCTTCATCGCCCGGGCGTACTCCACCACGTTGTTCGCGTAAGTGGCCGGGCTCTTGCTCTCGTGGTAGTCGAGCTCCCAGTCGGCGCCGTAGTGACCGTTGCCGAAGATCTCGTTGCCGATCTCCCAGTACTTGACGCCGTACCCCTTGGTGACGTTGGCGTACTTCACCCAGTCGGCGGCCTCCTGGGCCGTGCCGGAGCCGTAGTTCGCGATGAGGATCGCCTGCGCGTCGATGGCCTTGACCGTGCCCATGAACGAGTCGAAGTCCGTCCCCGGCGCGACGTACCCGCCGCCGGAGACGGTGCTGGTCTTCCAGTGGAAGCCGTCTCCGTATGAGCCGCCGGGATACCGCATCATCCGCACGCCGGCTTTGCCGAGAAGGTCAACCGACGCCGGGGTGTTCATGTTTCCGTCCCATACCGCCTGGTTGAGGCCGTACGCGGTGTCGGGCACGGTGCCCAGTCCCTCACGGGCGTTGACGGTGACCTCAACGGTCGCGGTCGCCGCCTGGGCCCCGGTGGCCGGCGTGGTGAGGACGGCACCGGCGAGTGCCACCACCGCGCCCATGGCGAGCCGGCGCCGCCGGCCGCCACCGCGGAGAAACGACAGGTCCACTGGTTCTCGCTTTCTGGGGTTAGCCCGCGCTGGGGACCCGGGGCCGCGGCCGATGTGGCCGCGACCCCGTGCCGGTGTGTGGTCAGGTGGTGCTGCCGGTCACGCTGGTACCGGACTTGGTGATGTAGTAGGTGATCTTCGCCCCGCTCCAGAAGTGGAAGGTGAGGGTGACGCGGCCGTCGTTGACCTCGGCGAAGAACTCGGGTTTCAAGATGATGGTGTTCGCGGTGTAGTCGGGCTGGAAGGTCGCCCAGAACTCCTTGAACGTCGTCCAGTTGGCCGGTCCGGCGGGGCTGCCGTCGGCGTACTTGGCCTCCATCGTGGCGAGCTGGTCACCGCGGAACTGGGTGGGGATGGAGAACGAGGAGGTCGTGCCGGTGGCGGCGGCCTGGGTCGGCGGGTCGGAGGTGATGATGCTGATCTGCCAGGGCGCGCCCTGGGAGAAGCGGGCCTCGATGGTGGCGTTCACGCCGTAGGCCCGGCTGCCGGCCAGCCGGGTGAGGGCGGACGCGGTGAGGGTCAGCGTGTTGCCGGACACGGTGTAGTCCGTGCCGCTGACGAGGTTGGCGCCGCCCTGCCGCAGGCCCTGGAACGAGGTGCCGTTGAGGTTGAGCGTGAGCGTCTTGGCGGTGATCGTGCCGCCGCGCGGGAGATACACCTGATCGGAGGAGGCCGTGCCCGATCGTACGGTCCAGCTGGCCTTCATCATCTCGTAGATGCCCTGGTCCCGCCACCGCAGCTCGTTGCGTTCCAGGAAGGAGCCCGCGTCCCACAGCATGGTGGTGAGCTTGCGTATGCGGGCGTTGTAGCCCACGGCCTCGATGTACTTCAGGAACTCGCCGCGTTCGATGATGCCGGGCCGGGTGTAGTCGTAGGCGAGCAGCGCCCACTCTCCGATGATCACGGGGATCCCGCGGGACACGAACGTGTTGTACACCCGGTCGAAGCCGCCGACCAGGTCACTCTCGACGTTGCTGTCGTAGCGGGTGCCGCCGGCGATGTTGGCGCTGAACGGCCACCACCCGTAGAAGTGCACCGTCGCGGCCAGGTTGGGGTCGTGCAGCTCGTTGAAGGTGCCCGTCAACGCGTCCAGCCGGGCCTGCTCGGAGCTGGTGTACAGGGTGGGAAGCACGAGCAGCCGGGTGGCGTTGCCGCCGCCGGACGCGCGCACCACGCGGACGAACGCGGCGTTGAGCTCGTTCAGCACCTGATCGCTCTCGCTGTCTCCCGAGGTGCCGGTGAACTGCGGCTCGTTGATGCTCTCGAACACCAGCTTCTGGGAATAGTCACGGAACGTACCGGCGAGCTGCCGCCACAGAGCGTTGTACCGGTTCATCACGGTCGTACGGTCGCCCGGGTACCCGTTGATCCACTGCCAGGAGTCGTGATGCAGGTTGATCATCACGTAGAAGCCCTCGGCCAGCGACCAGTCGACCACCTGCCGTACGCGGCCCAGCCAGGCGGCGTCGAGGATGTAGTCAGGCGCCGGGCCGTGGTGGTTGCTCCAAGTGATCGGGATTCGGATGCTGTTGTATCCCTGGGACCGCACGTAGTGCAGCATGGCCTGGGTCGTCGGCGGATTGCCCCATGACGTCTCGTCGGGGATCGCGTCGAAGGTGTTGCCCAGGTTCCAGCCGGGCTGCATGGCGGCCACCCTGGCCATCGCGTCGCCCGGCTGCGGAGACACCGACGGCGAGGGGGACGGCGACGGGCTGGGCGACGCCGACGGTGAGGGGGACGGCGACGGGGATCGCGACGGGCTCGCCGACGGCGAAGGGCTGGGCGATCGCGACGGGCTCACCGACGGCGACGGCGAGCCGCCGTTCCCGGTGCACGTGACGCCGTTGAGCGTGAAGGCGCTCGGCGGGGTGTTGGCGCCCGACCACGACCCGTTGAAGCCGAAGGAGACCGTCGCGTTGGTCGCGATGGCCGCGTTCCAACTTGCGTTGACGGCGGTGACCTGTGCGCCCGACGAAGTGACCGTGCTGTTCCACGGCTGGGTGACCTGCTGCCCCGACGGGAACGTCCAGGCGAGCCTCCAGCCGTTGATCGGGTCACCGAGGTTGGTGATGCCCACGTCGGCGGTGAAACCGCCCGGCCACTGGGAGGTGACCGTGTACCCCACGCGGCAGCCCGCGGCCGCCTGGGCGTGTAGGGCGGTCATCACCCCCGCCGGCAGCAGCACAGCCATGGCGCCGGCCACCATGCTCACCCACAGCCGCGCTCTGCGTAAAAGCTGCAGATTCACGTGTAATCTCCTTTTCCTTTCATGGGTCTCGTCATGCCTTAGGCGGAACCGCGTGGTGTGGAGCCTCTCCCCGCGGTCGCATCAGGACGCGCCGATCAGGACGCCATCGGTAGGAGGGACGACCGGTTCGCCGCGAGCCATGACACGGGATGGCGTCCATCCGCCACGGGAATCACTGGGAAAAGGGCACCTGCAGCGTCGTGAGGGGCTCGCGCCCCGAGCCGCCATCCGGTTCGGTGTAGGCGATGGCGCGCTCAGCGTGAGAGGTTCGCGAAAGATGGCGTGCTCCCCGCAACCGACGCGGTTGCGGTTGCGAAAATCCCTGGAAGTCCGTCCCGCCCCGTCAGCGTGGCCGAGCGCGTTCACCGGACGGCTTCACGAGGCCTCGGAATGGGCCCGCAGGACCCACGCTTGAGGTGACCAAGCCATGCGAGTCTCGTCCACGGCACGCACTCTCCTGTTGATGAACGGCGGAACACGGCTCCCCGACCGCCGAACCGATTCGGATACGTCGAGATGCCGAAACCAGAGCGATCCCAGCTACGCAACAAGAACTGGATATGTCGCGAAACATAGCACCACCATTTATGGCAGTCACCGTCCACCACTTAGCCGACAGGTCAACGAACAGAGCACATCCATCAGGAGTGACGCCTCGAGAAGGGCCACACTCCCCCCCACCTGGTCAGCGGCGTGATCACCCTTCCCCCCGATGCGTGTTCATGTGTGCGGGGAGAAAACATCAGAGAGTTTCTAGGTCAGCACAGTGAAACTTTCAGTGTCCGAGGTACCGCCCCCCGGCCCGGATGGCGCAGCGGGTGCGGCGCGACGGTGATCTGTTCGGCGGCGACTTCATCAGGAGCCTGCTCGGGGTCCCCAGGAGGGTGGCAGGAACAGGCGCCAGTGCAGGGGGCAGGAGGCGGCGTCAGTGACGGCGTGGACGCTGATGCCGATCTGGCAGTTGCCGACCTTGCCCAGGATGCAGGAGTACTGCCGGGCCACCCGGGTGAGGCGATCCCGTCCCCCCGCGACCAGGGCCTCCACCCCAGGTGGCAGCTCGCCGTGGAGATGCTCGAGTGGCAGCTCGCCGTGGAGATGCTCGATGAGCTGGCCGCATGAGGGCTCGTGCCGCCGCTGGTGGTGGCCAATGCCGCCTACGGCGACAACGCCCGCCTACGCGCGGCCCTTGCCGAACGTGGCTTGCACTATGTGGTCCAGGTCAAAGGTGCTGTCACCGCCCACCACGCCACCGATGAACCCGACCCGTCACCTACTCGGGCCGCGGTCGCCTTCAAGGATCCATCAGCGGCCGGACCGGCCTGGGATGTGCTGGGACGCGTGGCCGTCGCCGTACGCCCGGATCCGTTTTGAAAGATTCAGGAAAGTTCACCTGGAAAGTTTCTCGGCTTACGGGCGTTTCAGATCGGCGTCGATGACAAAGGCGATGGTCCTAGGGACAGCGGACCAGTCGGTGGTGGCGGTGAACCCGTCATTCCAGGAGCCATTTTCATCCTGAGTAGCGGTCATCCTCGATGGCTTGCAGAACGAGGATGGCCTGCACGATCGGGGTGGCGCGGTGGGGGCAGCAGTGCAGGGTGCCGAGGATTTTCCAGGTCTTCAGGGTCGCGACGGCACGTTCACCGATGGCTCGGATGGGCATGCGCGTGGTTGACGTCCTTCTGCCCGCGTGACAACCGCGGGCGGTGGCGGTACCGCTTAAACGGGGTCCGGATGGCGCCGCCGGCGCCTTGGTAGCCCTTGTCGGCGAAGGTCTTCACGTTGCTGCCGATCAATGCCTCGATCAAGCCAACCGTCCGCGCGGCGGTCAGATCGTGGATGGCTCCGGGCAGGGCCGGTGAGGCCCAGATGAGGCGGCCGGCGGGATCCGCGAGGACCTGAACGTTCACCCCGTGGCGTTTGTGCTTCCCGGAGTAGTACGGCGTGTCATCGGCGACGCGGTCGATCGGGATGAGCATGCCGTCCAGGATCACGTAAGCCAGCCGGGCGGCCCAGACGATCGCGGCGTGCAGGTCATCGGCGAGGGCGGCGAGCAGGTCGACCGACTCGCATACGTACGTATCGCCAGGCGGTGGTGGTGCCGACGGCGAACCCGGCGGCCAGGCGGGTGTAGGTGTCACCGTTGCGCAGGTGGGCCAGCACGAGTAATGCCTGCCGTCCTGGTGTCAGGCGCCGCCATCGGCTCCTGCGTTGCGCGCGGTTGGCACGGATGAGGTCGGCCAAACGGGTCGACAGGCGGCCTTACACGCGCCTCCGCGCCCGCGCCGAGCTCAAGCGGCTGCCGATCCAAGCGGCTCGATGCCGGTCCAGCACGGGGTCTGACGGCTCATCCGAGGGTCAGATCGGGGTCAGACGATCAAAAAGCCGGACCCCCGATCTCGGGATCTAGCTCCTGACCTGCGTTAATGTGGTGGGCGATACTGGGATCGAACCAGTGACCTCTTCGGTGTGAACTTACCGGCCAGTGGACGACAGCGTCACTGTCCACGATTTGTCGAAGTTCGCAGTCCACCGGAGTCTGGCGCTCGAATGCCACGCGCCTTTACGACGTAGATTCGTTGCCCGTTTGAACATGGCCCGCCCGAACACTCAAGGGACCGGCGAATGCGGTGACACGCTGGACAGACATCTGTCACCGGGCGGCACCCTGCGGGAGGGTGGACTTTGATGACACCTGGGTGACACAAGAGAAAAGCCACAGCATCCGATCTTGGATACTGTGGCTCCGACCTGCCGAAACAGTGTCGGGACGACAGGATTTGAACCTGCGACCCCTTGACCCCCAGTCGCGTTTTCTCGTTCAACCGAATGCCGAACTGATCGCCTCGCATCTATTAAAGTGCAGGTAGACGGCCTGATCGGGCTGTCGGATCCTGTCGGCTGAATTCGATCGCTGACGTGAGATACAGCAACGAATGAGCAACGGACGATCATCCGGGGGACGCATGGGCCACTCCTACGTCAGGGTCGGAGCAGACGGCAGGAAGCGGTACACAGCCATGTACCGGGATATCCGCGGAGAGCGGCACTCGGCTGGCACCTTCACCAGCAAGAAGGCCGCCGACAAGGCCTGGCAAGCAGCGGAGGCCAAGGTCGCCGAAGGCCGTGTTGGAAGCACCGCCCGGAGTCGCCAGACCTTCCAACGCTACGTGGAGAAGGAGTGGCTGCCGCATCACGTCATGGAGGCGACGACCCGCGAGGGGTACACGTACTCGATCTACGCGCACATCATGGATTGGTTCGGGCCGATGCGCATGATCGAAATCCTCCCCAGCGACGTACGCGCCTGGGTGAAGGAGCAGCAGGACCGCGGCCTCTCCCCCGCCACCATCCGGCTCAACAAGTCGATCCTCAGCGGCATCTTCACCACAGCGCTGAATGACCAGGTCACCGCACTGCACCCGTGCAAAGGCGTGAAGACGCCGACGGTGCCGAAGAAGCCGCTGCGCATCGTCTCGCCGGAGGAGTTCGACAAGCTCTACTTCGCGCTCCCCACCGAGGAGGCCCGGCTCCTGGCCGAGACCGCCATCGAGAGCGGGATGCGCTGGGGCGAGTTGACCGAGCTCCGGGTCAAGGATTTCGATCTACTCAGCCGGATCGTCACCGTGAGCCGGACGATCGTCGAGATCAACCCGAAACACCATCCCGAGAGCAAGCGGTTCCTGATCAAGGAGTATCCCAAAGACCGGGAGTTCCGCCGCTTCAAGCTCAGCCCGCAGATCGCGGCGAAGCTTAAGCAGCACATCGAAGACACCAGGTTGGAGCGGGACGACCTGCTGTTCGTCTATCGCCCTGAGGAGCCCACGCCACAGCCGAAGCTGGAGCCAGTCGAGCTCCTGGGCCTGACCGAGCCGAACGCCGCCGGGCGACGGTACCGGCACGGCACGCTCAGCGCCTACTCCGCGGGCAAGTGCCGCTGCCAGCACTGCAAGAACGCCTACGCCACTTATCGTGCCGAGCGCCGAGCCGTGGGCAAGGACGACCCGCGCCGACCCCGCCGCTGGGACACCGACGGGCACATCCCCCGCCGCTGGTTCCGCGATCAGGTGTGGCGCCCGGCGCTGACCGCTTCAGGCCTGGAGTTCAAGGTCAAGATGCATGACCTCCGCCACGCCCACGCCTCCTGGCTGCTGGCCGGCGGCGCGGATCTGCAGGTGGTCAAGGAACGCCTCGGCCATGGCAGCATCTCCACCACGGAGAAGTACCTGCACACTCTCCCCGACGCCGACGACACCGCCCTCGACGCCCTTGCCCGCACGCAGTCGCGATCGCGAAGATGACACTACATCCGTCGATCAGAGGTGGGCGACACCTCCCCTAAGGGACCATCGTTAGTGATGGAGCGAAGCTTGATCATGGAGCCTGCAGCAAACCTCCGGGGTTTTCTGCACAACCGAAGGTTCACTGCAAAAGAGCGCTTAATCCCTCGTATGAAGAGGCACTTGATCTGCGCCTTTATACTGGGGGTCCGTCCTCATCGCCCCTACGAGGGGTCGCAACGTGATCCACCGGTCGTACGCCTTGGCAAGGATGCCAGTCCTCATCGCCCCTACGAGGGGTCGCAACATCAGTGCGGCTCCGGTGCCGGCAGTGCCCGAGGGCGGCGGTCCTCATCGCCCCTACGAGGGGTCGCAACGCTCAATCAAGCCGACCCCCGGCCTGGACCCGGAGAGTCCTCATCGCCCCTACGAGGGGTCGCAACAGTTGGCCGCGCTCGAGGCCACCGCGCGGGCACAGCGTCCTCATCGCCCCTACGAGGGGTCGCAACCGAGACCAGCTCGGCCGCCTCTTCGGGCCGCATGACCAGTCCTCATCGCCCCTACGAGGGGTCGCAACACCTCGACGTCGGTGACCTTACTCATCGGTGTCGTGTCCTCATCGCCCCTACGAGGGGTCGCAACTTGGGGATGACGGTGTAGCCGAGGCGCTTGCTGACGCGTCCTCATCGCCCCTACGAGGGGTCGCAACTAGCCCTTCACCCGGGCGCTGGTGCGCCGGGTGCGGGTCCTCATCGCCCCTACGAGGGGGTCGCAACCACTGGTCGATCCGGGCCACGCAGATGCAGTAGTCCTCATCGCCCCTACGAGGGGTCGCAACATGCATGGGGATGCGTGAGCCGCTAGGCGAGCGTGTGTCCTCATCGCCCCTACGAGGGGTCGCAACCGGCCCATACGAAACTCATCTCGACCTGACGACGCTGTCCTCATCGCCCCTACGAGGGGTCGCAACCGCGCACATGCGGTCCATGTCGCTCAAGGCCGCGGTCCTCATCGCCCCTACGAGGGGTCGCAACAAGAACGTGTGCCCCATGACGAGGTAGTAGCCGTCGTCCTCATCGCCCCTACGAGGGGTCGCAACCCACCACGGTCGCCCTGGCCGGCCTGTCGTGGGTGCGTCCTCATCGCCCCTACGAGGGGTCGCAACGCTGTCGTTTGAAGTCTGCATCCGGAATAGGGCGGTCCTCATCGCCCCTACGAGGGGTCGCAACAGGGAGCCGTCCTGCCCGGACAGCACCAGGTAGATGTCCTCATCGCCCCTACGAGGGGTCGCAACTAGAACACGCTTAGGACCACAGCACGTCCATGGAGACCAGTCCTCATCGCCCCTACGAGGGGTCGCAACACGCGACCGGCATCTACCCCGGTGACGTGCTCCGCGTCCTCATCGCCCCTACGAGGGGTAGCAACATCGGGTAGCCGATCGCGAGCATCCGCTCGGCCACACCGTCCTCATCGCCCCTACGAGGGGTCGCAACACGTCGCTGATGCCGATGTCGTCGTACAGGTAGGTCAGGTCCTCATCGCCCCTACGAGGGGTCGCAACCAGGAGATGATCCGGACCTTCACGGATGGGTCCTTCGTCCTCATCGCCCCTACGAGGGGTCGCAACGCGCCCGCCCTAGCATGGGCAAGTCCGTCCTGTGGTCAAGTCCTCTTCGCCCCTACGAGGGGTCGCAACAAGAAGACGTCAGTCTGCAGCATCATTTCAATCGGTGTCCTCATCGCCCTACGAGGGGTCGCAACCGCAGCCGGATGAGCTGAATGCTGAGCTGTCGCCGGGTCCTCATCGCCCCTACGAGGGGTCGCAACGCAGTGCCCAGGGTGGACACTCCCATTACATCCCCGTCCTCATCGCCCCTACGAGGGGTCGCAACAGGTGCAGCCGTGCCCGGTCGAGGTACTTGACCTGTCTTCATCGCCCCTACGAGAGGTCGCAACGCGGCGTTCATCGGGTCACCTCGGCAGCGTACCCAGGTATCACCGCCCCTAGGAGGGGGGCGAATGCCGCCGAACTTCCTCTGACCGGAGTCGCCCAAGTCCTCACCTCGGAGGTCACGCATACGCGAAGGCCCAGGCCGATGACATTGGCCTGGGCCTTTCGCGCTTGTTTGATGGTCAGCGTCTGACGCGTTGCGGGCTCTCCAGGTTGCAGTGCTCAACGACCCAATCCAGGTCGGCTCGGCAGACGTTCCTGATGAGCCACCGCACCAGAGCCTCCGCCTCTTCCTGATCGGTGCCGAGCTCATCAGCGGCCCATCCAACCAGCCCTGTGTCGGCCCCAAGTGCAGCAGCAGCGCAGATTCGCTCCACCACTAGGCGCTGAGCAAAGCTCTTGTCGGCCATCAGTCTGGAGAGCTCTCGCCGCGCGGCCTCCTGCTCCTCTTGGTGGATGAGCACATCCTCAGGGCTCAGATCATGGACGGCCACCCATGGCATTGGGTCGCCTTCGGCGAGGTAGAGGGCCACGTTGGCCATGTAGAACTCGGGCCTGAGTGACCGCAGCTGGTCGAGTGCCGCGCGCAACTGGCGTCGCGCGGTGACGGGGTCGAGCCCGAGCCCGTCGAGCTGCTCGGCGGGAGTGCCGTAGAGATCGCGGCTTCCGTTGCGGAGTCGTACGACGGAGTCGACAAGTAGCTCGAACCGTGCTTTCTGCTCACGGAGTGGCGCCGCCCAGGCGGACTGCCTGAGGTCGCGCACCGGCTGTGCGGAGGCCCCACGGGCGACCGCGTCATCGCGTCGCACTCGCGCCTCGATGCTCCGCAGCATGTGATGGACGAGCTGGGCGCGAGTGGCCCGGAGCCCGGCGGGCTCCCCTTCTCGAGGGCGCGTTTGGACCATCCGGGTCATGTGCTTGAGGTTCTCGACGCCCGCCGCCGGCGACGTCACCCACTCGACGATCGTCTGCATTTCGTGCACCGGGTCGCCTGTTCGGGTCCGTGGCAGCTCACCGGCCAATGCCTCGCGGAGCTTCTCATATCCAGCGAGGATGTGGTCGTCCATCACCTGCTCGCAGTCGTCACAGGAGCGCGTTTCCTGGACGCCATGGCAAGGCCTGCCCTCGTGCCTTGCACGCCGCAGGGGCCACCGCGCCGCGTCCCGGAGGGCGGGCGAGATGAGCGAGAAGTACGCCGGAAAAGCTACCGTCTGGTTTACGGACGTGAGAGCGGCGAGATTCATGGATTCCCCTCCGAGGGATGGCAGGAGAACGCGCCGGAAACGCGGTCTCGTGACAATGGCCTCGAAGCCCGAGGCCCTCAGAGGGAGCGGTATGAGCCCGCTCGAAGCTCGCCAGCGTCAGCTGTTGAACGTGATCAGGCTGCCAAACGCAATGACTACCGTCAAGCGCTTTCCCGATATATCACGTGGAGCGCTTCAGTAACCGATTTGTACTGCTCGATCAGCATGTCGTCATTCTCCGCCGGGCCTCCCAGCTCGCGTATCGCCTGACCCAGCAGGCCGCGTACGTCAGCCACCGCACGACGACCGCTACGGCCTTGGCGATCCCCTGCACGCCGGTCCAGTGCGTGCCCCTGCACCGAGGTGTTCGCGCGTATTCCAAGATCGTTCAGCACAGGCATCTCGGCCCGCATGGCCCTCCACTGTCCCCATTCGAAGAGCGCCGGACGCAGTGCCTCAACCGCGAGATACGCCGTCGGCACCCGGTGCTCATCGCGGCTCACATGGGCGATCAGTGCCAGGCGTCTCCTGGCGACGGCCAGGCGCTCACTCCAGGTCCACGAGTCAGGGGCGGCACCGAACAGGTCCTCTTCCAGTCTTTCCAAGGAGGGGCTCGCGTCGCGCAGCACATCAGAGCCTCGCCCGGTCAGCCGCCGGGCCGTCCGCAGGTCGAGCCGCTCGACCGCGCTCACACCGAGCCGGGCCAGCACGCGATCCGCTCCCAGCCGCGCCAGGATCCGCTGGCCGCCGCGGAGCTCTCCCGCCGGAGCCTCCGGCGAGCGAACGAGTTCAGTTACCCAGAGGGGGCAGGCAGCGGTCAGCGACCAGTCCACGGCAGCCGCGATCATGCCGTAGTTGGTCATCGGCGGTCCGGGGTTGAGTACGAGCACAACCTCGTCGACATCGCGCAGGCTGCCGAACGCCTCAGCGTCGGAAGGAATCGTACGTCCGGTGGGCGCCGCCTCCGACTCCAGCGCGGAGGTGACCAGGTCGCGGATTCGTCCCAGGCCTCCTGATACCCCCTCGATCACCCGTACGTCCACGGCAGCCGCCACGTTCGTGACCGAGCGCGCCAGCCGATGGGCGCGCTCCCTTGTCTCGGGGCTGGCCAGCAACCGCAGCCGTAGAGCGCCACGACGCGACAGCCGTTCACGTCGGCGCCACATCTCCGCGAGAACGGCCCCTACGGCCTGGCGGTCCTCGGCGTCCCTGCCCTCGCGGCCGAGGCCGACCGCCAGCAGCCCCAAGACGTCGCCGCTGCCCAGCACGGGCCAGCCGACTCTGCCGGTGCCGGCGACGAGCTTGACTCCCTGATCGTCCTTCTCCCAGCGCTCGGCGGCCGCCAGCAGGGTCGGCGGCAGAGGCCCAGGCTCCAGCCGTTCCGGCATCAGGTGCGCCCGATGGGTGGACGCAGCGGTGTAGAACTCGACCAGCGCATCGTCCTTGATCATGGCCGCGCAGGTGCTCCCGGTCTCGGCCCACAGCGCCCGGGCGGTCGCTCGCAGCCTTCCGGCCAGGCCGCCCTTTCCGTCGGCCCGGTCGCCGAGCGCGTCGATCAGTTCCCGCAGCCGGGTTCGGGCAGGAGGAGCGAGCGTCTGCTCCTCGCGCCGGAAATGCCTGCGGATCGATTCGGCGAACCAGGCACGCAACAGGCCGTAGTCGGCGGCCTCCCCTCGCCCGATGCGCTCGAACAGGGCGGCCTGCGCCGTCGGCCACAGATCGGCGAACCTGTCGATCTGGCCGGAAGTCAACCCGTCGACCGGCTTGGAGCGTTCCCGCAAAGCGGCGGCGAAGTGGGTGTCTCCCGCCTGCCGGGCTGCGAACAGCCGCCACAGGGTCCGGTTATCGGCGTCGATCTCGGCGAGGACGTCCCAGAACCGGTGGCGGAGCAGCCACGACTCCAGATGCGCGTCCGGGTCCCGCTGCCGATCAAGGACGTACGGCTCTTGCGGCGCTTCGATGTCGACGATCCTCGCGGGACACCGAGTGGTCAGGGCGGCGCAAAGAGCCCCGGCGCTCAGTGCGAACGCCCCTGAGCCGCAACTGATCAGGATCTCCTCCGGGCGACGGCCGGCGAGCCATCCGGCCAGAGCCCGCGAGGTGTCCTCAAGCCCCGGGCTCTCGACCTGGACGACTGCGACCGCTTCACCGTCGAACCGCTTACCGCATAGCCCCGCCTCCGAGATGAGCTCGGTTCGCATGTCGCCGGCCCACTCCGCGAAAGACCTGTCTCCCGGGCCTCCGGTAGACGTGGTTCCGAGCAGTACGAGCTGTGAGATGGGGATCTCAGCCGATGCAAGGCCCTCGAACATCTTGCGCAATGGGCGACGAGCCTTGCCCACCGCGGCGGGGTCGCCATCCAGGTCGGGAACAACCCCCACGAAGGTCCGGGCTGCCGGGCATCCTAGGTCGCCGCCACCCACGGCATGCACGAGCAGCACACCCTCGGTCTTCTCCACCCGGCGCCTCCAGTACAGCCCAGCCAACGGAACCAGCCGGGCAGACGGTACCTCTCCAGGTTGGAGGACGTTGATTAAATCGGTAACTATCCCATTTCACGTCTCCAGCGCCGGGTGTCCGAACTGGAGGAACCAGCCGATTTGCCATTAAATTTCCCGTTTTTCGGAGCTCTTGCGCCCCGATCGTTACCCGCATTTTTGGTGGAATAAATGACGAGCTCGGCGGACGGATTCACCGCGGTAGGCAACGAGCGCCCTCTGCCAGGGGCGATTACGTCACCGCTCATCCGCTCGTTGGCGGTGAACCACTCGTAGTTCTGCCCGCGTGGATCCGGGGGCGCCGGGTTGCCCTCCGGCCGCCAGCTCGGACGGACGCGAGGGTAGTGGACGGGGAGCCCCGGGTTGCCGCGCGCAACCGTCAGCAGGGCGTCTCTGATCGCGACGAGCTGAGGCGAGGATTCGACGAGCCGCTCGAACTCCTTACGCGCCTGATCGAGGATCGCGGTGGGGTCTTCGTCTGGGAGAGGGGCGGACAGCGACCGGTAGTAGTCGGCGTAGTCCCGGCCGGAGTGAAGCTCGGTGTTCTGGTAGTCCACGTCGAGCCGTACGCTGCCGAAGCCGAGCGGGCGGCCGTATCCCAACCTGTGGAAGTGACCAGGCGGGAAATCGAGCAGCCACGCGAGCGCACCTAGCTCGTGTTCGTCGAGGTCTCGGATGTCGACGACGAACCGGAAGGTCGTTTTGGGCCGCACCCAGCCCTTGATCGAGCGGTTCTGCGAGTCGCGCTGCTCGGCGTCCCTCGTCGCGTAGCGCTTGGAATCGCGAGTCGGTGAACCATAGTCATCGAGAGGGGCCCGCGACCGGCGGAACTCGCGAAAGTGACGGCCTACCCGCACCTGCGCTGGGTCGATCTTTCCCTGGCCCTCACTCCAATGCTGCGTGGGGTCGAGCCCGGCGTGATGCCAGTACGCCTTGCGCCCCCGCAGGCCCCGACCGGCCTGGTAGAGCTGCTCCTTCGGCGTTCGGTCTGGCACTGGTCTGTCCGGCCGATCGGCGGATTCCGCGAGGTAGAACCGTCCCTGTTGGGGCTTGGGGGCGCTGAGGATCGCGAGCGGGAGGCCATCACCGTCGAAACGGTCGACCGCCTCGGTGGCGACTTGCTCGCATACGACCGGGCCGACGCGAAGCCGCCCGCGATAGGCCGCCGGCCGTGCCCCCGAGCCGTTGGGTGCCACCCAGCCGAAAAGGCGGTCCGCCGGGGACAGCTGTTCGTAGCTCGGCGCCGGTGCGAGCGAGGCGGGCAGCAGCGCCGACGGCGCCACGGGGTAGAGGTCGCGCGGAACCAGGACCGGGTAGAGCCGATCCACCTTGCCGTCTTTCATGCGGGCATAGCAGGCCATTTTCGGCTTGAGCGTCATCCATTCCTGATCATGGATGTGCGGACTCCAGGCAAGCTGTCCCGGCCCGACACCGATTCGTTCCTCTGGTCCGGCGACACCGCCATCCTGACGTCGTCGTTCGAACAGCTCGGCCTTACTGTGCGCGTCCCGGTAGCTCTGAATGAGCCGGTCCCAGTCTTCGAGCAGCGCGCTCCACTCGCGTCCCAGGGGAAGCGGCTCTCGTTTGCTCCCGGGGGGCAGAGGTTCGAGATAGAGGAATCGCTCAGAGGTCTTGCCCTCGATGTTCGCTCCGGTGATGTAGGCCATTCCGTGTACGAGCCGCTGCCCTGGAGGGAGTCTTTCGGGCGATTCTCCTCGCACGAGGCGGACAACCCGGTTGCCGCCCTTTCGGCCGCCGCTGATCACGGCGCGGAGCTTCTGCAGGTGTTTTGGAGCCTCGTCCTTCCCGTAGATGCTCTGTCCGGCCTTGTCATACATCTCCAATGACGCGATCTCGAGCTTGCCGAGCACCCCCTCTGCCGCCACGTACACGGGCACCATGCCCAGGGCGTATCCGGCGTCGCGGCGGAACCCGAGAGGGGTGTCGTGTCCGCCGAAGACACCGAATCGGGAGTTGGTGACGGCTTCGTACGCGGCGCGGAGCATGCCTTTGACCGAGGTGGCGGGCAGGTGCGGGCGGCCGTCACGAAGTCGGACCGGGTAGACGAGATGGTCTGCCCCATCCTCGGACGGCGGCCGTCCTCGCGGCGTGTCGAGGAGCAGCAACGCTGTCTCGACCGTGAGCCTGATCCCGATGCGGCCGGTCCATGAGTCCTCCCGCAACCGGTCACGCGCGGGCGGTCGCCCGTCGTGGAACTGCTCGGGCAGGTCCTCCCGGGGAAACGCGGGAACGAAGGTGTAGGGATTCAAGAACTCGTCGGCCATCAGGCGGCACCTTCCACTTCATAGGGCTCGAAGCCGAGCAGGCGCTCCTCTGCGACATAGGCGTTGCCGTGCTCATGGTCGTGGACGACGTACTCGCGGGCGACCAACCGTACTCGGCCCCCAGGCGTAGTAGTAAGCGCGGGAACCGCGAGCGTGCCGATACGAGCAGAGGCGAGAGTGGCCCAGCCCTGATCCGCGGCTTTGACCCGTCCCCAGACCAGATACCGGGCCTCGATGACGTCGATCGCGTCCAGTGGCTCAACCCGATCGCCCATTGAGGCGGGCAACAGGCCGGCGTCCTCGGCGAGGAACACCACGTACCCCGCCTCCACCCAGCGCATCTCCACATCCGGTGTGAAGGCCCGCGCCTCATAGACCGTGGAAAGGTCCACGTGCCCGGCCGAGGTGACGCAGTCGCGTCCCATCACCCGGGTTACGTGGTACGCCGAAGGGGCGGTCAGCAGGGCGCAGCCGCCATCCATCCGGCCCGCCTCCAGTGCCTCGGAGAGCGTGACGCCGGAGCCGGCGACGCCGTACAAGGTGGTCATGACACCTCCTGTGCCAGGTAGTCGGTCCAGGCCCGGGCGATGAGCGCGATCTGAGCGCCCGCCAGCGCTTCGGCGAGCGTCACCTGTTCCGGCCACGGACCACCGGTGATGGTGATCTCCGAGACGTCGATGTCGCCGAAGCCACGATTGACGAGCGCGCCAAGCGGGATCCGTCCGGCGGCCAGATCTCGCAATGTCACGAACAACAGCGCCAATGCCTGATCACGTGCGTCGCCGAGACGAGTGAGGTCGACGGTGAGCCGGATGGGCTCCCAGTCGACCGCATGCGGCTCCAGGACGTGGAACAGCCGCCCTTCAGCGGCGCCGCCCGTCCACCTGTCGAGGGCGACGTGGTCGGCCTGGGCCATTCCGAGGTCCTCCAGCCTGTCAAGGACCGCCTCCGGCAGTGACCGGCGCTCGCCGTCGTAGTCCTCCGGAGGAGCTCCGTCGGCCCCAGTGACCGATCGCCACAGCGCGTCCGGGATCGTGACCTCGGCGGTGCACTCCTCGACGCGCAGCGCTCCCGCCCGCCGATCCGCGACGTCGTCACGGGCGGCGCCGAACAAGGCTCGTACGGCGGGCAACTGGTCGAGCTGGGCCCGGAACGCAGCGCTGTGCCCGGCGACAGACTCACCCGGAAGTGCCGTGGAGGCGATGAGACCTCGCGCGGTACGTTCGGCGAACTCCGCGTGGCCGCGTAGGGCCCCCTTCAGCGACGACCCCGGCAGGACCAGCGTCAGGTGGCCGCGGTCGACTCGGGTAGTGAGCGGCAACGTGTCGACGATCAGCCCGCTTGAGGTGCCACGGACCATAATCGGCGCACGCGGCCCCCAGGCGACCCGCACCTCCAGAACCTCCCGCCGAGGTGACAACTCCGGATCCACCGACCGCAGTGACACCGGCGATCGTCGGCGCGCCGGATCGTCCCGGAGCACGGCGAGCAGTCCCTCCGGCGAGTCGAACCGGTCCACCAGCACATCCAATGGCTCGTCGAGCAGCCGGACCGAGCCGAGCCCCCGGCGGGTGGCGGCCCCGATCCGGATCTCTCCCGCCGCGAGGGCGCCCAGCAACGCCCCCATCCGGGCCTCGTCCAAGTCGGCGTCCTCACGGGACTCGATGTCGATCTCCAGCCGCAGGTAGCATCCGGCGGGCACGACGGCCCTTCCGAACAGGAACTCCGGCGCCGCCGTCCCGGTCACCCGGTCGATGCCCACTGAAGGCCGGAACTCCAGGTACGCGGGATCGAGCGGGGCGGCGGGCACACCGTGCTCGTCCAGCCGGCATGCGGTGGCGACCAGGGCGTCCGCGACAACCACGCGGCTGGCTCTGCCCCCTTTGCCGCGCTCCGGCACGAAACCCCACAGATCGGTGAGGCTCGGCGACTCCGGATCGATCCCTCGTGACCAGCTTCGCAGGACTCCGGCGAGCGTCGTGCCAGGCACGTACACGCGGCCGAGCCCGTCCAGGGCGATCGGCAACGGTTCGGCGGGATCCCCGCCGAGCCCTCCGACATGCAGGGGCGACTCGGTGCGCAGCCAGCCCAGGGCCCTGACCCGGCTCGTCACGTGCCGCCCGGCTCTCACGCTCATCGCGTCCTCCCGTCGACCGGCACACGCTCCCGCGCGGCCTCACGGACCTGCGCCGCCACACACGTGGTGAGGAGCACGCGCACCGCCTCATCGTGCAGCTCGGCTCGCAGCGCGGCGGCGCCGTCACTGGTCACGGTGAGCTCCTCCTCGCGCAGACCGAGGAAAGTCCATACAGATTCGGCGTCGTCCAGCAGCAGGCGCAGCGACTCCACCCTCTCCTTCGGCCAAGGGCGGCGGCCCGCGTTCGACTTGGTGAGCCAGGCCAGCCGATTGCGGGCACTCTCCATCGACGGCGCCCTGACCACCTCCCGCAGCCCGTTCAGCTGCGACGAGGTCACTCCAGTGGGAAGGAGCCGGGCCCGTCGGTCGGGATCGGCCATGATGAGCTCGCACCAGCGATGCATCTCCGCGCGCCATGCCGCGCGCTCAAAAATCCTTCCCTCGGCGTGGCCGTCCTCGTCCGGTAGGAGGAGCTCGACAGGCGCGGCCACGGGGGCCGGCGCTCCCTCACCGAGGTCGGCCGCCGACCGTGTCCCTCCCGACACCGTGGTCTCCTCGAAAGTCCGGCGCAGCAGGTCGTGGTCGATTTCGAGCTGCCCGAACCCTTCGGCCCGGCGCTCCCCCACCCCTGCGGCGCGCAGCTCCTCCAAAGCCTCGGCGGCGATGGGGCCGCCCTCGACCGCGAAGGTCAGGCAGGCCCCGGCGGCAAGGCCGTACAGCGTGGCACGGGGCAGGCCCCAGCCGCGGTGCCAGCTCTCGGTCCGGCGCGCGCCAAGCGCCGCGTCAAGCGGCCCGTCCCCGGCCGTGCCGAGCAACGGCTTCAGCCTCACTCCGGGGGCTCCCGCGCGGCAAAGCGCCTGCTCCAGCGCACGCGCCACGTCGGCCGGCTGGGTGCTCGGGCGCAGCCGGAGGTCGCGCACCAGCAGGTCTGACAGCAGCCACACGCGGAGCAGGTCGGTCGCCCCCTGACGTCGCGGTGGGGCGACGACCGGACGCGCCTCCACCCGCACCTGGCCGTAGTCGTCCTTCGACGAACGGCCGAGCCGCCAGCGCCCGGCCAGCCGCTTCTCCCAGCCCGGCTCCAGGACGCCGGACCGCACCCTCACCTCGGCGCGGAGAACCGTTCCGGCCGCCAACGCCTGGTAGATGTAGACGCCACCGACCTCCCGGGTCGGCCGCTGCTCGTCGTCGCTGACCGTGTTGTGCATGCGCAGTGTGAAAGTGGGTCTGACCACCATGCCCAGGTCCGCGTTCTCCACGGCGACGTGGCCGTCCCGGTACGGCTTGCCCTCCACGCGATCCGCGGCCATCCGGTTGCCGATGACGACCTGCCTGTTGTTCTTCTCGTGGAGGAAGACCCTGGGCACGGGCAGCGTGCGCGACCCTCCCGGCGCCTGCGGGGTGGCCGTCGTCACCAGCAGGTCACCGGTGCGGACCAGGGCGTGCGCCGGGCCGCCGAGCCGCCGAGCCACCTCCGGCATGAGGCACCAGCCGGGCAGGTCCCCCCGGCCCTGCACCAGGTTTCCCTGAACGATGGCTCCAGCCAGCACCGGCTCCTCGACGGTGATCAGCAGCTCGGCGCGTTCCCAACCGCGCCCGGCCGGGGGGCGCGCCGGTGCGGGCCGATCAACCACCTCGTACGGCGAGGCTGCCGGAGGCGCGGGAACCGGCGTCCCGGCCAACACGGCGAAGTCCGGAGTGATCCCCCGAATCGTCAGCCGGCACCGGCCCGCGCCCCGGCGCCGCTTGCCGCCGACTCGATCCAGCAGCCGTGCCCCGGCCGCGAGGAGCGCGAGTGCGGCATCTCGCTGTGCCGGGTCCAGTTCATCGCCCCCCTTCAGGGCCGCCTGGCCGGTTAGCGTGACGCCCGCCCGCGACATTTCCTCGAACCGCAGCTTCCGGGCCTCGGCGGTGCCCGTCACCGGGTCGATCGTCACGCCCGGCTTGCGAAACGTGGCCGCCCACGCCACCCGGGGCCGCGCGCGCAGCAGCGCGGGCAACCGGCCGGGCAGCCGGAGGGCGCCTTCCAAGGACAGGGCGGCCGGCCGTACCGGATCGTCGTCCGGCCCGTACTGTCCGCCGAAGAGGAACCCCACCCAGGCGTGCCACGCTCCGGGCCGGCCGCCGTCCAGGGCGTGCGCCGCCAGCTCGCAGGAGTCCCGCCAGACACCGATGAGGGTCTTGGCCGGGACGATCGGCGCGGCCGGGGCGCCTCCGTCCTCGGGTGTGTCGCGCTGAACGAGCCGGTCGGCGTACCCACGAATGCCGGTGCCCGTGCCGATCCGCCAGTCGCTGATCATGTGGAGATCCAGCTCGAAGTTCACCTTGCCCCTCCCCCGTCGCCGAGGAATGCCTGAGCCTCCATAGCGTCTACCAGGCCCGTCATCGTCGTCCCTTCGTGATCACTCCACACCAGCCGCCCGGACCCGTCGCCCAGCTCGTCCAGCGCCTCCAGGCGGGACTGATCACCCCTGAACCGCATGCGCAGCAGACTCCACCGGGCCTCCGCCACGTCTGCGCCGAGGCACAGTCCCTCCCGCAGGTCGTGCGCGACACCGGCCGGCACGAGCGGCTCACCCGACTCCGCGTCCCTGCGCCGCAGCGCTGCCACCCGTCGTTCCAGATCCGCCCAACGCCGACCTTCGGCACGTGGGTTGCCGCTGCTCTCGCCCACCACGTACGGCGTGGCCGTGGCGGGCCCGCCGCCAGGCAGCGTGACCGACCGCCGGAGCCGCTTCAGGTCCGGGGCGGAGCTTTCCAGCAGCACGGTGAACGCGAGCGCCGACGCCCAGTCCTTGACCCCCTTAGCCTCGGCGGTGATCAGCTCCTCGGCGAGGTCGTAGGCGAATCGGAACGGGTAGTTCCGCTTGACGATCGCCACTCCCGCCGCGGCGCCGAGGCCCGTACGGCCCGCTTTCTTCAGCACGGGGCGGAGCGTGTCATCGTGAGCGGTTTCCCGTTCGAACGCCTCCAGGTAATGACGGGTGAAGGGCAGCGCGACCTCGCCCTCGCAGAGCACGGTCAGGTCGTCGCCCCCGAGCACCAGCGGCAGCACCGGCGGCCGGCCGTCGACGTTCCGGCTCGCGTGCTCGACGGCCGTCAGCTGCAGCGCGGTCCGGAACGCTTTCAGTGCGCAGCGGTCGGCACCGAGTGACAGCGTGCGCAGTTCCTTCGCGTAGGCGGCGTGCCCGAGGCCGGACATGCGCTCGCCGAGACCGCGGAAGAGCTGACCGAAGCCGTTCCCGTCGGCATGGATCACCGCCACCCATTCGGCCTCCAGCCCGAGGCGATCGACAATCTTCGACATCGTCCTGGAGGTGGTCTGCGCGTTTTCGGCCAGCCGATCCAGCGCGGACGGGAAATGCGCCAGTTTCGCCACCGAGGCCGCTGATCTGGTGCTGAGCGGCTCGCCGCGTCCCTCGCGGCGCAGCTCGGTCGCGGGCAGGCCGGTGGATTGGCAGTCCTCCACCAGCGGCAGACGCAGGAACCTCGCCTCCGGGCCAGGCCGGGTCTCCTGCAAGGCAGCCAGCTTCTTGCCCGCCTCTTCGCGGCCGGCGGCCAGCGACTCACCCACGTCGTGGACCACACCGCAGACGTCGAGACCGGGCGCCTCCACCAGAGCTCGCCGAGTGAGCTCGGTCACCAGACGCCGTCCCGCCTCCCGGTCTCTGACCAGCGCGGTGACCGAGCCGGCGCTCGCGGTGATCAGCTCGGCGTCATGACCGTCCTCCAGGCGCCAACCGGGGTGGAACCCCTGGAATGTACGTGTCAACGCCTCCTCTGCCCAGGTGCTGTTGACTCGGGCGATCAGGTCGGAGGCGCCGACGATCTCCTTTCGTTTCCTGGAGGAGAAGATGTAGCGCTGTTTGCCCGCCGTATTGATCACGACGAGATGCATGGCTCTCCCTTGTCGTTCGACGTCTCGTAGGGATGCGGGACCGCCTTGACCGCGTGGCCGAACAGCCAGCCCAGCGCGAAGGCGACCCCGGCCGGCGCGGCGATGAACAGCCGGGGCCGCAGCTCGGCATACTGTGGCCGAGCCACCGTCCACGAGCGCCAGGCCGCGTAGACGTGCCGTACCGCCAGTTCGAAGTCCGCCGTCGCCTCGGGCAGGTTGGCCGGGCCACCGTCGATGACCAGTGCCGCGCGGCACCGCTCCCAGCGGCCGTCAGTGTCCGCGCAGCCCTCGCGCGCCACCCGCAACGCCTGGGCGACCATCAGCGGGTTGTCCGCCAGGTGCACGACGATCGCCACCGCCGTGCCTTCGGCCACCTCCTCGAAGTCCGGCTCCTCGATCACCTTCGCCAGCACCATCGCGCGGCCGACCTCGGCCGGGCTCAGCGGCTCTTTCAACCGGCTACTGATCCGGATGGAGGGAAAAAAGTCCGACTGGGCCCGCTCCGAGCGCTGGGGCAGGACAAGAGCGTGGCCAACGGCCGGGGTCAGTTCTGCCACCTCGCCGTCGGATTGGAGTCGGGCCTGCCGGTCAGGGTCACGGGCATCGCCGCTCAACCCTCGCAGCTCCCGCTGCACGTTGAACTTGAACATGGCCCCCAGCTCGAATGCGTCCGGCAGCGCCGCGTTGACGTAGAGCGACACTGGCGTTGACGGATCGGCCTCGGACAGCTCGGTCAGCCTGGCGGTCGCCAGCTCGTAAGCGAGATCAAGGGCGTCCTTGCGCGTTGCGCGGACCGCCAGACGTTCAGCGGCGTCCCCATCCGGCCTCGCCGCCGGGATGT
The DNA here is from genome assembly GCF_040802045.1 of Microbispora sp. NPDC049125. NCBI lineage: Bacteria > Bacillati > Actinomycetota > Actinomycetes > Streptosporangiales > Streptosporangiaceae > Microbispora > Microbispora sp. NPDC049125. The sequence continues at coordinate 22,603 of NZ_JBEZDW010000053.1, read as the reverse complement.
CCCGCCGTACGACGAAGCAGGAGTCGTGGTGACGGCGGGCGTGATCGGAAGCCGCGGCGCTCCATTGGCTACTCCATGGCCCCCGCCAGGTGCTCTTCGGCAGGGAGATCACGATGCCCACGCCTCTGCTTCGCTGCTGCCACAGGTTGATGCCGGCGAACATGGCGGCGGCGGTCACGCACAACGCGGTCAGAAACAGCCGCTGCTCGCCCAGCCAGCTCTTGATGACATCCGGCACGGTGCCGGCGGCCACCGCGCCGGCCACACCCGCGAGAGCCGCCACCCCCCAGCGCGACACGCCTTCGAGTAACGGCTTCGTCCTCGCAGCTCGACCCCGGGAAAGCCCCATCCCGTTCCGCCCTTCGCCCATGATTTCGCTCTCATCTACTACAGATGGACAACGGGAACGGCGCGGGCAGAGGCTCGCCCACCTGCCTGAACGGGCGGAGTGCCACGGAAGCGGCCGCCTCCTAAAGGATGAAGACGCCCCTTCATCACGCTGACGACGGCTCACACACCGCGTTGCGACCCCTCGTAGGGGCGATGAGGACCCCGTCACCGCCAAGCACCGCCAGCTCATCCGCTGTTGCGACCCCTCGTAAGGGCGATGAGGACCGCTCCGGCCGGACTGGCAGGAACAGCGGACGGGCAGTTGCGACCCCTCGTAGGGGCGATGAGGACTGGCCGCGGGCGATCGTCGGCATCTGGGTGTAGTCGTTGCGACCCCTCGTAGGGGCGATGAGGACTGGCAGCCCCGGCCCGGCCGGCGAGTCAGCGCCCATTGGGTTGCGACCCCTCGTAGGGGCGATGAGGACGCTGCGCTTGACGTCTCGCGAGCACCAGCACCGGTTGCGACCCCTCGTAGGGGCGATGAGGACTGGTCCACAGGCCGCCGGTCACGTTGACGGCGTGTTGCGACCCCTCGTAGGGGCGATGAGGACACAACATGGCCCGCGTAGAGGAGGCGGCCCGCACGTTGCGACCCCTCGTAGGGGCGATGAGGACTTGCAGGGGCGGAGCGCCTGGCCTTCTATCGGGCCGTGTTGCGACCCCTCGTAGGGGCGATGAGGACTTCGTGGAGTGCAAGAACCGGTCCGAGTACCAGTACGAGTTGCGACCCCTCGTAGGGGCGATGAGGACCGTCGCCGACGTTGTCCTTGACCCCGGTGACGGGTTGCGACCCCTCGTAGGGGCGATGAGGACACCCGATTGGTGACCAGTCGTGGCCGCATATCCATGTTGCGACCCCTCGTAGGGGCGATGAGGACTTGACGGCTGGACCTTGCAATGCAAGAACACCAAGGTGTTGCGACCCCTCGTAGGGGCGATGAGGACTCCGGATGACGGCCATGACGGATGCGTCACCCGGGTTGCGACCCCTCGTAGGGGCGATGAGGACGAGGACTGGCCCGAGCTGTTCGCCGTCGAGTACGAGTTGCGACCCCTCGTAGGGGCGATGAGGACCCTTCGGCCTGCTCCTTCGCCGCCCGGATCCGCCGCTGTTGCGACCCCTCGTAGGGGCGATGAGGACAACTCCTTGTCCGACAATCGGGTCAAGATGCTGTCGTTGCGACCCCTCGTAGGGGCGATGAGGACGTCACGTCCATCCGTTTTCGCGTGCGACTTGGGGTTGCGACCCCTCGTAGGGGCGATGAGGATCCCGGCGTCACGGCGGAGAACTGCCGCTTCCCGTGTTGCGACCCCTCGTAGGGGCGATGAGGACCCAGGGGTTTAGCATCACACCCGCCACGCAACCCCGTTGCGACCCCTCGTAGGGGCGATGAGGACTCAGGCGGGTGGCTCCGGCCCCGGCCATCACCGGTTGCGACCCCTCGTAGGGGCGATGAGGACATAGTGAGAATCCCACCAACACGGGAAAGGTTGTTGCCGTTGCGACCCCTCGTAGGGGCGATGAGGACTCCTCCGCGCGGTCGCCCGGCAGGCCAACATCGCGTTGCGACCCCTCGTAGGGGCGATGAGGACCGGCTTCGGGAAGCGTTGATGAGCCAGCACTTCGACAAGTTGCGACCCCTCGTAGGGGCGATGAGGACCTGCGCATGTGGAAGCCCGACGGGCACCAGCGAGGTTGCGACCCCTCGTAGGGGCGATGAGGACACCGGTTTCCTGTGGCGCACCGTGGCGGCGCACTACAGGTTGCGACCCCTCGTAGGGGCGATGAGGACATCCAGGTGGACGCGACCGGCGGCGCCGGCTCGTGTTGCGACCCCTCGTAGGGGCGATGAGGACGCTGCGCGAGCGCGGCAACAGGCAGCCGCCATTCATGTTGCGACCCCTCGTAGGGGCGATGAGGACGCCGGAAGATACGGACGGCTTCCTGTAGCGGCTTCCCCGTTGCGACCCCTCGTAGGGGCGATGAGGACCTGGTGATCGTTCTCGCTCGGGGGCTGTGGTGTCTCTGGTTGCGACCCCTCGTAGGGGCGATGAGGACTCCGAATTGCAGAGCGTTGGCCCTAGGGGGCCATCCCGTTGCGACCCCTCGTAGGGGCGATGAGGACCCCACGGTAAAGGCGCAGGTCACGGTAAGCAATATCGACGGCTGGGAGGGCCGTTTTGCAGTGAACCTCCGGTAGTGCAGAAAACCCCGGAGGTTCGCTGCAGAACCATGATCGAGATACCCTCCTGCGACTGCCTTGGAGGCAGCCTAACCCGTCCTTGTCCTATGAAGCGCGTGCTCATGGGCTTCGCAACTCCGCTTCAACCTGACCTGCGGAGATGCGTATTTATGTGTCGGCCTTGGCCCGTCGTCCATCTGTGTCAGATGAGGCGACTAACAAGGAGGTAGCGATGAGGCTGCGTGTAGAGGTGACCACGACGGCCACCGAGCTTCCCTGGGCGAAAGTGCTGGCCCCTGGCCGGTCCCTGACGTACGACCTCTTCGCCCGTGAGGCGCCGGAGCTGGGACGGCAGCTCCACGCCCAGGGGGCCGGCCCGTACGGCATGGTCCCGCTTGGGCACGGCGCGCCGGTGTTCCCACAGGCGAAGCGGCGTCAGGGCTCGTACGCCGTCGGTGGGCGAGGCTGGGTCGAGCTGGGCAGCCCGCGTTTTGATCTGGTGACGATACTCGCGCAAGGAATCAAGCAGCGAGAGCTGCTCGACTGGGGCGGCGCGGCGTTCAGGGTGCTGAACGTCTCCACGGTCGAGCCCCCGGCGTACAAGTCGGGTCGCGGGCGCTTCCGGACCCTCACACCGGTAGTGATGAAGGGCACCGGCCGGGATGAGTCGGGGCAACGAGCCACTCGGCAGGCATGGTTACTCCCCACGGAGCCCGAGTTCCCCGTGTTCTTCCAGCGCAACCTGCGGCGAAAGGCTGAGACGCTGGAGCTGGACCCAGAGGTGTCGCTGACGGAGGTCTCCTGGGTGGGGGCCAAGCGCTCCTTCTCCGTGGGGCAGGGGGCGAAGCCGGGAGCGCCGATCGAGGTCGAGCTGACTGGGCCGCCGGAGACACTGCAGGCGATCTGGAGCTGGGGGCTCGGGCAGGCCAACGCCGCCGGCTTCGGCTGGGTGGCCGCGTGACCGAGACCGACCTCGGCAAGTGCCTGGTGCCGACAGCCCACCCGCTGCAGCGCGTCGGGGCATACGCGTTGGCGATCCTCGGCAAGGCGTCGTCACCCGAGCAGTTGACAGCGGAGGCGTTCGACCGCGCCGTGAGCACGGTCACCGAGCACGCCGTCAACGCGGCCCTTATCCGGGATACGAAGGACGCCCGCGGCTTCTGGCTCAAGGCGAGCATGTCCTTCTTCCCGAACTCGAAGATGAACCATCACAGCAACGCGAAGAAGGGCGACGAGGACGTCCGCGTCGCCGTACGGCAATGGCGTCGGCCACCGGAGCGGGACGCGTGGCCGGAGGCGGCGTGCGTGCTGTGCGGGCGTGCCGCGGTCGGGTTCTTCGGCAAGGTTGACGTCCCGCTGGCCGAAAGCGACCTCTATCGCAACAGCACCCCGCGTGGGCACACGGGGATGGCGCTGTGCTGGCCGTGCCTGTGCAGTTTCTACGCCCTGCCGTACGGCTGCCGCCTCACAGGCGGGCCATCAATAGCGCTGCACAGCTGGGATGAGCGGTTCATGGCACGGACCGTGTCCCGGCGGGTGGAGCGCAACCATCAACTCATCGCTCTCGGCCGCCCGCCCGCCCATACCGGCCTTGGCAAGGAGGTGGTGGCGCTGCAGGCGCTGCGCCACCACGAGGACAGGTTGACGGCGGGCGTGGAACTGCTGGTGTTCAGCAACAACAATCGCGGCCAGACGCTGGAGATCCAGTCGATGGACCAGCCGCTCGCAGAGTGGCTGCGACGCTCGTCACGGCCACCGCTCAGGCGTAGCTTCCCGGCACTGCTGCGCGCCCACGCGGCCGCGGACCGCCCGGGGATTGTCGGACTCGCCCGCAACGCGTTCCGGTCGCCGGACCTGATCGCCGGAGCGTGTGCCCGCTACCTGACCAGGCCTCTCGACCACGGTGTGATCCGCGACGACGCGGCCGACCTGGCAGAGCTGTGCTTCTCCCTAGTGATCGAGGTGATGCGGATGAACCAGAACGAGATCGGCGAGATCAAGGCCGCCGGGGCGCAGGTGGCGACGTGGCTGAATGCCGAGAATTCCGCCGGACAGCTACGGGCCTTCAACGCGACACTCAAGGAGCAGTCCCGCATGCGGCACTGGCTGATGCGCCGCAACGTCGACGCCCTGCTCGCCCGTGAAAGCGGGATCGAAGGGCCGTTGATCACTGATAACCAGTTCCGGCTGCTGTTCGACCCCGAGGTGGAGCAGGCGTGGTTCCACCGGCAACTGCTCGTCGTGTCGGTCGTCCAGCGCCTGCACGAGCTCGGCTTCAAGCCCGCCGACCGGGCCGAGGTCGCCGCCGAGATGGCGGCCGAGGAAGCGGACAACCCCGAGGACATCGCGTACATGAAGGGCGAGGAGTCGTAGATGAGCTACCTGGTGGGGAAGATCGTCCTGGACGTGGTCGCCGGGGCGCCGAACAACGGTCTCGGCGAGGACAATGTCGCCAAGGTGAAGCAACTGCGGGTCGGGCGCGACGTGTACCCGTACGTCTCGGCGCAGGCGTACCGCCGCTGGCTGCGCGACTCGCTGCCCGCCTCCGAACCGGCCTCGCCGGTCGTACGTTCCGGCAGCGGCCAGAAGCAGCAGGCATACACGAACGGCAGGCCCGATCTCTACCTCGACGACGACCTGTTCGGCTACATGGTGGCGGTCAAGGGCGACAAGACCAAGACCTGCCAGCGGGATACCGTCCTGGCCACGGGAACCTTCGTGTCTGTCGCGCCGCGCCGCCCGGAGCGGGACTTCGGCACGATGAGCCGGGGCTTCTCGGCAGGTGAGAACCCGGTGCTGCACGGTCACGAGTTCTACAGCGCGGAGCTGGCCGCGGATGTGCTGCTCGACCTGCCGAGAATCGGCGTCTTCGAGATCGACGGCAGTGGACTCAAGGTTGCTCTGCCCGAGCCGGCTGCCAAGGAGGCGCGCGAGAGCGGCGCGGAGCCGGTCTCATTCCGCAACTCCTCGGCGCTGCGCCTGACCATCGGCGAGCGCCGTCGCCGCGCCGCGCTGCTGCTGCGCACCCTGGCGGCCGTACGCGGTGGTGCCAAGCAGTCCATGCACTACGGCGACCGCACTCCGGCTCTGGTCCTGCTCGCACCGGTGAAGGGCGGGATCAACCCGTTCACCCGCGTGCTCGGAGTCAGGGGCGACCGGGCCCGATTTGACGCGGGCGTGCTGCGCGCCGAGATGGAGGCGTGGGCCGACGAGCTGGACGGGCCCGTGCTGCTGGGCTGGGCGCCGGGATTCCTCGGAGATCAGAGAGAGCAGGTGCGCACCGAGCTGGCCGACCTGATCACCACGGGCAGCCTGGTGATCGACCATCCTCGGGTCCTGCTCGGCAGGCTGGCGGAGCAGATCGAGCGGGGTGAGCGGGACACCTGGTTCGAGGACCCCAAGGCATGACGACTCGCGAGGCTTTGGAGGTGACGGTGACCGCGCCCATCGTCTCCTTCCGCAACCCGCTGTACGCGGGAGTGCAGGTGGCGCTCCCCTGCCCGCCACCCGCGACGGTGGGCGGCATGCTGGCCGCCGCGGCCGGAGGCTGGGGGCATGTGTCCCCCGAGACCCGGTTCGCCATGGCGTTCCACGCGCGTGGCGCGGGCGCCGACCTGGAGACCTACCACCCGCTGGACGGCACCGGCAAGAAGGCGGATCCGACTCCTCGAAACCGGGAGTTCCTGGCAGGTGTGACCTTGACGCTGTGGCTCACGGCCGAGGTCGACCTGTGGGAGCGGAGGCTTCGCAGGCCGGTGTGGCCGCTCCGGCTGGGCAGGAGTCAGGACCTCGTCGGTGTCATAACGAGGCGGACGACGCTGACCCCCGGTCCCGGCCGTCAGGGCTCAGCCGTACTGCCCGATAGGGTCGCTCCCCCGCCCGCCGGGACCCTGCTGCGCCTGCCGACCGCGATCTCGCTCGACCGGCACAGGACCCGGTGGGACGGCTACCACTTCGACGCCTCCGGGCGAAGCGACCTTCGCGTGGAATCCAGCTGGGCGGACGAGGAAGGCCGCGCGGTCGCACTACTTCCCCCGGTGCATCCTGCGCTCCTCCTCGTGGTGGCCTGACGTGGCGCTTGAGGACATACAGGCCAAGAGCTTCCCGCCGGAGAAGCTCACCGCGCACCTGTCCGCCACCCTGGACGGTGCTCAGGCACTGCGACGACGTGTCGGGGTCATCGCCGTCGCCGACCAGGTGACTGAGGGGCTCTTCTGGACGGCCGCCTGCCTGGCCGCACTCTGTCATGACGCGGGGAAGATCCCGGACGGGTTCCAGGCGATGCTCAAGGGCCTCGTCCGAGCGTGGGGAGAGCGGCACGAGGTCGTGTCGCTCGGCTTCCTGCCGAACCTGATCGGTGACGAACGCCTGCTCACCTGGGTGGCCACCGGCGTCGCCACTCACCATAGGTCACTGGAGGGAGGGCGTGGGCCGCTCATCCATGCCTACGGCGCCGTGCCGGAAGAGGAGTGGCGCGGCCGACTCCACCCGATCCCCGGCGACGTCGCCGCCGAGCTCCACGAATGGCTGGAACGCACAGCTCGACAGGCGGGTCTGCCGGTGACCTCCGGCGCCTGTGGCCAGATGGAGGTGATCAGCGCGGCCCGGCAGACGTTCGCTCTGCTCGTGAACCGGTGGGAAATGCCGGTCCCGCAGAACGAGGGGCTGACGGCGGTGCTACTCCAAGGAGCGGTCACGCTGGCTGACCATGTCTCCTCCGCCCACGGCAGCCTTCACGCGTGCCAGCCTCTCGACGCGGAATTCCGGCCCTTGCTGGAGAAGGCGTTCGCTGACCAGGGCCGGGCTCTGCGCCCGCATCAGCTCGGGGCCGCGTCGATCGACGGACATCTCCTGATGCGCGCCCCGACCGGCTCAGGAAAGACCGAGGCGGGTCTGCTGTGGGCGGCCTCGCAGGCCATGGCGATCAGCCAGGCGACCGGCGGCGTGCCGAGGGTCTTCTTCACACTTCCCTATCTCGCCTCAATCAACGCCATGGCCGTACGGCTCGGAGACCTGCTGGGAGACGAGACCCTGGTGGGGGTGATGCACTCGCGGGCAGCCTCCTACCACCTCGCCGCAGCAATCTGTCCGCAGGACGGGGAGGGCGAGCATGCCGACGCCGCGAGGAAGGCCGTCTCACGCGCGGCGGCCACACGGCTGTTCCGAGAGACCGTGCGGGTGGGCACGCCGTACCAGATCCTGCGCGGCGTGCTGGCCGGCCCGGCGCACTCTGGCACGCTTGTCGACGTCGCGAACTCCGTGTTCGTGCTGGACGAGCTGCATGCCTATGAACCCCGGCGACTCGGATACATCCTGGCGACGGCGCAGCTGTGGGAACGGCTCGGCGGGCGCGTCGCCGTGCTGTCGGCCACGCTTCCGGATGCGCTGGCACGCCTGTTCCGTGAGGCACTGAGGCAGGACGTCCATCTGGTCGAGGCATCGACGGAGGGCCTACGGCGGCGGCACCGGCTGGTGCTGCGCGAGCGGCATCTGACCGACAGCGCGTCTGTCGACGAAATTCGGAGCAGGCTGTCGGGACAGGAGTCGGTGCTCGTCGTGGCCAACAATGTGGCCGACGCCCAGCATCTGTTCGCCGAGCTGGAGCCGGAAGTCGACACTGCCTTTCTGCTGCACTCGCGGTTCCGCCGGATGGACCGCTCGGCCCTGGAGGCGGCGATCACTGCGCGCTTCGGCACGGGCGGACTGCGGCGCCCGGGATTGGTCGTCGCCACTCAGGTGGTCGAGGTGAGCCTGGATGTCGATTTCGACTGCCTGTTCACCTCGGCTGCGCCACTTGAGGCATTGCTACAACGGTTCGGCAGGGTGAACCGGATCGCCGCCCGGCCGCCTGCCGACGTGGTGGTGCATCCGGCGGCCTTCGCTCCCCGGCGCAAGGGAAGCGAGGAATTCGCTGACGGCGTCTACCCCCGGGTGCCCGTCGAAGAGGGATGGAACATCCTCAGCCGTCACGACGGCGCGGAGGTCGACGAGACACAGGCGAGGGTGTGGCTCGACGAGGTGTACGGCACCGCATGGGGCCAGGCATGGTGCGACGAAGTCCTCCGCCATCAGGCGGAGTTCACCGATGCGTTTCTGGGCTTCGCGCATCCGTTCGTCAGCCGGGACGAACTCAGCGAGCTGTTCGACGAGCTCTTCGACGGAACGGAGGCGGTGCTGACCAGGGATCGCGACGCCTACGAGGCGAGCCTCGACCAGGTGACCGGGAACAGCGCTGCCGGCCGTCTGCTCGCCGAGCGCTACCTGATCCCGATGCCGTACTGGGCCGCACCCTTGACGTCCTGGGAGAAGCGGCTCGGCGTGCGCATAGTCGACGCCGAGTACGACGAGCGGCTCGGCCTGGGAGAGATCCACGGCCGCGCCGCCCAGGTCTATCAGGCGGGTGAGGTGCTGTGATCGGCCCGGATGACATAGGGGGTGTGCACGTCAAGTACCTCCACCACTGCCGGCGACAGCTCTGGCTGTACGCGCGCGGGGTGCGCCCGGAGCACCTCAGCACCACAGTTCAGACTGGCGAGGCGGTCCACGAGACCTCATACACCCGCAGTTCCCCGATCGACCTCGGTGCCGCGAAGCTCGATCACCTGGACGGTGCCGCCTGGGTCCACGAGATCAAGTCATCTTCGCGGCCGAGCCGGGCGGACGAGGCCCAGGCGATGCATTACTGCTACCGGCTGCACGCCGTGGGGGTCGCCGCAGAGGGCGGAATCTTGCACTATCCCAAGACTCGCCGCACGAAGCGCCTGCCGTACACCGAGCAGGCGGCCGAAGCAGCCGAGGCCGACATCGCCGAGGTCCTGACCGTCATGTCCGCGACTACCTCCCCGCCGCGACTCGCCCGATCGGGCTGCCGGGGCTGTTCCTACGCCGACTACTGCTGGAACGAGTAGATGCCCACCGCCACCCGAACGTACTGGCTCACGACCTCCTGCCGGATCCGCCGCAAAGACCAGTCACTGCGGATCGAACGGGACGAGGGCTCACCCGTGCACATTCCGATCACCGATGTGCGGGACATCGTCGCCTGCGAAGCCGTCGACATCAACACGGCCGTGATCAGCCTTCTAAATCAGCATCGCATCAACCTCCACTTCCTCAGCCACTACGGCGACTACGCCGGGTCGCTACTGACCTCCGAGACCAGCGTCTCTGGGCAGACAGTGATCGCCCAAGTCCGGCTGGCCTCGGACCCCGTCGCCTCACTGGCGATCGCTCGCGCGATCGTCGCAGGCGCCGCCGCCAACGTCCGCCGAGTGGTCGACCGCAAGCTGCTGACCCGGCCGATGGCCGTACTTGAAGCCTCCATCGCCGACGCCTCCACCCGTGAGGAACTGATGGGCGCGGAGGGCACCTTCCGCCGATCGGCCTGGGCCGTGCTGGACACTCGTCTGCCCGACTGGCTGCGGCTCGAAGGGCGCAGCCGCAGGCCCCCACTCAACGCTGGGAACGCGTTCATCAGTTACGTCAACGGCATCGTCTACGCACGCGTACTGTCCGCCATCCGGCTCACTCCGCTGCACTCGGGCGTGGCCTTCCTGCACAGCACGATGGAGCGCCAGCGCCACTCACTGGTCCTGGACCTCGCCGAGGTGTTCAAGCCGCTGTTCGCCGAGCGGCTGCTGCTCCGGCTCGCAGGCCGAGGTCAGCTGAAACCTGCTCACTTCGACGTGGACGTCAACCAGGCCATGCTTAGTGAGGCGGGGCGAAAGCTCGTGGTGCAGACCGTCCGAGACGAGCTGGCCGTGACGATCCAGCACCGGGCGCTGGGCCGCAACGTCGCCTACGACGAGCTGCTGTATCTCGAAGCCCTTCAGCTCACCCGCCGGTGCCTGGAGGGCACGCCGTACAAGCCGTTCAGAATCTGGTGGTGAGACGGCGTGTACGTCGTGGTGGTGTATGACACCCTGGCCAAGCGCAACGCGGCCATCCTGCGCCTATGCCGCCAATACCTGCATCACGTGCAGCGAAGCGTGTTTGAGGGGGCACTGAGCCCAGCGCAGCTCCGAAGGTTCCGTCATAGGGTCGAGGATGTAATCGACGCGTCGTACGACAGCGTCTTGGTCTTCACGTTCCCGCCCGGCACGACCCCCGAGCGCCAGGAATGGGGCGTTGCCCAGCCAGCGCCCAGCGACATCCTTTAAGCACTATGGATCATGGAATTGCAGCAAACCTCCCGGGTGTTCTGCACTACCGGAGGTTCACTGCAAAAATCGGGACTTACTCTTCGGTAGAGCATGTGATGACCTGCGACTTTATACTGGGGTCCTCATCGCCCCTACGAGGGGTCGCAACCTACCGAATGCCCCGGGAATGAGCTGTATCACTGGGGTCCTCATCGCCCCTACGAGGGGTCGCAACCGGCACAGGCCACCGAGGTGTTGTGCCAGCTCAACGGTCCTCATCGCCCCTACGAGGGGTCGCAACGCGAACTTCGTGTCATGGGGGGTGCTCTGGGACATGTCCTCATCGCCCCTACGAGGGGTCGCAACACTTCGCTCATTGCGGCGGAGTCTCCACGGGTGAGCGGTCCTCATCGCCCCTACGAGGGGTCGCAACGTGTCCTCGGGCGAGTACACCTGGTAGCCGGAGCGGGGTCCTCATCGCCCCTACGAGGGGTCGCAACCCCTTGTAGTCCGGGGCCCACATCCCGTTCAGATGTCCTCATCGCCCCTACGAGGGGTCGCAACGCCCCGATGGCGCTGACGCGCCCATCCTGCTGATCGGTCCTCATCGCCCCTACGAGGGGTCGCAACAGGATTGGCCTCCCCCGATCACCCGTGACCGCGTCATGTCCTCATCGCCCCTACGAGGGGTCGCAACAGATGCGCCCGGATGCGGACCGTGGGAAGCGTGGGTCCTCATCGCCCCTACGAGGGGTCGCAACGCGGCATAGAAGACTATGAGTGTCACATAGATACCCGGTCCTCATCGCCCCTACGAGGGGTCGCAACTGGACTTAGAGATAAAGTCCGAAGCTTCCTTAGTCCAGTCCTCATCGCCCCTACGAGGGGTCGCAACCCCTTAGGGATAAGGGTTACACCATTGTGTGTGCCCAGGTCCTCATCGCCCCTACGAGGGGTCGCAACGGGCTTTGGCGGGCACTGGTCACTCCTGGCGCGGTTGTCCTCATCGCCCCTACGAGGGGTCGCAACGCCGGTACATGGACTTCATGCTGGGCCAGCTGAAGAGTCCTCATCGCCCCTACGAGGGGTCGCAACGTGATCTACTTCGGGGATTCCAAGGAGGGCTGGGCCCGTCCTCATCGCCCCTACGAGGGGTCGCAACTCGGCACCTTCCGCGATCGGCGCAGGCTCAACCCGTCCTCATCGCCCCTACGAGGGGTCGCAACCTGTACTGGGCGTGCACCGTGGCTTTGCTCGTGCCCGTCCTCATCGCCCCTACGAGGGGTCGCAACAGCTCGTTGAGGCGCTCCTGCGTGGCCGTGTGGTCCTCATCGCCGTCCTCATCGCCCCTACGAGGGGTCGCAACGCGCCGCCTGGGGGTACGGCGGCCGTGCGGCCCGGGTCCTCATCGCCCCTACGAGGGGTCGCAACGCGCTGACCAGCGGCAGCGTCCCGTGTCCGCCCCGGTCCTCATCGCCCCTACGAGGGGTCGCAACGTGGCCGTCTTGACCTGTGCGACGAGTGGGGAGGTCCTCATCGCCCCTACGAGGGGTCGCAACACGAGGGCTGACCCCGCACGTCCCTTTGCCGTCGTCCTCATCGCCCCTACGAGGGGTCGCCACTTGGAGCCACCCGATCGCGGCGGCCAGGCCGCCGTCCTCATCGCCCCTACGAGGGGTCGCAACGAGCACGCCGAATGGCTGCGCAAGATTCGGATCCAGGCGTCCTCATCGCCCCTACGAGGGGTCGCAACCGAGCACTTCGCCAACGTCCACTTCGCCTCGACCGATGTCCTCATCGCCCCTACGAGGGGTCGCAACACCATGAGATCACCGAGGCCATGGCCAAGGAAGGCGTCCTCATCGCCCCTACGAGGGGTCGCAACTACGAGTCCATGCACCCGTCACACAGACACTCGTCAGTCCTCATCGCCCCTACGAGGGGTCGCAACACGACGAACGGGACGGTGAATCCCCCGATGTCGACCGGGTCCTCATCGCCCCTACGAGGGGTCGCAACAGATCTTGCGCCCGCCGTCGCCGTGATCCACGCGAGACGTCCTCATCGCCCCTACGAGGGGTCGCAACGGTAGCCCAGGGCCGCCCCAATCTCATCCCGGAGGTCCTCATCGCCCCTACGAGGGGTCGCAACCCGCTATGGTGAAGGGCCCCAACGCGCCGGTGAGGTCCTCATCGCCCCTACGAGGGGTCGCAACTCGATGTCGCCGGGGCCGTCCGCCAGGCGCTCCCTGGTCCTCATCGCCCCTACGAGGGGTCGCAACCGCCACAGGTCGCCGGGCTGCGGGGGCCACTCGGCCGTCCTCATCGCCCCTACGAGGGGTCGCAACTAGCCCCCATCCAGCCAGTCGAGCTCGACCTCCGGGTCCTCATCGCCCCTACGAGGGGTCGCAACATCTCGTGGTAGGTCGGGATGGACGGGTACTTGGTCAGGTCCTCATCGCCCCTACGAGGGGTCGCAACATTTCCTCGCCCCAGTCGAGGATGTCCCCGCCCTCGTCCTTATCGCCCCTACGAGGGGTCGCAACCGGGCGTACTTGCGCAGCACCTTCTCGACCTCGCGGGTCCTCATCGCCCCTACGAGGGGTCGCAACGTGCCGTCCTGGAACAGCCCGATCCGCAGCGCGTCGGTCCTCATCGCCCCTACGAGGGGTCGCAACCGTACCAGTTCTGATTGCTGATGGTCGTCCCGTGTCCTCATCGCCCCTACGAGGGGTCGCAACCTGAGGTGAGCGAGAGGTCCGTACCGAACGGCTAGCCGGTCCTCATCGCCCATACGAGGGGTCGCAACAGCGGCGCCGGCGGTCCGTGTGTGCCCCCGCCGGGGTCCTCATCGCCCCTACGAGGGGTCGCAACCTGTATGGGACACGTCCCTCACCGTTGGCGCGGTAATGTCCTCATCGCCCCTACGAGGGGTCGCAACGCGACGACGGGGCCGGCCTCGATGAGGGCAACGTCGTCCTCATCGCCCCTACGAGGGGTCGCAACAGCTGCACCGCGCGGGGACCTGGTTCGGGCCTGATGGTCCTCATCGCCCCTACGAGGGGTCGCAACAGGATGTTGCAGTCCCCGGAGAAGCCGCGCCCGCTGCGTCCTCATCGCCCCTACGAGGGGTCGCAACGCTTCGGGGTCATACTCACCCGTGATGATGGAGAGGTCCTCATCGCCCCTACGAGGGGTCGCAACTCGGGAGCGACGCCGTTGGCGATGGCCATCTCCCGGTCCTCATCGCCCCTACGAGGGGTCGCAACTCGTATCGAGCGAGCGCGTGGACGTACTCCTCGGTCCTCATCGCCCCTACGAGGGGTCGCAACACCCTTATGACTTGAGGGGCGGCCACGCGATGTTGGCGTCCTCATCGCCCCTACGAGGGGTCGCAACACGCCGCCGGCAAGTTCAAGCAGAACTGAGCACCAGTCCTCATCGCCCCTAGGAGGGGTCGCAACAGGCGCAGCCAGTCGTTGAGCAGTGCGTGGATGTTCGCGCGTCCTCATCGCCCCTACGAGGGGTCGCAACCGCGGAACACCTCCTCAGGCTCGACCGCCCACCGGGGTCCTCATTGCCCCTACGAGGGGTCGCAACGCACCCTGACCCGCATGGCCGCGTGGATGGAACGCAAATCCTTATCGCCCCTACGAGGGGTCGCAACTCGGGTCTCCCCCTCGGCCTGCACGGCGGCGGACGCGTCCTCATCGCCCCTACGAGGGGTCGCAACTCTCCCGTGGCGCTGTTGCTGTTGTGCGCCGCCGCAGTTCTCATCGCCCCTACGAGGGGTCGCAACATGGACAAGGCCACGCCGTTGATGTCGGCGTTGACCGCGTCCTCATCTCCCCTACGAGGAGTCGCAACGTTTACGCGCCCCGTGATGCGCCGTACGGGCAGGAGGTCCTCATCGCCCCTACGAGGGGTCGCAACACCTGGGTGCACGACCCGCTCAACACCCCGTTCAGCAGTCCTCATCGCCCCTATGAGGGGTCGAAACGCGTACTCCTGGAACGTCTGGGCGCGGCCCTCGGCCTTGGTCCTCATCGCCCCTACGAGGGGTCGCAACTGGATGCTTTGACCAGGCAACGGTCATATGGGCCGAGTCCTCATCGCACCTACGAGGGGTCGCAACCTCCGTGTAAGCGGCGCGGTAGCCCGCGCACGCGGGCGTCCTCATCTCCCCTACGAGGAGTCGCAACAAGGAGTTCTCGACCTCGGGGTACATGGTGATCCTTTCCTCATCGCCCCTACGAGGGGTTGCATCGCCTAGGAGCTGCCGTCCGGCCTCGGCGTCCGGGAGCCTCATCGCCCCTCCCGGGTGGATGGTTCTACGCCGAGGAGCCTCAAGAGCTCGGCCGTTGGGACGAGGTAGGCGACGCCGACGCGGATGATGCGGCAGGGGAACTCGCCCCGCTTCGCCAGCTCATACGCCTTGGTCCGACCGAGGCCGAGGGCCCGCGCCGCGGTGAGCAGGTCGACGGTGGCGGGGAGTTGCTGCAGCTCCGCCAAGGTGAGGCCCTTCATCTCTTCTCCCACGAGAGTGTTGGCCGGGTGAACCCGACCACGTCAGGACGAGTGGAATAGGACGCGTAGCGCACCACGTCTCCGGTGTGCGGCGCGTGGATCATCTGGCCAGGGGCGACGACCACCCCGACATGCCCCGGGCCGCCCGCGCCCGGGTGCATGAAGATCAGGTCCCCCGGCTGCTCCTGTCCGCGAGCAATCGCGGGCCCCTGGCGCCACTGGTCAGCGGCGACGCGCGGCAGCAGGATCCCGGCGTACTGGTAGGCGCGCATCGTCAGCCCAGAGCAATCGAACGAGCCCGGTCCCTCAGCACCCCAGACGTACGGTTTGCCGAGTTGCATCCGCGCGTACGCCACGACGCGCCCGGCGACGGCATTCGGAGCAGCGGGGAGCGCGCACAGTTCCTCCCCTACCGTCCCGAATGAGCCCGAGTACTCGCGGGCGAAGGCGAGCACGCGGCGCACATACCAGTCGGCGTGGTTGTAGCGCCAGACGGCCCGGTACAGGTCTCCCGGTGCGCCGCTCGCCTTCAGGTACTTCGCCGCCGACGGGATCGCGTCGGCCGGGTCGTAGACGTCCGTCCTCCCGTCGCCGTTCCCGTCGACGCCGTACGTCTTCCACGTCGTGCCGAGGAACTGCATCGGCCCCATCGCGCCTGCGAGGTTCGCGCCGGCGCGAATGCCGGCACCGTCACCACGTCCATGGTTACTTTCGGCCTTGCCGATGCCGGCGAGCACCTGCCAGGGGATGCCGTACGCCTGCCCGGCCTGCTGGTACAGCCGCAGGTAGTCCGGCGGGATGCCCCGCGCCTGCCCCTGTCCGCAGCCGGCCGCGCCACCCAACGCCGTGAACGCGAGGACCAGCCCCAGCGGCACCGCGATGACCAGGCATGCGGCCGCCAGGAGCAGCCGCGCGGTCACCGGGACCGGACGGGATCACAGCTCCCGTACGCGCTCCTTGGCTTGCTGTGTCGCCGGCCGTCCAGCGCCCGGCCTGGTCTGGTCATCGTTCATGCCCCCCGTTGTCGGATGGGGCTGTCGCAGCACGTCGAGGACCGCGTTCCAGGAGTACCGGTAGTCCTTGCCCGTCCTCAGCGCCGGGATCTGGCCGGCGTTGGCCATCCGGCGGACGGTCTGGGCCGACAATCCGAGCTTGCTGGCGAGTTCCTTGGTGGTCAGCACGTCCGGGTCACGGCCAAGCGGCTCGGTCATCGTCACTCCCTATCGGTCAGCGGTCCCCTGACTAGTTTCCCCTACGTGACTGGGACAGCACTCCTTGTGAACGTCTGAAGGTGGATGTAGCCGTTTGAGGCTGCTTGCGCTCTGGAAGGTACCCACGTAGCGTGACGAGCACGCTACTCATTGCGACAATCCGTGGAGTCACGTCAGCAAAGGGAGGGCAAGCATGCTGGTCAGCGCAGTGCTCGACATGGTCCAAGCGGCACCGGTGCCGAATCCGCAGCCGATCGCACCGCCAGGCCTGGACAAGCCGATCACCACGATCCTCGGCTGGGCCAAGTGGGGCGTGATCGTCTCCGGCGTCGCCGGCCTGCTCATCTGCGGCGCTCAGATGGCGATCGGCCGCAAGAACCGCTCGTCCTTCGCCGCCGACGGCGCCTCCGGCATCCCGTGGGTGCTTGGCGGGCTCAGCCTGGCCGCGACCGCGTCCGGCATTGTCGGGATGTTCCTGCGATGAAGGCATCGGTCCTCCTGCTGGTGCTGCTCACCGCCTGCGCTTGCGGCACGTCACCGACCCCGGCGCCGTCACCTCGCCAGCCGCACATCACGTGGCAGGACTTCCACGGCGTACGGCTACCGCTATCGGACGCCGACGGCCCTCGCGTGCTCGACCACGATCGGGCCCAGGGTTTCACCCGCACCCGGCAAGGCGCTCTGCTCGCCGCGCTGCACATCGCCGTACGCGCGAACTCGCAGTGGGGCCCGGCCGTATTTGAGCCGACCATCACCGAGCAGGTGACCGGCCCGGATGCCGACCGGCTGCTGGAGCAGACGCGGAATCAATACGAGGAGAGCAGGCAGGAGGCGGGGCTCTCGCAGGGCAGCCCGCTCGGCAAAGCCTTCGTTGACGAGGAGGCCTACCGCTGGGAGAGCTACACGCCTGATGCCGCCGCCGTGGACATCGTCAGCGCCGGGCCCGACCCTCGCGGCACCACGGTCCGCGCAACCACCCGCATTCAGGTCGTCTGGCACGAGGCTGACTGGCGCGTCGTGGCACCGCTCGACGGCGACTGGAGCAACATGGCGACCGAGCTGAAGTCCCTCGACGGCTACACGCCCTTCGAGGGGTGAGTCACCATGTCATGCGAGAACTTGATCTCCCCCACCTGCGTCGTCGCCAAGCATCTCGTGGGCCGGATGGCAGCGGGCGCCGCCAATGGCGTGCTCGGCGAGATCGCCAAGGCCATCCAGGACGGCGTGGCCTGGGTGGTGGGCAATAGCGTCTCCTGGTGGGTGAAGGTTCCCTCGCCGGATCTCGCTGCCGAGTCCGCAGTAGACCACCTACGCCAGTGGACGCTGCCGATCGCCATCGCGGTCGCCCTCCTCGGCATGATCAGCGCGGGTGGCAAGATGGCGCTGACCCGCAAGGGGAGCCCGCTGGTCGACGTCGGCTCCGGCCTGGTCACCATCGCGGCGACTTCTACCATCGGGGTGCTGACCGCCTCGATGCTCGTCAAGGCCGGTGACGCCTGGTCCACCTGGGTGCTCAACTCCGCCACCAACGACGATTTCAGCAGGCGACTCACGAAGATCCTCGGCCTGAGCGGAGCGGCCCCTGGCGCAGTAATCGTGCTGGGCATCATCGCCATCTTGATCGGAGCGATCCAGGCCGTCCTCATGCTGTTCCGCGAGGCGGCGCTGGTCATCCTGGCTGGCCTGCTCCCCCTGGCCGCCGCCGGTGCGATGACCGCGCTGACCAAGCCCTGGTTCCGCAAACTGACCGGCTGGATGCTGGCGCTCATCTTCTACAAGCCCGCCGCCGCCGCGGTGTACGCGACGTCGTTCACGATGGTCGGCGAAGGCAAGGACGCGCGGACCATTCTCATGGCGTTCACGATGATTCTCCTGTCGCTGATCGCGATGCCCGTCTTGATGAAATTCTTCACCTGGACGACGGGCTCACTCGCGGCGGCGAGCGGGGGCGGCGGCATCCTCGGCGCGAGCATCGCCGGAGCGGTGGCCCTCGGCGCGTTCCGCAACTCAGCCCCCGCCTCCCCTGCCACGGACGCGAGCACCCACGCGAGCTTTCTGTCGTCCCAACTGAGCGGCGGGAAAGCGGCGGGCGGCGCCCCACCGACCTCTCCTCCAGGCGCCTCCCCAGCAGCGGCGGGTTCGAGCCCAGCCGCAGCCGGCGGGGCGGCGGCAGGAGCTGCGGCAGCAGGAGCGGCTGCGGCCATCGCGGTCAGCGGCCTGGCCAACGGGGCGCGGACCGCGGCGAACTCCATGGGAGAGGACCACCAGCGATGACGGAGTTGCGTACCTACGGCGGCTGGCGCAGGCGGCGCGGGCTCGGCCTGCTCGGCCTGGGCACCGCGGGAACGTTCGTCGCGCTGGGCTCACTCACCGCCCTGGTGCTGGCGGTGTCGATCGATATGCGCGCCGCGATCTACACCGGGCCGCCTGCCGCCCTTGCCGGTGCGCTGGTGCTGATCCGGGTGAGCGGCGTCCCGATCGCCCATCTTGTGCTGAGACGGGTGCGCTGGTCGTACGGCAAGGCGCGCGGTCACACCCTCTACAAGGCCGGTGTTGTCGTCGCCCATCCGCGGGCCTTCCAGCTTCCGGGCGTGCTGGCCGCGACGCGGCTGCTGTCGGCCGAGGACGGGTTCGGCCGGCAGTACGGCATCGTGTGGGACCGGCAGACCGGGCTGTTCACGGCGACGTTGAAGGTGTCGCCAGCCTCCACCTGGCTGGCCGAGCGGTCGAACGCCGACTCCTGGGTGGCCAACTGGGGCGCTTGGCTGGCCTCGCTCGGGCACATGCCTGCCGTCCGCTGGGTCACGGTCACCGTCGACACCGCCCCCGAGCCCGGCTCCACCCTCGCCGACACCGTCGGCCAGGCGCTGTCCCCCGACGCTCCCGAGGCAGCGGCGCTGCTCATCAAGCAACTCGTGAGCACGGCTCCACGGACGGCCGCTCGCGTGGACACCTACGTCAGCGTGACCTTCGACCCGTCCCGCTCCCCCGCCGCAATGGACGACATGCCGACCGCGATCGGCGAGCTGGGCCGGTCCCTGGACGCGCTGGCCTCCTCGCTCGGCGGGTGCGGTGTCACGGTCACCGGCCGGGCCACCACCGGGGAGCTGGCCTCGATCGTGCGGAGCGCGTACGACCCGGCAGCACGCGCGGACACAGCCAGAGCCACCAACCTGAGCTGGGCGGACGCGGGACCGATCGGCGCCGAGGAGCACCCCGACCACTACCGGCACGACAGCGGTGTCAGCGTGAGCTGGGCATGGCATGAGGCGCCGCGCCAGAACGTCCCCGCCGACGTGCTCAGCCGCCTGGTCGCCCCGGGCCCATTCCCCAAGCGGGTGAGCCTCCAATACCGGCCGCTACCCGCCGCCGAGGCGACCCGGGTGCTCGAAGACGAGGTCAACGCCGCCGCGTTCCGGGAGCAGTACCGCCGCCGGACCGGCCGGGACGAGACCGCCCGCGACGCCTACGACCAGGCACGTGCCCGCCAGGCCGCCGCCGAGGAGGCGACCGGGGCGGGGGTCACGCTGGTGACGCTCTACGTCACCACCACCGTCACCTACGAAGACGACCTGACTCGTGCGGTCGCCGTCACCGAGGCCGCCGCGGAGGCCTCCCGGATCCGGCTGCGCCGCCTTTGGGGCAGCCAGTCGGCCGGGTTCGCCACCACTCTGCCCTGCGGCGTGTGCCCCGCTGAGCTGACGAGGAGGTCCTGGTGAAGACACCGGCACGCGGATGGCGCGAGCCGTACGGCGGGCGTGCCGTGCACGTCGAGGTCGGCGTGGAGTTCCAGGCGACCACAGCGCAGGTGTGCGGCCTGTTCCCCTTCGTGGCCGGCTCCGGCTCCCCCGCCGTCGGCACGCCGATCGGCCGCCATCAGCTGTTCGGGGAGGTCGTCTGCCTCGACCCGCTGGCCTGGCTGCGCGCCGGGCTCGTCACCAACCCCGGCGTCTTCGTCCTCGGCCAGCCCGGCACGGGCAAGTCCACCCTGGTCAAACGGCTCATCATCGGCGCCATCGCGTTCGGCTCGACCGCGCTCATCCTCGGCGACACCAAACCCGACTACACCATGCTCGTCGAGCACGTCGGCGGCCAGGTCATCCACGTCGGCAGGGGGCTGGACCGGATCAACCCGCTGGACGCCGGCCCACTCGGCGCCACCGTACGCACCCTGCGCGGGGCCGAAGCCGAGCGGATGCGCTGGGAGATGCGCGGACGGCGGCTGTCCCTGCTGATGGCACTGTGCACACTCATCCGCGAAGCGCCGATCACCAACGTCGAAGAAGTCATCCTCGGCCGGGCGATCGACCTGCTCGACGAACGCCTGACCGAGCCCACCGTGCCCGACGTGCTCGCCGTACTCGAGGAAGGCCCCGAAGCCCTGCGTGCCGCCGCGCGAACCGACCACTCCGATCGGTATCGCGAGCGGGTCAACGACCTCGTCTTCACCCTCGAACTACTGTGCACCGGGTCGCTGGCGGGCGTGTTCGACGGGCCGACCACCCGCCCCCTCGATCTGACCGCGCCCGCGGTCTCGGTCGACATCTCCCGGGTCGGCGCGGCCGGCGACAAGCTGCTGACCGCTGCGATGCTCTGCACGTGGGCGTACGGCTTCGCCATGGTCGACGGCACTGCGGGGCGCTCCTACCTCGGGGTGATGGACGAGCTGTGGCGCGCGCTGCGCGGAGCGCCTGGCCTGGTCGAGTACGCCGACAGCCTGACCCGGCTCAACCGGACCAAGGGCATGGCGTCGATCATGATCACCCATTCGCTTGCCGACCTGGAAGCTCTCCCCACCGAGGAGGACCGGGCCAAGGCACGCGGGTTCATCGACCGAAGTGCCATCACCGTGCTGGCCGGGCTGCCGCCGCGCGAGCTGGCCCGCGTCAGCGAGATCACTCGCCTGACCGGGCCGGAGCAGGAGCTGGTGGCCTCCTGGTCGGCGCCGGACTCTTGGCAGCCGGGGGCGCGCCACCCTGGCCGCGGCAAGTACCTCATCAAGACCGGCGACCGGCTCGGCATCCCGGTCGAGCTGGCACTCGTCGGCGTCGAGCACGAGCTGTACGACACCGACCAGGCGATCCGATGACGAGGGCCGTGGGACCGCGCGCCGGGTTCACCCCGCACGGCGCGATCGGCGGATGGGTATTGTTGCTGGCCGGATGGGGCGTCGTGGCCTTCTTCGGCCTCATCTGGGTCGCCGCCAGGATCGCAAGCGGCCTATTCGGCGGGCGGGTGCACGAGTTCGGGTTGGATTTCGCGCTGGAGGTGTTCGAAGGCCGTACGTCTACCGCCTGGCCGGGCACGCCGACCCCCGCCGTCATCGCGGTTGCAGCGCTCCTTATTACTGCGGCGCTCGCCGTGATCCTGGCTGCCTGGTGGGCGATCACCGGACGGCTGCCCGACCCGGTGGACCCGGTGGCCGCACTCGCGGACAACCCGGGTCTCGCCGCACTCAAGCCGGACGCGGCGGAGAAGAAGGCCCGCGAGCTGCGTCCCTCCCTGGCCGGGCCGCTGGCACCATGCGACATCGGACTGCCACTCGGCGACCTCATGCGGAACGGGCCCACGTTGTACGCCTCCTGGGAGGACACCATTGTTGCCTTCATGGCGCCCAGGTCGGGCAAGACCACCTGCCTGAGCATCCCCTACGTACTCTCGGCGCCCGGCCCGGTGATCGCCACCTCCAACAAGGCCGACCTGTGGGCGGCGACCGCCGCACTACGCGCCGCCGACGGCGCGGTGTGGCTGTTCGACCCCCAACGCATCACCTACCAGGAGCAGGTCTGGTGGTGGGATCCACTGCGTGGTCTGTCGACCGTGGAAGACGCTCACCGCCTGGCTGGGCACTTCGTCTTGACCGTCGACGATGGCAACAAGCGCGATCTGTGGGGGCCTGCCGCTCAAGACCTGCTCTGCGCCCTGTTCCTGGCCGCCGCGTCCTCCGGCCGCACCCTGCGCGATGTCGCCATGTGGCTGGACGCGCCGGCCGTACCGACACCGGTCGAGCTGCTGGAGGCCGCCGGGTTCTCCCTGCTGGCCTCGTCCCTGCGGGGTGCGCAGAACGGCGCGGTCGAGACCCGCGACGGCATCTACCAGACAGCCCGGACCGCCGCCAAGGCGCTGCGGGACGAGGCGATCATCTCGTGGGT
>NZ_JBEZDW010000052.1:44189-50480 GCF_040802045.1 Microbispora sp. NPDC049125 | reverse complement strand
CTCCCTGCAGCATCTCCTCAGTTGGGGCTGCCCCCATTGCCGGACTCCGCCCTGTCGGGGGTCGCGGGCGGGCTGCGCGGTGTGGGGCGGTTCGCGCGGACGGCCGCCCGATCAGCCACGAGCCGGATCTCCGCAAAGATCCAGGCTCCGTTCCGGCCCTAGGGGCTCGTGCACGTGAAGGACGGAGTCGGCGGCGCGCCGACGGCGAGGAAGCCGAACACGGTCGAGCCGGACGCCTGGATCGAGCCGTTGTAGGAGACGTTCGTCACCGTCACCGCGGAGCCGCTGACGCTCAGCGTGCCGTTCCACACCTGGCTGATCGTCTGACCGCTGCTCAGCGTCCATCTGACGGTCCACCCGTTGATCGCCGAGCTGCCCGCCGTGACCGTGACCTCCCCCTGGTAGCCGCCGGGCCACGAGTTGACGGTGCGGTAGCGCGCGGTGCAGCCGCCCGACGGCGACGGGCTCGGCGACGGGCTGGGCGAAGGCGAGGGTGACGGGCTGGGTGAGGGTGACGGGCTGGGCGAAGGCGAGGGCGACGGGCTGGGTGAGGGTGATGGGCTGGGCGACGGTGACGGGCTCGGTGACGGGCTCGGTGACGGCGAGCCGGGTGGCACGTACGGGCACTTGTCGCGGTACATCGAGATGTTGGTGGAGTCCATCAACGGGCACAGGAACTGGGTGTACCGGGTGTCGTTGTCAACGAAGATCTTCAGCCACGGAATCAGCAACCGCATCTCGGTCGTGTTGGCCCGCGTCGCGAACAGGTGGTCCACGCCCGTTATCTCCGCCCAGGCGCTCTGCGCCGTGGCCGGCAGGGTGCTGTAGATCCCGTTGAGGTAGGACTGGGTGACCGTGGTGTCCCGCTGTCCGGAGATGAACATCATCGGCACCTGCTCGGTGGACAGGTTCAGGTTTCCTCCGGGCGCGCCGGGCGCGAGTCCCACCGCGGCCTTCAGCGAGGGCCGCCGGAGCGTGGCGAGGAGGGTGCCGGCGCCGCCCGCGGAGTGGCCCATCACCGCCAGCCGGTTCGGGTCGACCCGTGTGCGCACCGAACTGCGCTGGGTGAGGTAGTCGAGCGCGGCGAGCAGCTCGGTCGCACGGGCGTCGGCGCCGTCGGTGCGGGTGTTGGTCTCGACCCCGATCACGACGAAGCCGAAGGACGCGAGCCAGGGCCCCATCCAGGCCTCTTCGTCGGCGAACAGGGCGGAGTAGCCGGGTACGATCGCGACCCCGCCGAAGGTCCCCTGGCTGGTGTCCGTGGGGTAGTAGATCACTCCGCCGCCGAAGCCGTTCCCGGCCGGCAGGCTGACCTGCGCGGTGGCGAAGGTCCCTCTGGTGGCCGCCACACTGGCCAAGGTCGGGTCGGGCCCCCGCTGGTACGGATTGTCGGCGGCCACCGCGGGCCCAACGCCACCTGTTAGCGTTAACAACCCCAGCATGACCGCTACCGCGGCCGTTGCGTGCCTGGTGAACCGGCCCCACGCGGCGGGTCCCCGCCGGATCCTTCCGGCGCCATCCGGTGCCGGAGACTCGTTGACAGGTCGTCGCACTGTTGTGTTCCTCCTCGTAGAGGCACGGCATCATGTGCTTCTCTCGTGGCCCAGGAGGGATGAGTCCGTTTCGCGAAGGCCCACCGGCTATGACGACGGGCCCGTGAACGGCTCACCTCGAATGGCGACAGGCCGTGAAAGCCCGCCTCCGTGGCACCTCGCTCGAATCCTCCGGCGGAGTTCCGGCGGCCGTCAAAAAAGAGCACGACGTCCTGTGGATCGGCCCATTCGGCAGGTGAAACGTTCAGGCCCGGGAGGACGGGTGGTCCGCCTGGGGCGGCGGGTTCGACGCCCAACCCCGTGCAGACTCTTGTACGGGGGGTCTCAAGCGCGTGGGGTAGTAAGGTTTTGAGCCGTGACAGCGCGTATCGAACGAGTGGTGACCTCCGGCCCGGTGGACATCGAGGGCGTCGAGCACAAGGTCGAGAACAACACCTGGATCTTGGGCGACGACGACGAGGTGATCGTCATCGACCCGGCCCGTGACGCCGAGAAGATCCTCGAGAAGGTCGGCGACCGCGAGGTCCTCGCCGTGATCTGCACCCACGGCCTGCCCGACCACGTGGGCGCCGCGATCGAGGTGGCCGCGAGGGACGAGGCCGCCATCGCGGTGCACACCAAGGACAAGCGGCTGTGGCGGCAGACGTGGGAGGAGACCTGGCCCGACATCGAGATGGAGGACGAGGGCCTGTTCGCCGTCGCCGACGTCGAGCTCGAGGTCCTGGCGACTCCCGGCGTCACGCCCGGCGGCGTCTCGCTCTACTGCGAGGACCTCGCGGCCGTCTTCACCGGCAAGACGCTGCTGATGGACGGCCCGGGCAAGCTGGGCGGGGAGTACCCCGCCCTCGCCGACCAGCTCACCTCGATCGGCGAGCGGCTGTTCACCCTGCCGCACGAGACGCGGGTCCTGCCCGCGCACGGCGAGGAGGGCAGCATCGGCGACCTGGAGCCGCAGTTCGACAAGTGGCTGTCGGGCTCCCTGACCGGGACGGCCGATGTCGAGCTTCCGCCGCTGGCGGACGGCACGGGTGTCTCCGGCATCAGGCTGGACCGCGACGAGTAGGCCCATGGAGCAGCTCGGGCTCGACGGGATGCCGAAGCGGCTCTACACCTGCACCCCGTCGCGCCTGAACGCCTGGCTCGACTGCCGGCGCCGGTACCGCTTCACCTACCTGGACAGGCCCGCGCCGCCCAAGGGGCCCCCGTGGGCGCACAACAGCGTGGGGGCCTCGGTCCACAACGCCCTGGCGGCCTGGTGGCGGGAGCCGTACGAGCGGCGTACGCCGGTGATGGCGGCCGTCCTGCTCACGAACGGCTGGCTCCGTGAGGGGTTCCGCGACGAGGAGCAGTCGGCGGCGTGGCGGGACCGGGCACGGGAGATGGTGTCCGCGTACGCCGGGACGCTCGACCCCTCGGACGAGCCGGTCGGCGTGGAGCGCACCGTCGCCACCCGGACGCCGGTCATCGCCGTCTCGGGCCGGGTGGACCGGCTCGACCGGCGGGGCGACGAGCTGGTCGTGGTCGACTACAAGACGGGCCGCCGCCCGCTGACCACCGACGACGCCCGCTCATCGATCGCGCTGGCGATCTACGCGATCGCGTCGTCGCGGATGATGCGCCGACCCTGCCATCGGGTGGAGCTCCACCACCTGCCGACCGCGTCGGTCGTCGAGTGGGAGCACACCGACGAGTCGCTCGGCCGCCACCTGCGGCGGGCCGAGGAGATCGCGCTTGAGGCGGCCGACGCCGACGAGGCCTACCGTGCCTGGGCCGGGCACGCCGCCTCAGGGGGAGGCGCCCGCGGCCGTGGAGGGCGGGCCTCATCGAGCGGAGGCGCCGCCACGGGCGGGAGCACGGCGCCCCGCGAGGTGCCGCCCGAGATCGACCGGCTCTTCGCCCCCGAGCCCGGGCCGATCTGCTCCTGGTGCGACTTCCGGCGGCACTGCCCCGAGGGCCGCGCCGCCTCACCCGACCGACTGCCCTGGGACGGCCTCGCGGCCCCCCAGAGTCAGGAGACGGTGGCTCAGGAGACGGCGCCCCAACAGGCGGTGCCCCGGCAGGTGGCACGCGAGACCGCGCCCCAGCCGACGTCAGCTCATGAGGCGGTCGCCCGGGACGTCTCCGACGGCGGATGAGCCCGGGAGCTCCTCCGCCGGCAGATCGTGGACGGCGGCGAGACGCTCCGGGCGGCGGCGGGGGTCGACCAGCCCCCTGAGTCCCTTCCCCACGTCGTATCCGGCGGCGCCCAGGCGCTCCCGCGAGGCCAGCAGCATCGCCCGCGTGTGCCCGTCCAAGGCCCGCTGGTGCACGAAGTCGGGGACCGTGTTCATCGCCATCCGGAAGGCCCGCAGCGCCGCCGTCACCGTGCTCTGCGGCACCTCGGGCAGCGCGCCGTACAGCCGGCGCGCCCAGTCGGGCAGCGTGTAGTAGCAGAGCGCCCCGAACGGGAAGTACGCGGGCTTGGCAGGAGACAGGAAGCGCATGTTGCGCGGCAGGCGCGGCCACAGCAGGAAGCGCACCGCCGCCGCCGACTCGGGGATGACCCGCAGGGTCGGCCGCATCTCGGCGAAGTAGGCCTCCATCTCGGCCACCGAACCCGGCACGTCCTCGGCGTGCAGGCCCACGAACGTCGCACTGTGCCGCTGCTCGGCCAGATAGCGGTCGGCCTGCCGGTCGGTGATCCGCGCCCCGGCCCGGCGTACGACCTCCAGGTAGGACATCACCTCCGCGCAGTGGACCCACAGCAGCAGCTCGGGATCGTCCACGCGGTGGACCTCGCCCGTCTCCGGGTCGTGGATCCGCAGGGCGCGGTGGATGCCCCGCACCCGGCGGCCGATCTCCTCCGCCTCCTCCGGGCTGCCGTAGGTGACCCGGCCGACGAAGTCGGCGGTGCGGCGCAGCCGCCCGAACGGGTCCTGCTGGAAGTTGGAGTTCTGCCAGACCCCGCGCATCGCCGTCGGATGGAGGGCCTGCAGCATGAGGCCCCGCACGCCCGCCACCCACATGGTCCGGTCGACGTGCACCAGCCACGTGGCGGAGTCCGGAGGCTGGACCGTCAGGCCATTGATCGCGGGCATAGTAGCTCCAGCATTACACGGAACCTCGGGGGCGGCGACGACAGGTCAGCCGTGCTGCTGGAGCATGCGGCTCTCCGCCGCGTTCCAGAACCGGGTGAGCGCCGCCGCCGTCGTCTCCGGGGCCTCGACGGCGGGGGAGTGGACCGACCCCGGCACGACCACGCAGTCGGCGCCGAGCCGGCGGGCCATCTCCGCCTGCAGGAGGGGAGGCCAGCCGTCGTCGTGCTCGCCGTACAGGACCAGGATGTCCAGGCCGCATCCGGCCAGCTCGGCCACCCGGTCGGCGGCCTCCAGCACCTCCCGGCCCATCGACATCAGGGCGGTGGGGTGGTTGGCGAGCAGCCGCTTGCGCAGGAAGGCCACGATGTCGTCCGGGACGCCGGCCTGCAGGGCCTCCGGCTCCATCCGGTTGGCCCACATGTAGTCGATGCCGAGCTCGGGCATCTCCGCCAGCATCACCCGGCCGGCCTTCTCGCGCGGGCCGATGATCCCGGCGGGGCCGGAGCTCATCAGCGTGAACGACGCGAGCTTCACCATGCCGTTCAGCACGGTCTCCCTGGCGACCAGGCCGCCGAACGAGTGACCGAGCAGGTGAACGGGCTCTCCCTGGCCGACGGCGGCGGCGATCGCCTCGATGTCGGCGCCCAGCGCCTCGCAGGTGTACGCCTCGGGGTCGTCGGGGCCGGGCGTCTCGTACTGCCCGCGCATGTCGACGGCGACGACTCTGCGCCCGGCCTGAGCGAGCGTCTGGAGGACCGCGATGAAGTCCTCCTTGCTGCCGGTGAACCCGGGGACCAACAGGGCCGGCCAGCGCTCGGCGACCCCGCTGACGGGCAGTGCCTCAAGGACGGCGAACGAGCCGACGGGGGTCTCTATCTGCTCGGTGCTGACACCGGGGGGAAGAGTCAGGAAACGCGGCGTACTCACGGGGCCTCCTCCACCTCACCCGGAAACCCAGGGATCGATGGGCCGGACGGGGCCCACGTCCCGGACCGTCTGCTGTGCACGCAGGCTCGCTCGCTCACGTGGCATCACGATACCCAGCGAAGCTCCTGGCGACACTGCCAAAGTCACTATGCGGGTTTCGGATGGTCATCTGCGCATGTCTCCTGTTCAGGTCATACCCATTGCGGGCGAGGCGGTCCCGCAACCGGCACATGCGAGGACGTCTTATGCGTCCGAGAGCGCGGTGGAGCCGCCGGATCCCGGCGGCTCCTGATCGATCGGGAAGAGTGCGGCCCCCTCGGGGGCCGCCGCTCGTGTGCCCGTCCGTTCACGCTCATCGATGAGTGGGACCCGCGGCCTTCACCCCGTACGGCGGGGCCGCGGCTGAGGCCGTGCCGGACGCCGTCGCTGCTGGACGCGCTCGGTCGCGGCCGACGGCGCGGGCTCGTCGTCGTCGGTCGCAAGGTCGGGCGACTTGAACACGACCATGAAGGGGCTGGCCGGGATGATCCGGTCCGGCTCGGCGCGCTCCACCGGCGGCTCCTCTCGCGTGAACGCGGGCAGTGTGATGCCGGTGGCCGCCGCCTGCTCCGCCGTACGGCTCCCGCGCCTGGTGGGGCGGTCGTCCTGGCCGGCGGGTGCCTGCGGGGCGACCTCGGGTGCCGTCTCGGTGGTGCGGGTCCTGCGGCGGGACGGTCTGCTCGTCGCGAGCGGGT
>NZ_JBEZDW010000052.1:0-44089 GCF_040802045.1 Microbispora sp. NPDC049125 | reverse complement strand
CGTCCTGGCCGGCGGGTGCCTGCGGGGCGATCTCGGGTGCCGTCTCGGTGGTGCGGGTCCTGCGGCGGGACGGTCTGCTCGTCGCGAGCGGGTCGTCCTGGCCGGCGGGTGCCTGCGGGGCGATCTCGGGTGCCGTCTCGGTGGTGCGGGTCCTGCGGCGGGACGGCCTGCTCGTCGCGAGCGGGTCGGCTTCCGGCCGGGCCGCGGGGACGTCCAGGTCGGCCTGGGCGGGAGCGACCTCGGCCAGCGCGTCCGAGACGGCGGCCGTGTTGGCCCCCCTGCGGCTGCGACGGCTCGTCTTCGTGACCACCTCGGCGCTCGAATCGCCTGCGTTCACCGTGTTCTCCACTGTCGGGATCTCGACCGGGATCTCGACTGGGACCTCCGCTGGGATCTCAGCGAGGATCTCGGCCGCGACCTGGGGGGCGTCGGAGCCGATCTCCGCACCGGCCGGCGTACCGGAGTCACCGGCACGGCCGCCACGGGTGCGCCGCCGCTCACGGCTGCGGGCGGGGCGCTCACGGCGCTCCTCCCGGTCCCCGCGTTCCGGCCGGCCGCCCCGGTCCGGGCGGTCCGACCGTCCCCGGGAACGGGTGCGCCCGGTCTCGCCCAGGTCCTCGATCTCCTCGGCCTCGAGCCCCGCCCGGGAGCGCTGGGCGCGCGGCAGCACACCCTTGGTCCCCTCGGGGATGCCGAGGTCGGTGTAGAGGTGAGGCGAGCTGGAGTAGGTCTCCACCGGGTCCGGGAAAGGCAGGTCCAGTGCGTTGTTGATGACCTTCCAGCGAGTCAGCTCGGTCCACTCGACGAAGGTGATCGCGATGCCGGTGCGCCCGGCCCGGCCGGTGCGGCCGATCCGGTGGACGTAGGCCTTCTCGTCCTGCGGGCAGTCGTAGTTGACCACGTGCGTGACGTCGTCGATGTCGATGCCGCGGGCGGCGACGTCCGTGGCGACCAGCACGTTGATCTTGCCGGTGCGGAAGGCGCGCAGCGCCTGCTCGCGCTGGCCCTGCCCGAGGTCGCCGTGCACCGCGGCCACCGCGAAGCCCTTGTCGCGCAGCTGCTCGGCCACCATGTCGCACGCGCGCTTGGTCTCGCAGAACACCATCGTGAGGCCGCTGCCGCTGCTCTGGAGCAGCCGCGCGACGATCTCGATCTTGTCCATGCGGTGCGTGCGGTAGACGTGCTGCGTCGTCAGCGCGGTGGTCTCGGCGTCGTCGTTGGCGCTCTCCGCCCGGACATGGGTGGGCCGGGTGAGGTAGCGGCGGGAGAGGTTGACGATCTCACCCGGCATGGTCGCGGAGAACAGCATCGTCTGCCGCTTCTCCGGGACCAGCTTGATGATCCGCTCGATGTCCGGAAGGAATCCCAGGTCGAGCATGCGGTCGGCCTCGTCGAGGACGAGCATGGTGATCTGGCTGAGGTCGAGGTGCTTCTGCTTGACCAGGTCGAGCAGGCGCCCGGGAGTGCCGACGATCACATCGACGCCGTTCTTCAGCGCCTCGATCTGCGGCTCGTACGCGCGCCCGCCGTACACGGTGAGGATGCGCGAGCCGAGCTTGCCGGCGGCGACGACGAGATCCTCGGTGACCTGGAGCGCGAGCTCCCGGGTCGGCACGAGGATCAGCCCGCGCGGCTTCTTCCGGTTCTTCCTCGGCTTGCCGACGAGCTGGAGCATCGCGACGCCGAAGGCGTACGTCTTGCCGGTGCCCGTCCGTGCCTGACCGATGACGTCCTGGCCGGCCATGGCCAGCGGGAGCGCCATCTCCTGAATGGGGAATGGTGAAGTGATGCCCTCGGTCTCGAGCGCATCAGCGATCTCCGGGATGACTCCCAGGTCTCGAAACGTCGTTGTCAGCGTGGCCTGCCTCAATCAGTGCGAGAGCGGGCCTTCCGGGACATCCTGCCGGCAGATCTTCCCCGGCCCGGGTCCTCGCGGACAGTCGCGCTCTCATCGTGTCAGCGACCGCGGCGTCCAGATGATCTGAGATTCCGGGACCGATGCCCCGGACAGTCGTAGTGCGGTCGCACTTCCACGAAGCAGTCTACTCGATACCACAAGAGGGAACCGATTTCTGCGACTTCTCGCTAATAGCGTGCGCGTGTCGGGCTTCCCGAATCGTTCCGCCAGGGTGCTCCGGCGGGCATGCCCCCGGCACGTACGCTGCACCCATGACTGATTCCTCTCCCGGGATTGTGGATCTGCTCGGCGTCCTGGCGTACGCCGAACTGGCGGCGTTCCTCCGGCTCGCCGAGGACGCCGCGCTGCTGGCTCCGACCTTGAACGACCGGGCGGCGCTGGGGGATGTGGCCGCCACCGAGTACGGACACTTCCGCGTGCTGCGTGACCGCCTGGCGTCCCTCGGCGTCGACCCGGAGGAGGCGATGGCGCCGTTCGTGGACGCCATCGACGCGTGGCATGCCCAGACGAAGCCGAGGGACTGGCAGGAGGCGCTGGTCAAGGCGTACGTGGGCACGGGGATCGCGGGGGACTTCTACCGGGTGGCGGCGCGCCGCGCCGAGCCGGCGATCCGGGGGCTGGTCGACGAGGTGCTCGCCGACGAGAGCCGCTCGGAGTTCGCCGTCGACCGGGTGCGGGCGGCGATCGACGCGGACCCGCGCCTGTGCGGGCGGCTGGCGCTGTGGGCCCGGCGGATGGTGGGGGAGGCGCTGAGCCAGGGACAGCGGCTGGCCGCCGCCCGCCCGGAGCTGGCCGCGCTGCTGGTCGGCGAGGAGGGCGAGGACCAGGCCGAGGTGGCGCGGCTGTTCGCCAGCCTCACCGAGGAGCACGGCAAGCGGATGGCGGCGCTCGGCCTCACCCCCGGGCCATAGCCGCCACAGCCTCTCTGGCGTCCCTGGTGACCGCTGTCGCGTACAGAACCGGTCACCAACTTCCGTAGGTCTGCTGATCGAGCGGCATGAGAGCCCCAAACGGTTGTACCGTGCGAGGTATGAGGGCCTCGCGCCGCTACGGCAGTTCCTTGACGAGATGTGGGCCGAATCGCTGGACGACACGCGCTGTGCTGCGGAGGGGGAGCGCGGGCTGTCCGACCACCAGTCAGAGGCGGGACGAACCCCACAGGGTCGACCTGGCGCGGCGCCCCCGCTGCTGTGGATACGGATACGGCTACGGGTGCGGCTGTCCCTGACGGGAGCGGCCGGCCTGCTGGATGCCTGAGCGGAAGCTCGGGGGCCAGGGCCGGCTGTCGCCGCCGGGGGGCGGTGAGCACCCCGGCGGCTACAGCGGAGGGTGGAGTCTCATCCCTGAGCGCCCGGCGATGCGTGCCGGGCCTCCAGGGCGGGGTTCTCCCTGTATGCGGCGAATGTGATCAGAGTGTGCCGCCGAAGCCGACCGGCCGCACCTCGTCCTCACCGATCTCGACGAACCCCAGCGACGCCACGGGGATGACGACCCGGCGGCCCGTGGTGTCCGTGAGCGAGAACACGCCCTTGTCCGAGGCGAGCGCCTTGCGGAGCTCCTCCTCGATCTCGTCGGCCGACAGTTCGGTCTCCACGACGAGCTCGCGGTGCACCGAACGTACGCCGATCTTTATCTCCATCGGGCTCCCCTTTCGAGAGGGCTGGTCCCTACCCGTCCCCATCGTCGTCGCCCGCGGACGCGCCGCGCCCTTTGATCGCGTCAAGCGAACAGATTGCTCTGTCAGCCCGTCCGGGGAAAGCCGCTGATGCCCCGCCAGGCGAGACGCGCCATGAGCTGGGTGGCGGCCTCCTTCGGGATCGACCCGTGGCTGCCCAGCCAGTAGCGGGCACTCACCTCGGCCATGCCGACCAGGCCGACGCCGAGCAGATGGGCCTCGTCGCTGGAGCAGCCCGTGTCCTCCTGGATCACCTGGCTGATCGCGTCGGCGCTCTCGCGCAGCGAGCGCTCCATCCGCTGGCGTACGGGGGCCACGTTGCGCAGGTCGGACTCGAAGACCAGCCGGAACGCCTCCCCCTGGCTGGACACGAAGTCGAAGAACGCCCCGATCGCGGCCTGGACCCGCTGCTTGTTGTCGGTCGTGGAGGCCAGGGCCTCCTGGCAGCGGGTGACCATGTCGTCCACGTGCAGGTCGAGCAGGGCGAGGTACAGCTCGAGCTTGCCCGGGAAGTGCTGGTACAGGACGGGCTTGCTGACGCCGGCCCGCTCGGCGATCTCATCCATCGCGGCCGCGTGGTAGCCGTTCTCCACGAACACTTCCTGTGCCGCGCTCAGAAGCTGACGGCGGCGGGCCATGCGGGGCAGCCGGGTGCCCCGGGGCTTGGCGTCCGGGGTAGCGGTCACGGCAGTCTCCTTGTGAGGATGCGCATCGGGGGCTCGCCGCCCCGGGGCCTCATCCTACGTGGCGGTAAACAAGGTCAGCGATATTCCTCGTCGTCTTCGAGGTCGACGGCCCGCTCCTGCTCCGCGACGTCGGCCGGGTCGGCGTCGAACGGGACCCGTTCCGGCCAGCGGTCGTCCTCGCGAACCTTCAGCAGCCGGTGCTGCTCGACCGCGTCGGCCTCCGGAGCCTCGATCGAAATCTCCCCGACCGCTTCGTCGAGGGGGTCCATCTCGGACATCTGCCGATCCTTCCGTCCGTGTGCTGCGATCAGGTCCACCATATGGCCCGGACCTGCGACGGGCTAAGCGCCGGGCGGCATGAACAGGTCGCCGTGCTCCGAGAAGCGCGCCAGCACGTCGGCGGAGGTGAAAACCAGCTCGTCGGGGGCGGCGCACGCCTCCACCTCCTCCCACCGCAGCGGAGTCGACACGGTCGGGATGCGGTTGGCGCGCAGCGAGTAGGGCGCGACGGTGGTCTTGGCCGGATTGTTCTGGCTCCAGTCGATGAACACCTTCCCCGGCCGCTCCTTCTTCGCCATCACGCTGGTCACGAAGGGGTGCCGGTCCTCCAGAGAGCGGGCGAGCCGCTTGGCGTAGTCGGAGGTGCCGGGCCCGCGGTCCCACGGCACGTAGACCTGCATGCCCTTGTTGCCGCTCGTCTTGGGGTAGCCCTCCAGCCCGTCGGCGGCCAGCGCGTCCCGGAGCAGGACGGCGACCCGGCAGCACTCGACGATCGTCGCGGGGGCTCCAGGGTCGAGGTCGAAGACCAGGGTGTCGGGGGCCAGCGGCTCGCCGTCCTCGGCGACCCGCCACATGGGCACGTGGATCTCCAGGGCGGCCAGGTTGGCGTAGTAGACCAGCGTCGGCAGGTCGTCGACCACGGCGAAGTCGATCTCCTCGCGATCCTTCGTACTGCCCGGCGCCGGGAGGTTCACCGTACGGACCCAGTCCGGCGTGTGCGCCGGGGCGTTCTTCTCGAAGAAGAACATGCCGCCGACGCCGTTCGGGTAGCGCTTGACCGTCAGGGGACGGCCCCGCAGGTGGGGGACGAGCGCCGGGGAGATCCGGGTGTAGTAGTCGATCACCTCGGCCTTGGTGAACGCGGCGTCGGGGTAGAGCACCTTGTTCAGGTTGGTCAGCGCCAGCGCCCGGCTGTCGACCT
Organism: Microbispora sp. NPDC049125; assembly: GCF_040802045.1. Classification (NCBI taxonomy): domain Bacteria; kingdom Bacillati; phylum Actinomycetota; class Actinomycetes; order Streptosporangiales; family Streptosporangiaceae; genus Microbispora; species Microbispora sp. NPDC049125. The sequence goes on along the minus strand of NZ_JBEZDW010000052.1, from coordinate 38,609 downwards.
TCACCGTGACCTTCTGGCTCATTCCCGCTCCTCTCGCCGTACCTCGGCGGGGACCTTGTCGATCCGGACACCACGCCACACCGGGTTGCGCAGCCGCCCGTCCAGAGTCCACATGGTGAAGGCCACCTCTCCGACGATCTCGGGCCGGACCCAGCGCGCGTCCTTGGTGATCTGCCGCGGAAGGCCGCTCGAGAAGGGGCTCTGCCCGATCCCGAGGGGCTTAAGCAGGCGATGGGTGTCCTCCAGCATGGCATCGGTGAAGCCCGTCCCCACGTGGCCCACGAACTGGAACCCGAAACGGCCAGGGGAGGCCTCGCCGTACATGCCGAGCAGGAGTGAGCCGACGCCGCCCGCGCGGCGGCCCTTGCCGGGGCGCCAGCCCGCGACGACGACCTCCGTGGTGAGCAGGTTCTTGACCTTCACCCACCACTCGACGCGCCGCCCCGGCAGGTACGGCGAGTCCAGCCGTTTGGCCACCACCCCCTCCAGCCCCTGCCGCCGGGTGGCCTCCAGCACCTCCGGCTCGCACGGCAGGTACGGCGGGGCGCCGAGGCCGAGCGAGTCCAGCAGCTCCCTGCGGTCCCGGTACGGCAGGTCGAGCAGCGTGTGCCCGTCGAGGTGGAGCAGGTCGAAGGGCATGTACGACACCGGCAGATGCCCCAGCAGCCGTGCGCCGGCCGGGTCGGTCACGTGCATACGGCGCTGCAACCGGGCGAAGCTCGGCCGGCCCTGGGGGTCGAAGGCGACGACCTCGCCGTCGACGACCGCCCTGCGCCCGGCGAGCGGGGCCATGCATGCGGCGATCTCCGGGTAGCGCGAGGTGAAGTCGGCGCCGTGGCGGCCGCTCACCCGGACGCCGCCGTCGACGTACGCGAGGGCCCGGATGCCGTCCCACTTGACCTCCAGGGCGTACTCGTCGCAGTCCTGGGGGAGCTCGCCGGGGACCGCGAGCATCGGTTCGACCGGGTACGGCACCGCCATAAGTGGGTACCTGCCCATGAGGTAACCGCTTTGAATCCCGCTATGGCGGAATTCGAACACAGAGACGAGAATGTGGTTATGCGCAGCATCTGGAAAGGCGCGATCTCGTTCGGTCTGGTCACCATCCCGGTCAAGCTCTACTCGGCGACCGAGCAGAAGGACGTCACGTTCCACCAGGTGCACCGGGAGGACGGCGGGCGGATCAAGTACAAGCGGGTCTGCTCGGTGGACGGCGAAGAGGTGCCGTACTCCGACATCGCCAAGGGATACGAGCTGGCGACCGGGGAGGTCGTCGTGCTCACCGACGAGGACTTCGCGGATCTGCCGCTGACCACGTCGCGGCGGATCGACGTGCTGCAGTTCACCCCCGCCGAGCAGATCGACCCCATCTACTTCGCCAAGGCGTACTACCTGGAGCCGGAGGGGCAGGGAGCCAAGCCGTACGTGCTGCTGAGGGACGCGCTGGAGCGGTCGGGGCAGGTGGCGATCGTGAAGGTCGCGCTGCGGCAGCGGGAGTCGCTGGCGACGCTGCGCGTCCGCGATGGCGTTTTCGTGCTGGAGACCATGCTCTGGCCGGACGAGGTGCGCGAGGCGGATTTCGGTTTCCTGGAGGAGGACGTGGACGTCCGGCCGCAGGAGCTGAAGATGGCCGAGTCGCTGATCGACACGATGGTCGCCGACTTCGACCCGACGGAGTACAAGGACGCCTACCGGGAGGCGCTCCAGGAGGTCATCGAGGCCAAGGTCGCGGGCCGGGAGGTCGTGGCCGCCGAGACTCCGGCCGAGCAGGGCCCCGCCGTCGACCTCATGGCCGCCCTGCGGGCCAGCGTCGAGGCCGCGAAGCGTGAGCGCGAGGGCACGGCGCCGGCGAGGAAGAAGGCCCCGGCGAAGCCCGCAGCCAAGGCGGACGCCGAGCCCGCAGGCAAGGCGGCCGCGAAGAAAGCCGCCGGGGACGAGGCGGAAGAGGACAAGGCGCCCCGGAAGCGGAAGACTCGCCGTTCGGCCTGACCCGCCCGGTGTGTCCGGCCCCTTCCGCGGCGGGCTTCCGCGGTGGGGAAGAGGCTCCGGCGGAGGTCGTCCGCCGGAGCCTGCGTTCTCCCCGCGCTGGGTTGCGGATTCCAGGTGCGGGTCGAGGAGCGGCCTCAGTGAGGTCGATGCGTCATAAGGCCAGGTGCGCTCCCGGCTGTCCGGCTCGCCGGCGCCGGGTGAGACGCGTCCGGCCTTCCCGCTCCTCTTCCCGTCACGGGGAGGTCATCGCGGAGTTCCGCCGGATCAGTCGTCGCTGTCGATGTCGATGATGACGTCGCCGTCCGAGTTGCAGTTGCGGACGGCGGTGGCGAACTTCTTGACGGTCTGGCGGAACCGCTGCTCGCTGCGGAAGCGGTTGTGGTGGCCGCCCCAGCGGGTGCGGCAGGCGCGGCGGTGGCCCCAGCCGCCGGGGTCACAGGAGCTGATGCTCGTGTGGATGGTGGTGGCGCTCGCGGCGGTGGCGCTGGTGACGGTGCTGAGGCCGACGACTCCGCCGGCCAGCGCCGTACTGATCGCCAGGCCCGCGATGACATTCCGGTAAGTGGGCATTGCGTGTCCCCCTTGAAAGGAATCGATTGCCCGATATGCGACATTTAAGCGTTAAGACGTAAATGTCGCTGATAGCCCTTAATGGGCTATCCATCCCGCGATGTCTAGATTGCCAGGACGCGTCGGCGGCAAACGGTCGAGCGGGGTGCTTTAGAGGTAATTGTCCGTTTATGGTCGATCACAGACAGTAGCCGCGTGGTTTGTCCCACAATGTCCGATTCCGTCGGTCTGGGGCGGGCTCGGGGCTGCGGCCCGTGTCACCTGACCGGTCCCGGAGCCGGGGTTGTCCGCACGGGAGGACGCGTAGCGGCAGGGCCGTCCGCCGGACACGGCGAGGCTATCGCCCCTTCCCGGGCCGGCGCGGCGGAACCGGTGTCCCGGTGAAGAGCCCGCGGGGTGCGGTTCCGGCTTCCCGAGCCGGGCCGCTCGTGATGTCCGGCTCCGCGGGGATGCCCGAGCCCGTACGGAAAGTCGCCGGCTGGAGGTGCCGGGACCTCGCTGGGGTGAGGGGGGTGCGGGAGCCGGGGCGGTCGCGGGGGCGTGGGGCGGGTGCGGGGAGATGAGGGCCGCGGTCGAGGGCGAGTCGCGCTGGCGAGGGCTCGCCTGGCGGAAACAGGCGAAGGCCCCGGCGGAGACCTTCTCCACCGGGGCCCTAGCCCCATATGCCCTGTCTGAACGTCCGTTCCGGCTGGGAGACACTCGGGAAACCGCGTGTGCTCCCGCTCTCGCGACTGTCGTTCAACTAACACCGGGATATCTGCTACCCCGGCCCCTCCGGTCTTCCAGCCGTTATTGCACTAGGCTTCCGGCTCATCCATGAAGGCCGTCAGGTCACTGCTCAGTTGCAGTCGTTGTTGTTCCAGCAGTCGTTGTTGTTGTTGTTGTTCCAGCAGTTGTCGTTGTTGTTCCAGCAGTCGTTGTTGTTCCACCAGCTGTTGTTGTTGAAGCAGTCGTTCCTGCTGGTCTTGTCCTGGAACCCGATGCAGACGTCCTTGGTCGCGATCGCGAACGAGGAACAGTCGTCCTTGCTGTTGTTCCAGCACGTGTTGTTGTTCCAGCAGTTGCTGCTGTTCCAGCAGTTGTTGTTGTTGTTGTTCCAGCAGTTGTTGTTGTTGTTGTCCCAGCAGTTGTTGCCGTTGGCCGGGATGCTGGTGGCGCTGGCTGCTGTGGCGCCGAGAGTCATGGCGCCGCCGACGATTGCGGTGCTGAGAGCGAGACCGGCGAAGACCTTCTTGAACATGGGCACTGCCTTTCTTTCGATTCTTGCGATGAATGAAAGGTGTACGTTCGCCGTGATCGCGGTGCGTTCGGCCGAACGCCTCGCAGAGACCTACGAACCGGCTGTGACCCTGTCAGTCAACCGGCACTCAGTGGTGCCGGTCGCTCTCGTCCTTCTGGACGTTGTCGGTGGCGCGGTCGTCCTTCTGCCACCACTTGTTGTCCTTGTTGTTGGCGTGGTCGTTGCGGTTCCACCAGTTCTGGTTGTTGTACCAGTCGTCCTTGTCGGTCTTGTCCTGGAACCCGACGGCGACGTCCTTGGCGGCGATACCGAATGCGGAGTGGTCGGTCTTGTCGAACTTCCAGTTGTTCTGACCCCACCAGCAGTTCTCGTTCCGCTGCCAGAGATTCTGGTCGTCCCACCAGTTCTTGTTGTCGTTCTCGCGGCTGCGGTCGCTGCTGTTCTCGCGCTCGTGGTCCTTGTCGCTCGCCATGGAGGCGCCGGCGGTGGTGACACCGAGAACGAGAGCGCCGCTCGTGAGAGCGGCGCCGAGCGCGAGCCCAGCGAAGACCTTCTTAACCATGGGCATTGCATTTCCCCCTGTGATCATTACCCTTGATCTTTAGACATTTCTCTGGATGCCTTTAGAAATGTCTGTATGGCCCTCTATTGGACCATCTTCCTGCGCTGTCTAGATTGCCGGGTGCGTCTACTTGCAAACGGGGATTGAGCGCTTTTGATCTCTTATTATCTCTTTATAGACAGCGTTAGACTATTAATGACTGCTTTGTAGCAAAATGTCCGATTCACTGAACGGCTGCCTCGGCGGTGGGTGTTATCCCGACCGTGTACGCGCCGGCCGGCAGGTGCATTCGGCCACGACCACCGGAGCCGCCATCCCCGCCCCGTGAGCCGCCTCTACCCATCGGCGCGAGCCCTCAGCAGGCCCCACAACGCACGTGAGCGGCCAGGAAGGTCCCGCGCGGCCCGACCCGTGCGCGTGTACGGCTACAGGGGCGCCAGGAGGCGTACAAGGGGCTGGTGACGATGGCGCGGCCGCTATGGGCGGCCAGAAGGGCGCATCTCGCCGCATGAGCGTCGGCCCATATGTGGGGGAGGTGAGCCCATCTGCCGCGGATGCGGAGGATGCCGCGAGAGCTCCGGCGCTAAGGGGGATTGAGCCTGGCCTGGCTGCTCGGACGGCGTGTGCGCGTACGGTCCGGCGGCCGGAACACCGGGGGCCGGACAGCGAGCGACGGCGCGGGGCAGCGTGGAAACCGGAAACCAGGAGGGCACGTCAGAGCCGGTGGGAAGCCGCCAGGGAGCCGGGGTCGCAGACGTGTACGAGGGAAGGCCGGAACCGGCGGGCGAAACCGGGCCATCCTCGACGGTGCCCGCGGCTCTGACCAGGTGAGGGCCCGACCAGGTGAGGGATGGTGCGGTGCAGCCGCCCTCGACACGGTGGGGGACGGTGCCGCCATCCGCGTGAGGGTCCGGTGAGAGCGCCCACCGTGCCGCCGAGGCGATCGGAGCGGCGCGGGGAGGCGGGGAGGCGTGGGGCGGCCTGGAAGGAACATCGGCAGGTAAGCGGACGGAGCATCGGCGGAAACGAGACATGGGCCAGGGCCCCGGGGCTTTCGCCGCCGGAGCCCTGGCCCCGCACATGTCTTCCGGATATATGGACAGCACTTCCTTCTGGCGCGGGACTCCTGCTGGTGAGTCTCGCGCCGCGGCAGCGCTTCTCGGGGTCACTTCACTCAGGTCACGGCGTCAAGCGCGTGCCGTGACGGTTCGGGGCACCCGTGCTCCGGTGGCCGCGGCGTCCGTAAGGAACCGCCGCCCCGGAAAGCAGGGCACATCGCTGCACTTACCTCGTGGCCCGAAGGCCCGTGGCGGCGCTGAGACCGCCTCCTTGAGCACCCCTGTCACCGTTGATCAAGGGTGGCCCACCCCCGGAAACTACGGGGTGACGGTGACCGTGACGGTCGGGATCGGCGTGACCGTGGCCGTGACCGTGACGCTCGGGTCCGGGTACCCGTACTTGCGCTTGTGGTTCTCGTCGTTGTCGAGGTCGGCGTCCTGCTTCTGGGTCGGGTCGGTCTTGGCGGCCGTGTCCTGCCACTGGTTGTTGTAGGGCACGGCGTTGGCCTGGCCGTACTGGTGGTTCCACGGCACGGCGGCGGCCGCGTTCTCGGTCTTCTGGAACGGCGTCAGGACCAGCGTGAAGTCACGCATCAGGAACTGGTGCTGGTTCTGGTGCTGCCGCGTGTGCTGGTGCTGCTTGTTCTTGTTCTTGTTCTTGCTGCCCTGGCCCTGCCGGTTGCTGTTCCCCGGCGCGCAGTAGCTGCGCGCGTAGTGGCGGACCGCGGGCCGGCCACCGCCGACGTAGCCGCCCATGGCGGTGGCGGCGTTCGCGGCGGTGCCGGTGACGGCGCCGCCGAGGGCGATGGCGCCACCAGTCAGTGCGACGCTGGCGGCGAGGACGCCGACCGCGCTCTTCAATGTGGACATGTCGTTCTTCTCTCCTTGGAAAAAGCCTCGCCCCGCTGTGTCACGCTGGTCACTCGCCGAGGCGTCCTCCCGCGCGCCTGACCGCCGGAAGGCGGCCCGCGGAGCGGCCGAAGCGGCCGCCGGCGTCTGGAAAGACGACTTGTCGGAATGCCGTGCGTGAGCGATGGGGCGTGTATTACGCGGTGCGTCGTAAGCGGCGCGCAATACATGGTTCGAGTTGCCGTGTCGTTCAGCCCTGCGTGGGCGGAAGCGACACGGCGCGGACCCATCGCGTGAGCGCCGTCATGCGGATCGCGTCATGGGGTCCGGGTGCCGGCGACCGGCTCGGGGCGGTCCAGCCCACGGCGAGCGTGGACGAAAGGCCTCCGTGCCGGCACCCGGATCCAGGGCCGTCAGGCCGTCGCGACCGCCTGCACGGTCGCTCGGCGTCGCATGACTAGATCGGTCAGCCGAGCGGCGTGGCCGTGGCGGTCACGGTCACGGTCGGAGTCGCGATCGGCGTCGGGCCGTAGTAGCTCTTGCGGTTGTGGTCCTCGTCCTCGAGGTCGGCGTCCTGCTTCTGGCGCGGGTCGGCCTTGGTGTCCGTGTGCGAGTCCTGACGGTTCCAGGGCTGCGCCTTGGTGTCCGTGGCCTGCCAGTTGTAGGGCAGCGCGCGCGAGTCCGTCTCGGTCTTCTGGAACGGAGTCAGGACCAGGGTGAAGTCACGCAGCAGGAACTGGTGCTGGTTCTGGTGCTGACGCTCGTGCTGCCACTGCTTGTTCTTGTTCTTGTTCTTGCTGCCCTGGCCCTGGCGGTTGCTGTTGCCACGCGGGCAGCAGCCACGGCTGGAGTAGGAGGGGCCACCGACGTAGCCACCCATGACGGTCGCGGCGTTCGCGGAGGTGGTGGTGACGACGCTACCGAGGGCGACGGCGCCACCGGTCAGCGCTGCGCTGATCGCGAGCACCCCGACGAGGTTGTTGAACTTGGGCATTTCATTTCCCCCTAAGGATTACTGCCCCGACACTCCGACATTTTCCAAATCAGTTGGAAAATGTCCTTTCTGACGACCCTTGCGGATCATCCCTGCAGTTGTCTTGATTTCCTCGCTGCCTGCCGGACAAACGGCGATCAGCGGCTTTTGCCATCCGCTTATCGCTTTATTGACGACGTTGGACCGCTACTGCTCCCTTTGCCTCGAATGTCATTCATGTCCGTAATTGAAATGTCCGAAATGGGCGATATGGAGCTTTCTGTCGGGTGGCTGGCAGCTCGCCTTTCCCTGGCGGCCGTACGCCACCCGGACCGGCGGCCCGGCGAGGAAGGGGCGACAGGTGGGAGAGATGGGGCGTGCCATGGGTAGCGATATGGGGGCAGGTGTCCCTTAGGCGCGGTTTGCTAGGGATATCGTCAGAACAGCAGGCGAACAGAGGAGGACGCGTGGGTGACGAGCCGATTCCACCGTGGCCGGGCCGGCTTCTCGACGTGGACGGCACGCGACTGCACGTGCGCACGACGCCGGAGGGGCCGGGCGAGACGGCCGTCTACGTGCACGGCCTGGCGGGCTCCGCGACCAACTGGACCGACCTCATGGGCGAGCTGTCCCGCGACGTGCACGGGATCGCGGTCGACCTGCCGGGCGCCGGCTACTCCCCGGAGCCGCCCGACAGCGACTACACCGTCGACGGCCACGCCGCCACCGTGGTGCGGCTCCTGGAGCGCCTGGACCGTCCCGTCCACCTCGTCGGCAACTCCATGGGCGGGGCGATCTCGGTCCGCGTCGCCGCCACCCGTCCCGACCTCGTCACGTCGCTGACGCTCGTCTCCCCGGCGATGCCTGACCTGATGCCCAGATACGGCCCGGCGCGCGTCGCCATGTCGGCCGCGCCGCGACTGGGCGAGCTGGCCCTCCGCTGGTTGAGCGCCGTCCCGCCGGAGCGGCGCATCCAGTCCACGCTGAGCATGTGCTACGCCGACATCAGCCGTGTGCACCCGGAACGGCTCCGCGAGGCGGTGGAGGAGCTGCGACGCCGGGACGGGCTCCCGTACGCGGACGCGGCGGTGATCGGATGCGCTCGGGCGATCGTCCGGGAGTACTTCCGCACCGGCCCCGGTAACCTGTGGCGGCAGGCCGCCCGCGTGACCGCCCCCACCCTGGTGGTCTACGGCCTGCGCGACCGGCTGGTGCACGCCCGGATGGCACAGCGGGCCGGCCGGGTCTTCCCCGATGTCCGCCTCGTCACGATTCCGTCGGCCGGTCACGTGGCCCAGATGGAGTTCCCCGAAGTGGTCGCCGGCGAGATCCGCCGCCTTCTCCTCCAGACGCGGACGCCGATGCGCCGATCAGCGTGATTGGGGAATGCGGGGCCACCCCGGTTAAGTTGTGAGAAGTGCTTGTGATGGGCCCATGGAGCCGAGCGCGACCATTGGCGCGAAAACGGGAGTGGAACTGTGTCGTTGCCACCGCTGGTAGAGCCGGCAGCTGAGCTGACCGTGGACGAGGTGCGCCGCTACTCGCGTCACCTGATCATCCCCGACGTGGGCATGGCGGGCCAGAAGCGCCTGAAGAACGCCAAGGTGCTGTGTGTCGGCGCGGGCGGCCTCGGCTCCCCGGCGCTGATGTACCTCGCCGCGGCCGGAGTCGGGACCCTGGGCATCGTCGACTTCGACGTGGTCGACGAGTCCAACCTGCAGCGTCAGATCATCCACGGCCAGTCGGACGTCGGCCGTCTCAAGGCGGAGTCGGCCGCCGCGACGGTCCGCGAGATCAACCCGCTGGTCAACGTGATCATCCACAACGTCGCCCTCACGAACGACAACGTGATGGACATCTTCTCCGGCTACGACCTGATCGTGGACGGCACGGACAACTTCGCCACCCGTTACATGGTGAACGACGCGGCCGTGCTCCTCGGCAAGCCGTACGTCTGGGGGTCCATCTACCGGTTCGACGGCCAGGCGAGCGTGTTCTGGGCCGAGCACGGCCCCTGCTACCGCTGCCTGTACCCCGAGCCCCCGCCGCCCGGCATGGTCCCGAGCTGCGCCGAGGGCGGCGTCCTCGGCGTGCTGTGCGCGTCGATCGGCTCCATCCAGGTGAACGAGGCCATCAAGGTCCTCACCGGGATCGGCGACCCCCTGGTGGGCCGTCTCATGATCTACGACGCCCTGGAGATGAAGTACCGCGACGTCAAGGTCCGCAAGGACCCGGAGTGCCCGCTCTGCGGGAAGAACCCCTCGATCACCGAGCTCATCGACTACGAGGCGTTCTGCGGCACGATCTCCGACGAGGCGCAGCAGGCGGCGGCGGGCAGCACGATCACCGCGGCCGAGCTCAGGTCGATGCAGGAGCGCGGCGACGACATCTACCTCATCGACGTCCGCGAGCAGAACGAGTACGAGATCGTCAACATCCCCGGCGCCGTGCTCATCCCCAAGGGTGAGTTCCTGAACGGCTCGGCGCTGGAGGGTCTGCCCCAGGACAAGAGGATCGTCCTGCACTGCAAGTCGGGCGCCAGGTCGGCCGAGGTCCTCGCGGTCCTCAAGAACGCCGGCTTCTCGGACGCCGTCCACGTGGGTGGCGGCGTGCTGAGCTGGGTGAAGACCGTCGACCCCAGCCTGCCGACCTACTAGCGGAACACGCGCGTACGGCTGCCGCCCCTCGCCCGGGCGGCAGCCGTACTTTTGCGTCATCCCCGTGGCGACCGGGACGTGCCGGCGGCCTCTTCGGGCAGGACCGTCAGCCCGCTGGACGAGACGATCGCCTGGAGGGCGGCCACGTACGCGGTGAAGGCGGCCCGGCCGTCGTCGGTGAGCCGGAACCACGTCTTCGGCCGCTTGCCCACGTGACCCTTGCGGACGCGTACGTATCCCGCGGCCTCCAGCGCGCTCCCCTGCTTGGACAGGACCGAGTCGCTGATGCCGAGAGTGTCGCGCACGAAAGCGAACTCGGCCTCGTGCGCCGCGGCGAGGAGCGAGACGATCTGCAGCCGGGTCGGCGCGTGAATGACGGGATCGAGATCCATCAGACGGTCTTCTCGATCTTCCGGGCCATCTGGCGTGCGATCCACCGGGAGACGAAGGGGCCGGTGACGGCCATCAGCGCGGTCATCGTGAGCGCCGCCCATGTCCGCCCGTAGGCCACCTCCAGCGCGTCGAGCCGGAACGCGATCACCAGGCAGACGCCCACGAGGACGAACATCCATGCGAGGAATGTGGCCAGCGCGGCGGGAATGAGGCTCTTGTGCGCCTGGACTCGCCGGGTCCGGACCAGCGTGCCGACCAGCGCGCCCAGCGCGGCGGTGAGCAGGACACTCGCGCCCACGATCACGGGGGTCGAGGTGCCCGGCTCGGTGACGAACTGGACGCCGGTCACGACGACCCCCACGCCCACCGTGTACCAGGTCGGGAACCAGGGCTCCGATTCGAGTGTCCTCACCTGGGTGTTCCGTATGGTCGCCAGGCTGCGCGCCGCTTCTTCGGGATCCATGGGGGGCTCCTGTTCGTGGTCTTTCCAATCTGGAAAGTACTTTCTGCTTTCCACAGCGTCAAGTACTTTCCGGCGGTGATTTGGGAGGATGGTGACCTGTAGGTGGCGTTAAGGTCGCTGAGGAGCCTGAGGCAAGGGGAGGCGTGGTGGGGGAGACGCGGACCTGGCCGCCCCTGGCCCTGCTCTCGGCGCTCATCCTGATCTGCGTGGTCGTCGCCGGGATCGCCGCCACCGCCGCCGTCGCGGAGCTCACCCGCGGCCCCAGCCGGTCGGAGATCGAGCACGCTGTGGCGGCCGAGGTCGGCGGGCGGTGGGAGCGGTGGCCGACCGGCCGGATCTTCCCCGCGAACCTCGCCTACACCAGCGAGCAGGGCGGCCGGGAGCAGGCGCGCAGGGTCGGCGTCTCCTCCCGGTACGACTGCGCGTCCGCGGTCGACGCGTCGCTGCGCACGACTCTGCGCGCCGCGCGCTGCCGCGCCGTCCTGCGGGCCACCTACCTCGACGCCCTCCAGGGCATCGTGGTCACGGTCGGCGTCGCCGCCTTCCCCGACGCCGCCTCCGCGGGGGTCGCCGAGGCCGCCTTCCCACGGAACGGACGGGCCGTGCCCGGGCTGCGCGCGCTGCCGTTCCCCGGCACCGTGACCGACCGCTTCACCTCGGCGGGCCGCCAGTCCGGCACAGTACGGCAGGCCGGGCCGTACCTGGTGATCACCACGGCGGGGCAGGTCGACGGGCGCCCGGCGGGCGCGCTGGGCAAGCAGCGCGTGACGATGTTCTCGTTCACGGACGATCTGGCGGGAGACCTCGCGACGGCGCTGACCGCTCCCGCCTCGCCGGACTGCGAGGAGCGGCAGTGGCGATGCTGACACCGCCAGAGCTCATGCGTCCCGTGCGCGCGTGGTCTGTGCGCGTGTGGCCCGTGCGCGTGTGGCCCGTGTGCGTGTGGCCCGTGTGCGTGTGGTCCGTGCGCGTGTGGTCCGTGCCGAGGCGGCCGTGCTGAGGCGGGCCGCGCGCGCCGCCGCCGCGATCCTCACCGCCTCCGTCCTCGTCGTGCCGGGCCTGGCGCCGCGCGCCGCCAGTGCCGACGACGTGAGGGTGAGCCAGCTCGACGTCCTGCGCACGCTCGACGTGGACGACGCCTGGGCCCTCACGAAGGGCAGGGGCGTCACGGTGGCCGTCCTCGACTCCGGGGTCGATCCCGACCACCGCGACCTCGCCGGCTCGGTGGTCATCGGCAAGGACTTCACGGCGGGCGCCAATCCCCGCGGCGTCGCCCCCGTGCGCCTGCACGGCACGTACATGGCCTCGCTCATCGCGGGGCACGGGCACGGCGCGGGCGGCGGCGACGGGATCATCGGCGTCGCGCCGGAGGCCAGGGTGCTGTCGGTCCGGGTGATCCTGGAGGACGAGGAGCCGGGCTTCCGCACGTTCAACTCCGACTCGCGCTTCGAGGGCGTGGTGGCCAAGGGCATCCGGTACGCCGTGGACCGCGGCGCCGAGGTGATCAACCTGTCCCTGTCCAAGGACCTGCCCACCGAGGCCGAACGGGAGGCGATCCGGTACGCCATCTCCAAGGGCGTGGTCCTCGTGGCGGCCGCCGGCAACGACGGCGCCGGCAAGCGCACCGCCCCCTACTCCTACCCTGCCTCCATCCCCGGGGTGATCTCGGTGGCGGCCGTGACCCCGGCCCTGCGGCGCGCGTCGTTCTCCAACCGCAACTCCTCGGTCCTCGTGGCGGCCCCCGGCGTCGACATCCTCGGCGCCGGGCCGGGCGACGAGTACTGGGTCGGGCGGGGCACCTCGCAGGCGACCGCCCTCGTCTCGGGCGTGGCGGCGCTGATCAAGTCGAGGCATCCCCGGATGTCGCCCGCCCTCGTGGCCCAGGCCCTCACGTCGTCGCCCGCGCACAAGGGCGCCTACAACACGGGAACAGGCTTCGGGGTGGTCAACGCCTACCGGGCCCTGGGCGTGGCGTCCACGCTCGCGGGCCACCGGGCCACGGCCTCGGGGCAGGGCGTCCAGGCGCCGTCCCGTCCCATCCACGCCGGGGTCGGCAATCCGGGCCCGATCGTGGTGGTGCGCCGCGACCAGCGGGCCGTCCTGCTCTACGGGGCCGTGGCGCTGGCGGCGCTGGCGGCCGCGGGGGCGGCCCTGTCCGTGCTGCTCCTGCTCGTGCGGCGGACCCGCCGGGAGGCCGGCGACGCGCTCATGCCTCCGGCTCCCCGGCCGACGGGGCTTCCGACGTAGCATCGGAGTATGCCGCCGCAGCCGAGGACACCGCGGACACCGCGAGGTGGCCGGCGAGGCATGCCTCTCGGCTCGTCCGCCGGCCGGGCCCGCGCGCGGCCGTGGACGGCTTCGCGGGGGCGCGCGGCGGCGGCTCAGGCGGCCAGGGAGCGGGCCGAGCTGGAGCGGGGGGTCCGGTTCCGCTCGATGTATCTCACGATCATGAGCATCGTCCTGGCGGTCGCCGCGGTCAACGTGCTGCTCGGATCGGTCGGGCTGCTCCAGGAGACCCGGTCCCGGCCGCTCACCGACGCCGAGCGCGCCGAGTACGTCGCCGAGGACGTGGCCCGCCGCTGGCACGCGTGGCCGGTCGGCATGGTCTTCCCCGAGGAGCTGCCGTATTCGGCGCTGGGGAAGATCCAGCAGTACGCCCGGCGGGTGGGCGTCGCCCCTGAGGCCGCCTGCGCCGCGGTGGCCGACGCGCCGGTGGCCTCGGTGCTGCGCCGGCACGGCTGCATGACCATGTTGCGCGCGACCTATGTCGACCAGAGCTCGACGTTCGCCGTCACCGTCGGCGTGGCGGTGCTGCCCGACGAGGAGGCGCGCGCCGACGCGGCCGCCGAGCTTCCGGTGGACGACCGGGTCGGCGTCCGGCCCGTGGCCTTCCCCGGCACCGTCACCGACGCCTTCGGCGCGGCACAGCGGCAGCACACCGGCTGGGTGGGCGCCGGGCCGTACATCGTCTTCTCCGCAGTTGGGTACACCGATGGCAGGACCCGCGATTCCGTCCCCATGGAGGAGCTGGTGAGCAGCGAGCTGCAGCCCGTGGCCGAGTCGGTCGCGGGACGCGTCGCGCGCGCCCTCGGGGAGCCGCCGGACGTCCCTCGATGCACCCAGGGGAACGCGTGCTGAGACTCCTCGCGCTCTGCGCCGCGCTGACCTGGGGCCTGGTGGCCGCAGGTCCGGCGTACGCGGGCCCGGCACGCGCCGAGCCGGGCGCGGGCGGCGACCGGTGGGTGATCGACGCGATCGGCGCCGCGAAGGCGTGGAAGATCACCCGGGGCAAGGGGGTGACGGTCGCGGTGCTGGGCGGCGAGCACCCCGACGACGGCGTGCCGGAGCTGGCGGGCCGGATCGAGCGGGGGCCCGACATGACCGGCTCGCTGCTCGGCGACGAGCGGGCCCGGCCCGGCGAGGGCGGCACCGCGGTGGCCTCGCTGATCGCCGGCAGCGGACGCGGAGGCGGGATCACCGGGATCGCCCCGGAGGCACACGTCCTTTCCATCCCCGTCGTGCAGCAGCGCCCCGACGGGAGCTTCCTCGACCCCGAGGAGGAGCAGGACGCGCTTCCCGACAGCCCGCTCGCCCGCGGGATCCGGTACGCCGCCAACAGGGGCGTGTCGGTGATCTGCATCCCGGTCGCCTGGTACGGCGTGGACCGGGTCGACCGCGACGCCGTCGCCTACGCGCTGTCCCGGGGCGTCGTCGTGGTCGCGGCCGTCGGGGACGACGGGCAGTCGGACTACGCGAGGCAGGCCGGCACCTCCTACTGGGGCTTCCCTGCCGGATATCCCGGCGTCATGGGGGTCGCCGCCGTGGACAGGAACGGCAGGAAGACCGCGGGCAGCAGCGACAACCTGTCGGTCCTGATCGCCGCGCCGGGAGCGCAGGTGCCGGTCGCCCTCCCGGGCGGCAGGCACGGCACCGCCTCCGGGACCGGGATGGCGAGTGCGCTCGTGGCCGGGGCCGCCGCACTCATTAAGGCCAAATATCCGGATATGGCGCCGGAGCTGGTCTCTCGGGCCCTGACCTCCACCTCCCGGCCGCATCCGCCCGCGGGCTACGACGACAAGGTCGGGTTCGGGGTGGTGGACGCCGCGGCGGCGCTGACCAAGGCGGGAGAGTTGTCCGGATACGGCCGCACCGCGCCCGTCGAGGACGACGCGCACTTCGGCAAAGGCCGCCCGCTTTCCGAGGCACCCGCCCGCCCGGGGCCGGATCCGGTTAGGCTCTGGATCTACGGCATCGCCGCCATCCTCGGGGCTGGGGGGTTCGCCGCCGCGGCTGTCGCGCTCAGCCGCAGATGATCACGCGTTGGCTGCCGTTCGGCCGCATTTCGGACGCGGTATTCGGTGTGTTCGCGTTTTCAGTGACAAGACGAGGTCAAGTTTCGCTATGGTCGCGGCTCATGGGGTACGAGCTGCGCGTAGAGCGGGATGTACCGCTCGCCTACGCCGAACTCGCGAGCGTGGTCTCGGCACAGGCCGGCCTGGAGCTGCGCGGATCGCATGAGGCCGGCGAGGTTGTCGCCCGGCACGGCGATTCCGTGCACCACGTCGCGACCTGGTCGGGCAGCCTGGTCGGCCGTCCCGGGTCGGACTGGCAGGTGGCCCAGCTGGCCCGCCTCACCGACCTGATCGGCGCCCGGCTGATCGGCGAGGACGGCGAGGCCTACGGCGTCAGGAACGGCGTCGTGGAGCAGATCAACGGCGGGTCGAGCTATGAGTTCGGCAAGCTTGAGGAGATCATCGCGGCCGGGCCGACGGAGTGGAGCGCCTGACAGGCCGGCCCCCCGGCGGGCCCCCCGGCGGGCGCGGCGAGCCTCCGCCGTACGCGGAGCGGGTGCTCGGCGTGGTCGAGCGCATCCCGCCCGGCCGGGTCATGTCGTACGGCGACGTGGCCGAATACCTGGGCGAGGGCGGACCCCGGCAGGTCGGCCGGGTGATGTCCCAGTGGGGCGGCGGCGTTCCGTGGTGGCGCGTGATCCGCGCTGACGGAAGTCCGGCGCCGGGTCTTGAAAGCGAGTGTTTCGCCAGGTGGCGGGTGGAGGGCACCCCCATGCGAGGGGCCCGGGCTGACATGCGGGCGGCCCGATGGGACGGGCGGACTACGTGACCGGCATTACCATTTCAAGAACACCGGTCTGACGAAGGGTGGTGCCTCCCTCATGACACCCGCACCCACGAGCGACGCCGTCGCCGATCGACTGCGGGCTGTCCAGGAGCTCTACGACCGGGGTGAGCCGATCGACGCCCTGGTCGCGCAGGCCCGGGCGGAGGGGCTTACCGCCGCGCAGCGCCGCGAGCTCGACCGGGAGGCCCTCGCCGGCCCGCTCGGTCTCCGGCTCGACGCCGCAGCCAAGCGCGGTCCCGGACGGCGACGCCAAGCCATCGAAGCGCTCCGGCCGTACCTCGCGGAGGTCGATCCCGCCGTCAAGCGGGACCTCCCGGTCGGCCGCCGGGTCGCCTTCCATCTCGTCGAGACGCGCGACGTCGGCGAGCTCGCCGACAGCGACGTGCTCGCCAAGCTCGCCGCCGCGGCGGCCGAGCCCTCGCGCCGGGTCCGCAAGGGTCTGCGCTGGTACGCCGACCTGCCCGTGGAGGTGGAGCCCCCGCTGCTGCGGCTGCGGGCCGCCGACCTGGTGCCGGTCACCCAGATCGACGACATCACCTGGGCCGGGAACCGGCTGCGGATCACCGGCCACGCGTACATCGCCGGGTTGTCGGTCCGCAGCGGCCGCTTCAACCGCGCCACTGTCGTGCTGCGCGGGCCCCGGTGGCTGCCGCGGGTGACGCTGAAGACCCGGCGCGTCTACCGGCCGGAGGCCACCCACGACGCCCGAGAGCCCGGCTGCAACTACGACTGGGCCGGGTTCACCGCCGAGCTGAACCCGCTGTCCCTGCGCTGGCGGGCGGGCCTGCGTGCCCTGGTGCGGGGAAGCAAGCGGGTGCTGCGCCGCCGCCACACCGTGCAGGACACCACCACCTGGCGGGCCGAGATCGTGATCTGGAGCCGGGCGGCCAGGGCGAGGGGCGTCCTGCGCGGCCCGGCCATCGGCCGCACTGAGCGCCCGGCGGGCCTGCAGGTCCGGCCGCGCTGGTGGGTGCGCCCCGTGTGGACCTCCGACAAGGCCCTGCAGGTGGTGTTCCAGCCCACCCGGGCGGAGCTCACCGGGGTCAGGCTCGACGGCGACAGCGTCGAGCTGGCCGGGTTCCTCCCCGGCCGGCCCGTCACCAGAGGCAAGGCGCGGGTGGGCGGCCACCGGATGTCGGCCGACTTCACCCCCGTCGAGGGCGGCACGCGCTTCTCGCTGTCCCTCGCCGTGCAGACCCTGCTGAACGCGGAGTCCCGCCGCCTGTGGGTCGAGCCCAAGGGCGACCCGGCGGCCGCCGTCATGCTCGAGGGCGGGGCGGAGACCCGGCTCCTGCTCGGCGAGCGGGAGATCACCGTCCAGGCCGACCGGCGCGACCGCGTGGTCATCTCCGGCCACAAGATCATGCCGGTGATCACCTCCGCCGAGTGGGACGACGAGGCGCTCGCGCTCACCGGCCGTTACCCCGATCCGGACCTCGGGGCCCGCGACCTGGTCCTGCGCCACCGCGGCGGGCTCACCATCCGTGTCCCCCTCGAACGTGACGGGGACGAGTTCTCCGTACGGCTCTCGCCTGGCGCGATGCCCCGGTTCGGCGCGCCGGTGCCGCTCGCCGAGGGCACCTGGAACATCTCGGTGGCCCCTCCCGGCAGGTACGGCCCGGCCATGGTGCCGGCCCGGTTCGACCACGCGGCTCTCGACGGGCTGGACGAGGAGCCGCGGACGATCGGCGGCCGGGTCTACCGGTTCGTCGCCACCCGCTTCGACGTGCCCGTGCTGGTGGCCGCCGAGGACCGGCCCGGCGACGAGCGCAGCGCGGCCGGCGTGTGGGCGCTCAGCCGCACGTTCTACCCCGCAGAGCGGGCGCGGCCGGTGCGGGAGGCGACCGTCTACGTCTCCTTCGACGGCCGTTCCTACTCGGACAACCCGCGGGCGATCTACGAGGAGCGGCTGCGGCGCGGTGACGAGAGCGAGCACATCTGGGTGGTCAGGGACGGCGCGTTCGTCCCGCCCGGCTCCCGCGAGCTCGGCCTCGGCGACGGCGTCACTCCCACCGTGGTCCGTGAGGGCAGCCGGGAGCACTACGAGGCCCTGGCCCGCGCGCGGTACGTCGTGGCCAACCAGTTCCTGCCGCAGTGGTTCCGCACCCGCGAGGACCAGGTGGTCGTGCAGACCTGGCACGGCACCCCCGTCAAGCACATCGGCCGTGACCAGGCGCACATGAAGCGGGAGCCCAGGCCCCCGGTGTGGCATCGCCAGGCGGTCGAGGTGCGGGGCTGGGACCTGCTCGTCTCCCAGAGCCCGTGGGCCTCCACCGTGCTGCGCAAGGCCTTCGGCTACGAGGGCGAGATCATCGAGTGCGGCTACCCCCGCAACGACGTGCTGGTCTCGGGCGACCGCGACGCCATGGCCGCCGAGATCAGGCGGCGGGTCGGCGTCCCCGAGGGCAGGCGCGTCGTCCTCTACGCGCCGACCTTCCGCGACTACGACCGCAGGAACGCGTCGGTCAAGCTCGACCTCGCCGGTGCCCGCAAGGCGCTGGAGGACGACCACGTCGTCCTGGTGCGCGGCCACATGATGCAGGCGTTCCCGCACGTGCTGCCGCACGGCGGCTTCGCCATCGACGTCACCACCTATCCGGACATCGCCGACCTGCTGCTGATCGCCGACGTGCTGGTCACCGACTACTCCTCGGTGATGTTCGACTTCGTGGCGACCGGGCGGCCGGTGGTGCTGTTCACCCCGGACCTCGCCAAATACCGCTCCACCAGAGGGGTCTACCTCGACCTGGAGTCACAGCGGCCCGGCCTGCGGCTGGAGACCTCCGCCGAGGTGGTGGAGGCGCTCCGCAACATCGACGCGGTCACGTCGAAGCTGACCGACCGGTACGCCGCGTTCGCCCGCACCTACGCCCCCCACGACAACGGCAAGGCCGCCGCCCGCCTCGTGGAGCACGTCTTCTCCGGCTGAACCGGGGAGCCCTGGGGCCAGGGAAACCGGGGACGCCGGGCCATGATCTTGCCCGCGTAGCACGCCGCCCGGGACGCTGATCGCGTCCCGGGCTGTCCCATATCGAGCTGTTATGCGCGGCGTGTCGTGACGCCTGTGGTGACCACATCACGCTGTACTGGTCAATCGGGCACGATCTACCCCAGTGTTCTGGTGGAATGCTGTGTTGTGAGTGGTCAGAACTACCGCCTGGTGCGGCGCGGGGCGATGGGGCCTGTCGCGACGCCAGTGCTGGACGAGCACCAGCGTGCCGTGGTGGATCACGCGGGCGGCCCGCTTCTGGTGCTCGCCGGGCCCGGCACCGGCAAGACCACCACGATCGTGGAGACGGTGGTCGACCGGATCGAGCGGCGCGGCGTCGACCCCGAGCGGGTGCTGGTCCTCACGTTCAGCCGCAAGGCCGCCGGCGAGCTGCGCGAACGCATCACCGGCCGCCTGCGCAGGACCACCCGGACACCGCTTGCCCTCACCTTCCACAGCTACGCGTACGCGCTGCTGCGCCGGGAGGCGGTGCTGGCGGGTGAGCCGCCGCCTCGGCTGCTGAGCGGCCCGGAGCAACTGCTGGAGATCCGGCGCCTGCTCCACGGCGAGCTGGAGGACGGCGCCAGGCACTGGCCGGCGGACATGCGCGAGCTGCTCAAGACCAGGGGGTTCGCCGAGGAGCTGCGCGACTTCCTGTCCCGCGCGGCGGAGCGCGGGCTGGACGGTGAGGCGCTGGCGCGGCTCGGCCGCGAGCACGGCAGGGCCGACTGGGAGGCGGCAGGCTGGTTCTCCTACCGCTACCAGGACCGCTTCGACCTCGATCCGGTGCCGGCTCTCGACTACGCCGAGCTGATCCGCGAGGCGGCGGGCATGCTGTCCGACGGCGAGGTCCGGCGGCGTGAGCGGGACGCCTACGACGTCGTGCTCGTCGACGAGTACCAGGACACCGACCCGGCGCAGGAGTTCCTGCTCCAGCAGCTCGCCGGGGACGGCCGCGACCTCATCGCGGTGGGCGACCCCGACCAGTCCATCTACGGCTTCCGCGGCGCCGACGTGCAGGGCATCCTCCGGTTCCCCGAGCGGTTCCGTACGAGGGACGGCGGCGACGCCCCGGTCGTCGCCCTCCGGGTGTGCCGCCGCAGCGGCCCTGACCTCCTCGCGGCCTCCCGCCGCCTCGCCTCCCGGCTGCCCGCCGCTCCCGCGCCGGGGGACGCCGCCGGGGGCAGGGCGAGCGGCCACCGCGACCTCGTCCCGGTGGGGGA
Source organism: Microbispora sp. NPDC049125 (assembly GCF_040802045.1). Classification (NCBI taxonomy): domain Bacteria; kingdom Bacillati; phylum Actinomycetota; class Actinomycetes; order Streptosporangiales; family Streptosporangiaceae; genus Microbispora; species Microbispora sp. NPDC049125. Next base: position 18,504 of record NZ_JBEZDW010000052.1, on the reverse strand, counting down.
CGCCGAGCCGGGCCAGGTTCGCGTGCTCCTGGCCGACAGCGAGAGCCAGGAGGCCGCCGTCGTGGCCGACACGCTGCGCCGGGCCCATCTGATCGACGGCGTGCCGTGGTCGCGGATGGCCGTGCTCGTGCGCAGCGCCACCCGTCAGGTGCCGCTGCTGCGCCGCGCCCTGATGTCGGCCGGGGTGCCGGTCCTGGTGGCGGGCGATGAGGTGCCGCTGGTGCAGGAGCCCGGCGTCCGGCCGCTGATCACGCTGCTCAAGGTCGCCGTCCAGCCGTCGGCGCTGGACGTCGCGACGGCCGAGGAGCTGCTCACCGGTCCTCTCGGCGGCACCGACATGATCGGCGTACGCCGGCTGCGCCGCGCGCTGCGGATCGCCGAGCACGAGGCCGCCGCCGCTTCGGCCACGGACGCCGCCGGCCAGCCGGCCCTGCCGTTCACTCCGCGCTCCTCCGACGAGATGCTGGTCGCGGCCCTGCGCGACACCCGCGAGCTGATCGGTGTCGAGCCCCACATCGGTGCCTGCGCCGAGCGCGTCGCCCGCCTGCTCAAAACCGCGCGCGACGCCGTACGGCGGGGCCAGGCGGCCGAGGAGGTGCTGTGGGAGATCTGGCAGGCCAGCGGCCTCGCCGAGCGGTGGACCGACGCCAGCCTGGCCGGCGGGTCGAGGGGCGCGCAGGCCGACCGCGACATGGACGGGGTCGTCGCCCTGTTCGACCACGCGGCGCGTTTCGCCGACCGGCTGCCCAAGGCCGGGGTCGAGGTGTTCCTCGACGACCTGACCTCCCAGGAGATCGCGGGTGACTCCCTCGCGGAGACGGCCCCCGAGGGCGACGCCGTACGGATCCTGACCGCGCACCGGTCAAAGGGGCTCGAATGGGACGTGGTGGTGGTCGCGGGCGTGCAGGAGGGCGTCTGGCCCGACCTGCGGCTGCGGGGGTCGCTCCTCGGCACGGAGGCGCTGGTCGAGCTGGCCGCCGGGACCGCGCTGGACGCCACCCGCGTGGCCGCCGCCGCTCTGGCGTCGAAGCTGCTCGCGGAGGAGCGGCGGCTGTTCTACGTGGCGGCCACCCGGGCGCGCAGGAGGCTCGTCGTCACCGCGGTCGGCGGTGAGGACACCGACGAGCGGCCGTCCCGCTTCCTCAGCGAGCTGCTGCCCGGCGGGGCCGGGGCGGCGACCGTGGACGACCGGGCGCGCTGGCTCAGCATGCCGGCCCTGGTCGCCGACCTGCGGGCGGCCGTCTGCGACACGACGAAGCCGGAGGCGGTGCGCCGCGAGGCCGCCGCGCACCTGGCCAGGCTCAGCCGTGCGGGCGTGCCGGGCGCCGCCCCCGCCGAGTGGTACGCGATGACGCCCATCTCCGACGACCGGCCGCTGGTCTGGCCGGACGGCGTCGTCCAGATCTCGCCGTCGGCCGTGGAGAGCTTCACCAAGTGCGGGCTGCGCTGGGTGCTGGAGACGGCCGTCGGCGCCGGGGGCACGAGCGTCACCCAGAGCCTCGGCACGGTCATCCACGCGATCGCCGTGCTCGCGACGGAGGACGGCGCCGACCTCGTCAAGCGGCTCGACGACGTGTGGGACCAGTTCGACTTCGGCGGGGTGTGGTTCAACCGCAAGCAGCGCCGGGTGGCCGAGCAGATGATCGACCGGTTCGTCCGCTGGCACAAGCAGAACCCGCGCGAGCTGGTCGCGCTGGAGGAGTCGTTCACGGCGGTCGTGGCCGACGGCGTGCAGATCAAGGGCCGGGTCGACCGGGTGGAGCGCGACGGCGACGGCCGCGCGGTCATCATCGACATCAAGACCGGCGGCGTCAAGCCGAAGGACGGCGACATCGACCGGCACCCCCAGCTGGGGGTCTACCAGCTCGCCACGCTGCTCGGGGCGTTCGAGCGGCACGGCATGACCGAGCCGGGAGGCGCCTCGCTGGTGCAGGTCGGCAAGGCCGCCGGCACCACCGACGTCGCCCGGGAGCAGGCGCAGCCCGCCCTCGGCGACGACCCGGAGCCCGGCTGGGCCGCCGACCTCGTCGACACGGTCGCGGCCGGCATGTCCGCCAAGGTATTCGTGGCCACGGTGAACGACGGCTGCCGCACGTGCGCCGCTAGAATGGCCTGTCCTGTGAACGACAACGGAGGACAGGTGTGCTGACCGCCGCCCTGCTGGAGCCCGAGTGCTGAGCCCCGGCGACCTCGCGGGCAGGCTGGGGATCCTCCCGCCCACCCCCGAGCAGGCGGCGGTCATCGAGTCGCCGCTGGAGCCGTCCGTCGTCGTCGCGGGAGCGGGGTCGGGCAAGAGCGAGACGATGGCCGGCCGGGTCGTGTGGCTGGTCGCCAACGGCATCGCCCGGCCCGAGCAGATCCTCGGCCTCACCTTCACCCGCAAGGCGGCGGCCGAGCTGTCGGAGCGGGTGCGCAAGCGGCTGGCCGGACTCGGCGCCGCCGGGCTGGTCGACGCCGAGACCCTCGACACCGAGCCGGCCATCTCGACCTACCACGCGTACGCCGCCCGCCTGGTGACCGACCACGCGCTCCGCGAGGGGCTGGAGCCCACCATGCGGCTCGTCACCCCGGCCGTCGCCTGGCAGATGGCGTCGCGCGTCGTCGGCCGGTACGACGGGCCGATGGACCGGGTCGACCTCGCCCCGCCCGGCGTCACCGCGGCGGTGCTGGAGCTGGCGGGGGAGATGGCCGAGCATCTCCGCGGCCCGGACGAGGTCCGCGAGGTCGGCGACTGGCTGCGCGACCGTCTCGCCTCACTGCCGGGCCGGACCACGCTGGCCCAGCAGCGGCCGGTGAAGACCCAGGGCATCCGTGAGCAGCTGCTGCCGATGGTCGAGTCGTACGAGCGGCTGAAGCGGGCGCGGGAGGTCATCGACTACGGCGACCAGATGGCGCTCGCCGCGCGGATCGCCTCCCGGCACCCTGAGGTGGGCGCGTCGGAGCGGTCCCGGTTCTCCGTCGTGCTGCTCGACGAGTATCAGGACACCAGCCACGCCCAGCTCGTGCTGCTGCGCGCGCTGTACGCGGGCGGCCACCCCGTCACTGCGGTGGGCGACCCCTGCCAGTCGATCTACGGCTGGCGCGGGGCCTCGTCCGGCAACCTGTCCCGGTTCCCCGAGGACTTCCCGACGGCGTCGGGCGCGCCCGCCGCCGTCCGCCAGCTCGCGGTGAGCTTCCGCAACGGGGAACGGGTGCTTGACGTGGCGGCGCGGATCCAGGCCCCGCTGCGGCGCGAGGCCCGGCAGGTGCCCGTACTGGTGCCCGGCTCGAACCGGGCCGGCCGGGGGCGGGTGCTGTGCGCGTTCCACGAGACGGCCGAGGACGAGGCGAAGTGGATCGCCGCGGGGGTGGCGCGGATGCTCGACACCGAGGGCGCCCCCGACGGCCTGCCCTGGGGCGAGGGCGAGCGCTCCGGGCGGCGCGGCCCCGGCGTGCAGCCGCAGGACGTGGCGATCCTCGCGCGGAAGCGGTCGCAGTTCCCCGCGCTCCGCAAGGAGCTGGAGGACCTGGGCGTGCCGGTCGAGGTCGTCGGCCTTGGCGGCCTGCTCACCGTGCCCGAGGTGGCCGACATCGTGGCGACCCTGCGCGTGCTGTACGACCCCACGGCGGGGGACGCGCTGGTGCGGCTGCTCGCCGGGCCCCGGTGGCGGATCGGCCCCGCGGACCTCAAACTCCTCGGCGACGCCGCCCGCGAGCTCAACCGCGAGACGCGGCGGGGGGCCCGCGAGGAGGACCCGCTGGACCAGGTCGTGGCCGACATGGCGGAGGAGCGCGGCAGCCTCGTCGACGCTCTCGACGAGCTGCCTGACCGGCCGGACTGGCTGGACGCCTTCTCACCGCTCGCCCGGGTCCGGCTGCCCGCGATCGCCCTGGAGCTGCGGCTGCTGCGAGCGCACGCCGGGCAGCCGCTGCCCGACCTGATCAACGAGGTGGAGCGGCGGCTCGGGCTCGACGTCGAGGTGGCGGCCAGGGGCGGCAGCCCGATGGCCGCGCGGGCGGATCTCGACGCGTTCCTCGACGCGGCCTCCCGGTTCGCGGGCGACGCGGAGGACCCCACGCTCGGCGCGTTCCTCGCCTACCTCAAGGCGGCGGAGAGCGAGGAGTTCGGGCTGGAGGCCGGGCGCGTCGGCGACAGCAACAGCGTCAAGCTGATGACCGTGCACGCCTCGAAGGGCCTGGAGTGGCCGGTGGTGGTGGTGCCGGGCCTGTCGCAGCTCACCACCCAGAAAGGCGGGCTGGCCAAGGGCAGCGTGTTCCCCGCCACGCCGGTGACCAACTCCCGGTGGACGGAGAACCCGCGAAAGCTGCCCTACGTCCTGCGCGGGGACCGGGCGGACCTTCCTGCGCTGGCGGGGCTGGACAAGGAGGCGCTGGGCGACTTCGAGGAGCGCTGCCGCGACCGGGATCTCATGGAGGAGCGGAGGCTGGCCTACGTCGCGGTGACGAGGGCGCACTACCTGCTGATCGCGTCCGGCTACCGGTGGGGCACCTCTTCCAAGCCGCTGGAGCCGTCGGACTTCCTGCTGGAGGTCCGCGACGCGGGCGCCCAGGTGGCGCGGTGGGCCCAGGGCGACGCCGAGGAGAACCCGTTGCTCGCCGAGCCTCCTGCGGCGGAGTGGCCGGCGGTCACCGTCAGGGACGCGGTACGCGACGGGGCCCGCCTCGTGGAGGAGGCGATGGCCGGCCTCGCCGGTCACTCCGCCTCCCCCGATGCCCGGTCCGACGGTCGTACGGACGTCTTCGATGTGGAGGGCCCGGGCCGTGCGGACGTCCCGGGGGCGGACGACGCGGGCCGTACGGATCTGACCGTGGCGGAGCGTGCGAGGCGTGCGGAGCTCAGGGAGCGCGACAGGGAGCGGATGCGGGCCTGGGCGCGCGACACCGACCTGCTGCTGCGGGAGCGGGACGCGGGCCGCCACCGGTCAGGGGCCGTCGTGGAGCTGCCCGCGAAGCTCACCGTGTCGTCGCTGGTGACGCTCGCCTCCGACCCGGTGGCGTTCGCGCGGCAGGTGCGGCGCCCGGTGCCTCGCCGGCCGGCCCCGCTCGCCCGGCGTGGCACGACGTTCCACCGATGGCTGGAGTCGCGCTGGGGGCAGCAGCGGCTCATCGACGACCTCGACCTGCCGGGCGCCGCCGACGAGGTGTCCGAGGCGGACGTGCAGCTCGCCGAGCTGCAGGAGCGGTTCGAGGAGAGCGAGTGGGCGGGACGGGAGCCGCTCGACCTCGAAGTGCCGTTCGAGACCATGATCGCGGATCGGGTGCTGCGCGGCCGGATGGACGCCGTCTTCCGCGAAGGCGACGGGTATGTCGTGGTCGACTGGAAGACCGGTGAGCGGCCCCACGGCAGGGCCGCGGACACCGCGTCGGTCCAGCTCGCTGCTTACCGGCTCGCCTGGGCGACCCTGGCGGGAGTGACGCTGGACAAGGTCGGCGCGGCCTTCCACTACGTGCGTTCGAACGAGACCGTGCGGCCCGTGGACCTCCTTGAGGCCGACGGCCTCACCGCGCTGGTCCTCCGCGTTCCCGAGGAGTGAGCACAGGGGGCGGCCCACGGGCACGAGCACGTCGGATATGCCGCGGCCGTCCCCGGCAGTCCGGAGAGGAGTGCTTCGGAGGAGTACGGGGGAAGCCGGAGGTGTGCGCTCCTCGGAAGCCGCCGGCGCGGCGACCCTCAGCCGAACAGCGCTCCGGTGTCGATCTTGAGTCCGAACGGTGGGGGCAGCTCCAGGGTCGCGCCCTCCTGAACCATCACGACCTGGCGATACGGCTTCCGGTCGTCGTCGGGTGCGAGGTCCGGAAGGGGATCGCTGAACAGGGCCACCGTCCTGGGCGTCATGACCGGATCCACGATCAGGAACAGCGGGACACGCGCCCGGCCGTATTCGAGCGTCTTGTCCTCCCAGTCGACGATGCGTGTGCCGGGTGAGCACACCTCGACGACCAGCAGGGTGCTGTGTCCGTAGACGCGCATCCGGTCGAAGCGCTCCGCCTCACCTGGGGTGACCATGAAATCGGGGAGGCGGTGGTCAAGGAAGGGCGGAATGTACACCGCCCAGTTCTGGTAGAAACGCCAGCCGTTCAGGAGCTTCGCCGGGAACAGCATGTCGGCAAGCCTGTCGACCACATCGGCGCTTTCCTGTCCCATCCACGGGCTCACGACGACCTGCCCGAAGGTGACCTCCGCCTTGTAGCCGGCGTCGTTGAGCTCCTGGCAGAGCTGCTGGATCTCGTCCTCCCCGTCCAGAGGCTCCGCTTCCACAGGCTGTGGGGCCGGAGCTGGTTCCGGTGGGGGCGCGGGTGCGGGTGCGGGACCGGGGTGGTGCCTTCCAGACTTGACCGGCTTGGTAAGCGCCATGTCGCCATCCTCTCAACCTCTCCGCGTTCCGATGGTACGGCCAGTTGCGACAACGGCACGGAAAGTAACAGAGGCCTGTGGAGGAGCACAGAAGCCGAGCGTGAGGCCTGGTGGAGAAGACTGCCACCTGGTGGAAGAAATCCTGACGTCCGGCCGTAGTGATCACAGGTAGTGGAACGACGGCTTCGGATGCATCAGGAAGTCGTGGTGCGAGATGTTCCAGGCGTAGGCCCCGGCCATCGCGAACGCCACCACGTCACCCGGTGCGGGGGACGCCGGGACGCGGCGGGCGAACACGTCCTTCGGCGTGCAGAGCCGCCCGACCAGGGTGACCGGCTCCTCCCCGGCGGCTTCGCGCAGGCCGGGCTTCTGCGCGCCGGTCATTCTGGACACCGTGAACGCCCCGCTCGCGTCACGGGAAAGCAGGACGAACGGCTGGTCGTGGCCCTTCGTGACCGGGGTGCGCAGGTGGTGGGTGCCGCCTGACAGGATCGCGAACCGCTCGCCGTGCACCCGTTTCACGTCCAGGACCGTGGTCAGATACCAGCCGCAGTAGGCCGTCAGCGCCCGGCCCGGCTCCACGCGGAGCGTCTCCCCCGGACGGGCGAGCGCGCGCAGGCCCTCGCCGTACGCGACCCAGTCGAACCGGCTGGACGGGTGCCGGTAGGAGACGGCCATGCCGCCGCCCAGGTTCATCTCGGTCACGCCGAGGCGGCGCCCGTACGCGAGGACGGCCTCCGCGAGTGCGAGCAGCCCGGGGGCGTCGAGGCCGCTCGCCAGGTGCGCGTGGATGCCGCGCAGCCGCACCGGCGCCGTCTGGGGCACGACCTCGGACGGGCCCCGCAGCATGGTGAGGCACGCGTCGACGCCGTCCGGGTCCATCCCGAACGGCGTCGCGCCGCCGCCCATGGCGAGCGCGGCCCCCGCGACGGGCACGTCGAGGTTGACCCGCAGCAGCACGTCCGCCGGGCCGGTGAGGCGGCGAAGCTCGGCCGGGCTCTCGACGTGCCACCGGTACGCGCCGGGGGCGAGCGCCAACTCGGCGGTGGTCTTCCCAGGGCCGCCGAAGCTCAGCGGAGCGTGGGGCATCAGCGCTCGCACGTGGGCGAACTCGCCTCCCGAGGAGACCTCGAAGCCGTCGACGTGCGGGGCGAGAGCGCGCAGGATCTCCGGGTCCGGATTCGCCTTGACCGCGTAGTGGATCTGCGTGCCTCGCATCGCCGCGCGTACGGAGGCCGCGTGGCGCCCGAGCCCCGGCAGGTCGTAGACGTACGCGGGCACGTCGCCGAGCGAGGCCGCGAGTGCCACGACGCTTTCGGGCACATCGGGTGGCGCGATGCTCTGGGCAACGTCGGGCGGCGCGGTGTCATCGGGCACGTCCGGGGTCGTGGTGCTTTCGGGCACATCGGGTGGCGTGCTCACCGGTACGCGGGCCCTCTGCCTGGTGTGCCGCCTGCCAGGGGGCTGTTCATCGGGCTCCCTCCTCCGCCAGATCGCCCAGCGCGGCGCGTCGTTCCTGCCCGGCGAGAGTCGCGGCGAGGGGATTGGGGACGGGCACGTATCCCGCCGCCCGATCGGCCACTCTCGACCAGCGCACGGCGAGGTTGGCCTTGGCGGGCAGCGGCGCACCCGCCAGCAGATCCGCCAACCGGCCGGGCAGGGGGCCTGCCGCCGGGTCCGCCCGCCACTCGTCCGCCTGCAACTGGTCCGCTCGACCTCCGTTCGCCCGATGGCCGTCTCTCCACGGTCCGTCGGTCCGCCTCGCGGCATGCCGCCGCGCGTAGCGGGTCAAGGCGTGCCGGGCGGCCGCCCACAGGTCGCGCAGGACATCCTCCCCGCGTCCCGGCGAGGCCGACTCGGCGACGGTGGCGGCGATTTCCGCCAGGTGGTTGACCATGAGGCAGTACGCGACCCGCTGCCAGCCCCGGCCGGCGTCGTACGTCAGCGCGTCGGCGACCCTGCCGGGCACCCCGGAGAGGTCGTGCCGGCCCGCGACCAGCTTCGTCCCCTCCATGTCACGAAAAATCATCTCAACGGGGAGTCCGTCGCCGTCGACGCCAACGAGCACGTTCTGCAGATGCGGTTCGAGCACCACCCCATGGTGGAAGTAGGCGTCGAGCACGGGAAACGCCACCCGCTCCACGTACGCCCGCCACCACCCGACCGGGTCGGCCGCTCTGCGCTCCAGGACGGCGGCCGGAACACCCGCGAGTGCCCACAGCCCGGAGCCGCCTCCAGCCTCTCCGGTCCCGCTCGCGAGCTGGCCGTACCCGAGCTGCCCGCTCGCGAGCTGATCGTTACCGCATGCCATGCCTCCCGCCTCTTCGCTCCCCGGCCCACCGTCTCCTGACATCCGGGCCGTGCGCGGCGTCTCCGCGGTGCCGTACGAGGGGATCGCGAGCGCCGCCGCGAGGACCGGGGTGACGCCGGGCCCGCACACCTGCCATGGACCGGTACGGACGATCACTCCGAGCCCTTCGAGCAGCCGGGCGCCGAGGGCGGCGGAGCGGTAGCCGGGCTCCGGCAGCCACCGGGTGCCCGGGAAGCGCTCCGCCAGCTCGGCGAAGGCAGGGCGAAGCCGCCCGGTCAGCTCCACCGCGCCCTCAAGCTCGTACCACGCGTTCTTGCGCACGCAGTTGGTGATGCGCACATCGAGGCTGAACTTCAGGCAGGTGCCGGTCACGGGCTCGTACACCGTCCGCACCGACGAGGTGGGGAAGACGGGGCACGCGCTGTCCCCGAGATCCACGAGGCGTCCGTCGGAGAGGGGGCCGCCGAGATCGGCCGCCAGCAGCTCGGCCTGCCACGGGTGCGCGGGCAGCAGGACGTACCCCGGAGGCGCGGTTCCCAGAGCGTCGAGGACGCCTGTCTCACCCCGCCCGGCCAGGAGATCGGCGCGGACGCCGAGCAGCCGCGGCGTGAACCTGGCGTGCGCCTCGGGCGCGTACCGGAGCCAGTCCCGACCCGTCCGGGCCTTGGGCGACGGATGGAACGGGTGGCCCGCGACGAGCGCCTGCTCGGAGGCGAGCCAGGGGTCGGCGGGCGGGACGGCTCGCTCGCGCGCGGCGAGCAGCGTCGCGATGGCCTGCCTGCTGGCGGCCACCTGCGCGGCGAACTCGTCATTCCCGCCGGAACTCCCGCCGGAACTCCCGCCGGAACTCCCGCCGGAACTCCCGCCGGAACTCCCGCCGGAACTCCCGCCGGACTCCCCACGGCTGACGGACTCCGCGTCTCCGCCGTGCGCCGGGCCGGACGGGGCGGTCGCCAGTTCGTGGCGGACGAGCTCTACGAGCAGGCCCGAGGTGAGCGGCCGCCAGGAGCCGCCCGACAGGCGTTCGGGCGGCCCGTCGAAGCGCAGGGCGACCCCGCCGCGCGTCCGCACGCGCAGCAGGGCCCCGCCCACGCGGAGCAGCAGGTACGGCCCGGCGGCCCGCACCCGCCCGCGCGCTCCGCCCAGCTCGCGCAGGCAGCAGCGCAGCAGCGCGCCCAGCGTCGCCTCCTCGGCCGCGGCGGCATGACGGCCGAGCGGGACGCGGTCCACGGTGAGGCCGTCCCTTCGCGCGGTCACGACCGGGACGCGAGATCGCGAAGGGCCGGCCGCAGATAGTTCGGGCCGGTCGTGCCGTAGAACTTGTTGATGTCGCGGGCCCCCGTCCGCTCCTTGTCCACCAGCGTCCCCGCGACGATCATCGACTTGCCGGTCAGGCGGTGGGCGTCCAGGGTCCTGCCCCGGAGCAGCCGCGCCATCGGGTCGTCCCCGTACGGCTCCAGCGCCGCGGACAGCGCCTCCCTGACCAGGCCGGCTCCCGACCCGGGCAGCGCACTGTGGGCCACGGCCGTCGCCGCCAGATGCAGGGTGATGGTCACGAAGACGTCCGCGAGAGCGTACGGGTCGTCGGTCAGCATGCGCTCGTCCCCGAATCCGGGCGGCTCCAGCCCCGCCGCGCGCAGCCGTCCGGGCGAGGCGAGCAGGCCGTCGTCGTCCTTGACCAGCAGCCGGGCCGGCCCGTCGCCGAAGACGAGCGACAGGTTCTGCTGGTGCGCCTCCAGGGCGACGCCGTACCGGACGAAGAGCATGACGCTCCACCGCAGCAGCGTCCCGAGGTAGTCGCGCAGCAGCGCGCGGACGTCCCCTCCGTAGAAGCGCCCGGCCAGTTCGTGGAGCACGAGCCGCCTTCCGTCACCCGGGAGGGGGGCCGGCAGGGCCGCCACGGGCACGATCTCCCCCTCGGGGAGGCGGCGGACCAGCCATCCGAGGAACTCGTGGCCGGCGTGCCCGTACTCCTGCTCGCCGGCCAGCCCCACTCGCATGCCCGGCTCGCGATCGAGGACCTCCCGCAGCAGCGACTCGGCCAGCGCGCCGTCGCGCAGCGTGCCCGGCTTGATCGAACGGCGGTTGCGCACGCCCAGCGTGCTCATCGGGAGCGGCAGCTTGAGATGAGTCCGGGCGTCGACCTCGACCGTACGCATGGACAGCGTCGGTCTGACCGCGAGACGTCGCGCCGGCGCGAGGACGACGCCGGGGATCCCGGCCACGACCGGTACGGAGAGCGGATGCACGGGGAACATCGCGTGCGTCGCCGCGAGGGCGCCTGGCAGCCCGGCGTCGCCCGCCCCCGGCCACCACTGGGGCGGCTCGGGGCAGGTGAGCGTCACCCGCTCGCGCGGCACCGCCGCCCACGCGACCTCGAACTCCGGGGCGAACTCCGGTGCGTGGGCCAGCAGGTCGCGCGGGCTCAGCCCCAGACGGCAGCGGGCGGTCGGATAGATCGGGTGGTCCACCGCCGCGGCCAGCGTCTCGTAGAAGATCAGGTCGCGGCCGCCGCCGGGGCGCGCGGGCTCCCGGGCCAGGCGTGCGGCGACCTCGTCACGATGCCGGTGGTGCAGCTCCAGCGCCGACAGCGCCTCCCGGCACTCGGCGGTGAAGGCGGCGACCCCGGCGGCGTCGGCCGGGTCGGCGACCGCCTCCAGCGTCTCCACCACCTCCGCCAGGCTGAGCCCGGCTCCCGCCGGAACGGCCTTTCGCTTCGAGCCCCGGGAGGCGCGCGACGGGGGAGCGACGGCGAAGTCCTGGAACGGGCTGCCGGACGCGAGCCGCACCCGCCTGCCCGAGGCGAGCACGAGCGCCACGCCGTCCTTGTCGTGCGTCAGCCGGGACGCGAGACCGCCGTAGTCCTCCCTCAGCAGCGCGTCGAGCACCCGGACGGCGAGGTACCGCTCCCTCGGCGACGGCGACTCCAACGCCGATCCCGGCGGCTCGGCCGCCGGGTACGGCCAGGCCGCCGTCACGCGATCACCCAGGGGTGAAGCTTGCGGAAGGCGTGCACGGCGGCGTCCACGCTGAGCCGGTCCGGGCCGGTCGCCCGGATGACGCCGAGATAGTCGCGGTTCGTATGGGTCCGCTCGATCCGGTCGCCCACCTTGCGCAGCGGCCGGTGCCACAGCCGGACGCCGCCGCCCGTCCATGCTTCTGCCCATGCTCCCGGGCTCTCGGGGGAGACCTCCGGCGGCGCGGCCGTGACGACTCCGGACCTGTCGGCGACCACGCTGACCGCCGCCCCGTGCCCGGCAGGCGGCTCCCCGCAGACGTCACCGAGCGGCTCACCGGCGTGGACGCGGAGGATCCGTTCGAACAGCGGCACACCCGTCAGCTCGGCCAGCAGGAAGTCGCAGTTGTCGCCGATGAGGCGGTAGTTGACCTCGACGACGCGCGGCCCGTCCCGGGTCACGGCGAACTCGGTATGGCAGGCACCGAAGCCCGCCCCGAGCGCGCCGAGCGCGGCCATGACATGGCTCACGTGCTCCGGCGGCGGGGAGGGATGCCAGTCCAGACGCTCCTCGACGAAGTGCGGCAGAGGCCCCAGCGTGGTGCGGAAGCCGCCGAGGACCCGGGTCCCCGACCCGTCGCCCAGCGTCTCCAGCGTGTAGAGAGGGCCGTCCAGGAACTCCTCGGCCACCAGGAGGTCGCGCGGGCGCCGCCGCCTGATCGCGGCGACCGCGTCCGCCAGCTCCGCCGCGTCACGCGCCAGCGTCACGTCCTCGCTCGCCACCCCCATCGCCGGTTTCACCACCACCGGGTACGGCAGAGCCGCGGGGAGGCCCGCGCCGGGCGGGAGCCGTACGGACCGGACCGGGTCCAGGGCGGCGAGGGCGCGCCGCGTCAGCGCCTTGTTCTTGGCGGACAAGCAGGAGCGCCACGCCTTCCCCGGCAGGCCGAAGAACGCGGCGGCGAGCGCGGTCGCGGCCTGGAGGTGGTCGGAGTTGGAGAAGACGACGTCCGGCCGGTGGTGCCCGCAGATGGCGTCGATCACCGCGCCGGGGTCGCGCACGTCGGTCTCGACGGCCTCGTGCCCCGGGTAACGGTCCGGCTGATCGGTCAGGATCGTCACGTCCCAGCCCAGCGCCGCCGCGGCCGGCAGGAATCCAGCGGTCACCGAGTCGGTCGGGTTGAGCGTGATGAGGTACAGCCGCACGAAGCCTCCGAGGTAAGGCTAACCTAACCTAACCCGCGTCATCCTAGCCACGCCGACTGCCTCCCGAGGGGAAATCGCCAAGGCCAGCCGGTGCTCCGCGCGGCCTCCGTGTAAAGATGACGCCGTGGAATTCTCCGACACGCTGCTGGGCCCTCTGCTGCTGTCGCGCAGCGCCATCGACCGCTCCGCCGCCCTGCGTGGTGACGAGACGTGGCTGGAGCAGGCCTGGGCGGCGGAGAAGACGAGAGTCCTGCTCGTCCACGATGGCAGCACGCTGCTGCGCCGGTTCACCGACGGCGCCGCGCTCGTGCTGATGTCCCCGGCCGAGGCGCCGGACGGCCCGCGCTACCTGCTGGGAGTGGACGACGACGGTGTGCCCTACTTCGCGGTCAGGGCGCCGCTGCCGCCCGGCGAGTCGGCCGGTCTGCGCTCGGCCGCGGCACTGCTCGACGACCGCGACGCGGGCCTGCTGGTCTACGCCGTGGCCCTGGAGGCATGGCACGACACCCACGAGTTCTGTCCCCGGTGCGGAAGCCGTACGGACATCACGGCGTCGGGGCACGTGCGCGTGTGCCCGCGGGACGGCAGCCAGCACTTCCCCCGGGTGGACCCGGCGGTCATCATGCTCGTCCACGACGACGACGACCGCATCCTGCTCGCCCGGGGGCCGCAGTGGCCCGAGGGCAGGATGTCGGTGCTCGCCGGCTTCGTGGAGCCGGGGGAGTCGCTGGAGCACGCGGTGATCCGCGAGGTCATGGAGGAGGTCGGCGTCGTCGTCACCGCGCCGCGCTACATGGGCAGCCAGCCGTGGCCGTTCCCCCGCAGCCTCATGCTCGGCTTCGTCGCCCGTGCCACCACCACGGAGCTGCGGCCCGACCTGGACGAGATCGCCGAGGCCCGCTGGCTGTCCAGGCGGGAGCTCGCCGCCCAGGTGGAGTCGGGCGAGCTGGGGCTGCCCGGCCCGGTGTCGATCGCGCGCCGGCTCATCGAGACCTGGTACGGCGAGCCGATTCCCGAGCCCGGCGAGTGAACCGGGTCCCGGCTCAACGGAAGTGAACTACCTGCGACCGCTTCGCGAACGGTCTTGCAGCCGCGGCGGGAATTGACCATGCTTGCCGGAAGATCCTTGCGCATCCTCCTCGCCTTTCCGGCCCGCCTCAGCGGTCCCCGGCCGACGGCCGGGCCGAGGGGCAGGAGCCGAGCCGCCCCGTGCGGCTCATCCCGCTGTACCAGACATGCGCGGCCCCCAAGGACCGTGCAGCCACGGCCCGGCCGCTTCTGAACCACTCCGGGCCGCCGTCCCGCCGAGAGCTGACGCGACAGGGAGTGGCGGTGGATTTTCGGCTGCTGGGGCCGGTCGAGGTGTCGGCCGGAGGAGTGCCGGTCCCGCTGGGAGGGGCCAAGCCGCGGACGCTGCTCGCCGCGCTTCTGCTGGAGCGCGGGCGCATCGTGCCGACGCCTCGCCTGATCGACATCATCTGGCCGGACGACCCGCCGGGGACGGCCAGGGCGGCGATACAGACCTACGTCAAGACGTTGCGGCAGGCGCTGGCCCGCCACGGCGCCTCGGATGTGATCGTCACGCGTACGTCCGGCTACCTGGCCCAGATCCCCGACGGGTCGCTCGACGTGGACGTCTTCGAGCGGCTCGTGGCCCAGGCGCGTGCCGCGTCGACCCCCGGCGAGACCTCCGACCTGCTCGGCTCCGCGCTGGCGCTGTGGCGCGGGCCCGCCCTGGCGGGGCTCGACACCTCGCCGCTGGACGGGGAGGTGGCCCGGCTGGAGCAGCTGCGGCTGACCGCCACCGAAGAGCGCATCGCCGCGGACCTGGCGCTGGGGCGGCACGGCAGGCTGGTCGCCGAGCTGGCCTCGCTGGTCGGCCGGCACCCCGCCAACGAGCGGCTGCGGGGCCAGTACATGACCGCGCTGTACCGGCTCGGACGCCAGGCCGACGCGCTGGCCACTTACCGGGAGGGGCGCAGGGCGCTGGTCGAGGACCTCGGGGTCGACCCGGGGCCGGAGCTGTCCGACCTGAATGACGCGATCCTGCGCGGAGACCCCGCTTTGCTGGCGGCGCCGTCCGACGAGACCGTCCGCGGCCCGGTGCCGGCTCAGCTGCCGGTGGCGCCGGGAGACTTCACCGGCCGCGTGCTCGAGACCTCCACCCTTGTCGAGGCGCTGACGACGGGCCCGGCCCCGGCCATCCAGATCATCGGGGGACGCGCCGGGAGCGGCAAGTCCGCCCTGGCCGTCCACGTCGCCCACCAGGTCGCCAAGGCCTTCCCCGACGGGCAGCTGTTCGCCGAGCTGCGGGGGATGAGCGAGGCCCCGGCCGACGCCGGCGAGGTGCTGGGGCGGTTCCTCAAGGCACTGGGGGTGCGGCCGGCCGACGTCCCGGCCGCGACCGCCGAGCGGGCCGAGCTCTACCGCACGCTTCTGGCCGGCCGCCGGGTGCTGGTGCTGCTCGACGACGCGGCCGGGGAGCAGCAGGTGCGGCCACTGCTGCCGGGAGCTCCCGGCGTCGCCGTGATGATCACCTCACGCAACCGGCTCGGCGCGCTGGACGGCGTCCGCCGTACGGACCTGGACGTCCTCGAACCCGATGAGGCGGCCGACCTGCTGGTCCGGATCGTCGGGGCCGAGCGCGTGGCGGCGGAGGAGCCGGTGGCCCGTGAGATCGTCGAGCTGTGCGGCCGGTTGCCGCTGGCGATCCGGATCGCCGGGGCGCGGCTGGCCACCCGGCAGCGCTGGCCGCTGCGGCTGCTGGCCGACCGGCTGACCGACGAGCGGCGACGGCTGGACGAGCTGGCGATCTCGGATCTGGAGGTGCGCGCCGGGTTCGAGCTCAGCTACCGCGGGCTGGACGCGGGCGCTCGCCGGGCGCTGCGGCGGCTCGGCCATCTGGGCGTCCCGGACTTCTCCCCATGGATCGTCGCCTGGTTGAACGACACCTCCATGACGGCCGCCGAGGACGTCCTGGAACGGCTGGTCGACGCGCAGGTGGTGGACTTCAGCCGGGTAGACGAGCTCGGCACGCTCCGGTACCGGATCCACGACCTCGTGCGCATCTACGCGTGTGAGCGCGCGGAGGTGGAGGAGCCCGCCACGGCGCTGGCGGCGGCCGTGGGCCGGGTGCTGCACGGCTGGCTGACCCTGGCCGAACAGGTGGCGGCCGACGCGCCGTCCGACGAGATCGGCTGGATGCGCCCCGCCGTGGCGGCCTTCCCTGTCCCGGACGACCTGATCGCGCAGGTGCTGGCGGATCCGCACGACTGGTTCGGCATCGAGCAGCCCACGCTTGTCGCCGGCGTCGAGCGGGCCGCCGCCCTCGGCCTGCACGAGATGGTCTGCCAGTTCGCCTCCGCCCGGCTGGGGCCCTCGTTCTTCGGGGTGAACAGGTTCGAGTCGCGGGAGCGGATCAACCGGGCCGCGCTGGCCGCCGCCCGCGACGCGGGGGACCGGCAGGGCGAGGCGACCATGCTGGCCGAGCTGGGACACCTGCGCTACCTCCAAGACCACTTCCCGGTGGCGCGCCAGGTCTTCGGCGAGGCGCTCGGCGCGTTCCGCCAGCTCGGGGACGCGCGCGGTCAGGCGGTGGCGCTCGCGGGGCTTGGCGTGACCTGCAGGGAGGCCGGGCGCCTGGTCGACGCGCTGTACTTCCTGGACCAGGCCGGCGAGTTGCTCACCGAGCTGGGGGAGGACGTCGGGATCGCCTATCTGCGGCGGCTGTCCGCCTCCGTGCGCTTGGAGCGAGGGGACTACCCCGCGGCCTGGGCCGGCCTGGAGGAGTCCCTGGACGCCTACCGGCGCACCGGCTGCCGCCGGGGCGAGGCGGCGGCTCTGCGGACGATGAGCCTGTTCCACCGGGCGACGGGCGAGTACGACGAGGCGATCGAGACGGCGGAGGCCGCGAAGGCCATCTTCGCCCGTCTCGGCGACAAGCTGATGGAGGGGTACTCGGTCCGGGCGTGGGCCAAGGCCCAGTTCCGGCTGGGCCGGACCGAGCGTGCCCTGGCCCCTCTCGAAGGGGCGCTGGCGACCTGCCGTTCGATGGGTGACCGGTGGGGGCTGGGGGTGACGCTGCGCACGCTGGGCGAGCTTCACCTGGCCGAGGGCCGCCTGGACGACGCGGTCGCCTGCCTCGCCGCCGCGATGGAGGTGTGGCGGGACATGGAGGCCCCCCTCTGGGGCGCCCGCACCGAACGCGTCATGGCTCTGGTGCACGAGGCGCGCGGCGAGCACGAGACGGCCGCGGCGATCCACAGCCGGGTGCTGACGGTCTTCCACGACCACGGCGCCCGCGAATACAGCGAGCTCACCGGTGGTCCGGCGCCCCTCTGAAAGCCGCTCGAAAGCCGCTCGAAAGCCGGGCTGAAAGATGCGCTGAAAGACGCGCTGAAAGACGCCCGCCGCGGATCCTCAGTGAATTTTCAGCGCCCTGATCGACCCTTTCGGTGTCGGAACACGAAATTCTCCACCGGAAGGCCCCATGAAACTCAACCGTGTGATCACACGCATGCTCGCGATAACGGTGGCGGCGGCCCTCGGCGTCACCGGAGCCGCGGTGACGGCCATCACCGTCGCGATCCCCGCCCACGCCGAGTCCACGGCCGGCGGCCAGATCACCCCCACCGAGGTCCTCACCCGTGCCCAGTACTGGGTCGACCAGGGCTACACCTACCTGAACAGCTCGGACACGAGCACCTGGCGCACGGGCCCCACTGGCAGCGAGAAATATCGCCGCGACTGTTCCGGGCTGATCTCGATGGTCTGGCACCTACCCCAGGGCTACTACGACACCAGCGTCTACGAAAGCTGGCTCGGCGGCAGGCTCACCCGCCTCGGCAGCTTCAACGACCTCAGGCCCGGAGACGCCATCCTGCGGGTGAACTTCAAGGGCCTGTCGGACCACACCGAACTGTTCGCCTTCTGGGCGAACGACGCCGACCACTCCAAGGGCGCCTACTTCTACTCGTTCAACTCCACCGGCTACACGGTCCGCAACCCGTACAAGAACAACACCGAAAACAAGCTGGGCTTCCGCTCGCTGAGCGACATCACCACCAACTTCGAGCACGCCATCCACTACAACAACCTCATCGCCGACTCTCCTCCCAACAGTTCTTCCGGTAATCCTTTCGGCAGTCCGGCGGTGGTGCATGAGGGTTTCGTCAGCATGTTCACGCGTAGTGCCGGTGACGGTCATATTCAGGAGGCGTATCTGCCGAAGATCGGCTCGTCCTGGTACACCCAGGACCTGAGTAGCGGGGCCGGCATCCCGGCGTCGGCGACGAAGCCGGTGGCGATCGTGCATGAGGGGTACACCAGCGTTTTCACCGTCAACGCCTCCGACGGCCATCTCCAGGAGACCTACCTCCCCAAGATCGGTTCGGCCTGGTACACCCAGGATCTCAGCAGCACCGCCGGTACTCCGGCCTCGGCCGATGTGACACCCGCCGTGGTGGTGCATGAGGGGTATACGAGCGTTTTCACCGTCAACGCCGCCGACGGTCATCTCCAGGAGACCTACCTCCCGAAGATTGGTTCGGCGTGGTACACGCAGGACATCAGTGGCACGGCGGGCACTCCGGCCGTGACGGGCACACCCGCTGTGGTGGTGCATGAGGGGTACACCAGCGTTTTCACCGTCAACGCCTCCGGTGGTCATCTCCAGGA